>DASXTS010000418.1:0-3704 GCA_036505275.1 Pseudonocardiaceae bacterium
CCAGCCGAGCTGGCCTGGCCGGTGCCGTGGGCGACCCAGTCCTACGCTGCCGAGCGGCGCGGGCAGCGAGCCGTGTTCCGCGCTGCGGCGCTGGCCGCCATCGCGCTGACCGTCAGCTACCTGGTCTGGCGGTTGCACGCCACGCTGCACGGCGCGACCGCCTGGCTGGCGGCCTGCCTGCTGGTGCTTGAGCTGCACGCCCTGCTGTCCCTGGCGCTGCACACCTTCGACCTGTGGAACCTGGACGCGGCCCCCCACGTTGACCGGCGAGTGCCACCGCCGCTGACCGTCGCGGTGCTCATCCCGACGTACAACGAGCCGCGCGAGGTGCTGCTGCCCACGATCGCGGCCGCGGTGGCGCTGCGCCCGGCGCACGACACCTGGGTGCTCGACGACGGCGACCGGCCCTGGGTGGCCGAGCTGGCCAGCTCCCTCGGCGCCCGCTACCGGGCGCGCGAACGGCACGATCACGCCAAGGCCGGCAACCTCAACGACGTGCTGCCCGAGCTGGACGTGGACCTCGTCGCGATCTTCGACGCGGACCACATCGCGCACGCCGACTTCCTCGCGCACACCATGCCGTACTTCGCCGACCCGCTGGTCGCGGTGGTACAAACCCCTCAGGAGTTCTACAACGCGGACAGCTTCGAGCATGTGCGCACCCGCGGCGGGCGGCACTTCGGCGAGCAGCAGCTGTTCTACCGGGCGCTGGCCGCCGGCCGTAACCGCTGGGGCGCGGCCTTCTGGTGCGGCACGAACGCCGTGGTGCGGTTGTCCGCGCTGCGCCAGGTCGGCGGGGTGTCCACCGACAGCATCACCGAGGACATCCACACCACCATCCGGCTGCACCGCCGCGGCTGGCGCACCGTCTACCACAACGAGGCGCTGGCCAGCGGGCTGGCCGCCGCCAACATCCAGCAGTACCTAGGCCAGCGGCTGCGCTGGGGCGTCGGCGCCATGCAGGTGCTGCGCACCGAGAACCCCGCCACGGTGAGCGGCCTGCGGCTGACCCAACGCATCAGCTACCTCTCCACCCTGCTCGGCTGGTTCGACTCCTGGCGTGCCCTCGGCTACCTGCTGCTCCCGCTTGCCACCGTGGCCACCGGCGGACTGCCGGTCGCCGCCGCGCCAGCGGTGTTCCTGCCGTGGTTCCTTGCCGTGTTCCTGACTCAGCGGCTGGCCCTGCGGCTGCTCGCCCGCGGGCACGCCACCGTGTGGCACGCCGTGCTCTTCGAGCTGATCAGGCTGCCGGCCAACCTGCGCGCCACCCTCGCGCTGTTCGGGCCTCGTTCGCGCTCGTTCAACGTCACCGCCAAGGGCCGCGGCGGCCGGTCCCGCACCCGGATGCCAGCCCCGCGACTGCTTGTCGGCCTGCTCGTGGCCCACGTCGCCGGCCTCGGCTGGTACGCCGCGACCATCGCCGGCCTCAGCCCCTTGCACTACTCGGTGACCTGGGCCGCACATGGGGCAGCCGCCTGGATGGTCGCCAACATGGTGGTGCTCTGTGTCGCCATCCACCGCATCCGTTCCCCGCGGTACGGCGTGGAACGGCGGGCCGCCGTGCGGTTCGCCATGCACGGCCCGGCCGTCCTCGGCGACCACCACCCCGTGCACGTGCATGACGTCTCCCTCACCGGCGCCGCCCTCAGCGCCCCGGCCGGGGTCGCCGCCGTCGGCCAACGCACCACCCTCACCCTCACAGCCGACGGCGTCGAGCTCCGCCTGCCCGCGACCGTCCGCTCCGTCTCCGCGCCCGCTGGTGGCCAGCATGTGCACGTCGGCGCGGAGTTCGACCAGGCCTCCAACCGCCTCATCGCCCAACTCGCCCTCGCCCTGTTCCGCACTGACATCACCCCGACCGTCGGCTTCGACGCACCAGGGGCCGCCGCCTGATCAGGTCCCGCCGGTCATGCGGCGGACCTTCGTTGGCCCGCTTTAACGGGCGATCGTGTGTTTCCGGCGGACAGCCGCTGCCAGCCCGTGCGGGGCGCGCCGGCGGGCCAACTCATCTGCCCCGCATCGGTCCTTTCGGCGTGCTGAAACGCTGGTCGCAGGAGATCGCCATGACATAGTTGATCTGCTGCTGCTCCAGATAGGCGCGTAGGCCGGGGTTGTCGCCGTAGATCTCGTCGGCGGTGAACCAGCCCACCGCCTGCTGGCCGTGGGTGGCGATCAGCCGGGCCAGCATGCGCTGCGCCAGTTCGGCTTTGGTGGCGAACTGTACATCCTCGCCGATGCCGGCCTGCGCGCAGTGGTCCCGGTCCTCGGTCCACCAGGCCGGGAGGTAAAGCTCGCGGTCGATCAGCGCCCAGCCGTGGACCGAGGTGTAGGTCAAGACCACCCCGATCTGGCAGTTCTCGATCCGCCCGGCAGTGCCGGAGTACTGGCGTTGCACGCCGGCGGACATGGTGACCTTCTTCAAGAACCCGGTCTCATCGGCGACCACCACCCCGCTGGCATCGCCCAGGTGCTCCAGCACGTAGCCGCACAGCCGGTCGCGCACCGGATCGGCATCCCAGCGTAGAAGTGCAGCAGCCGCTGCATGCCGTCCGGGCTGCGGTCGCCGGCCTGCTCGGCGATCGTCCAGGAGTTCTTGCGCTCCGCGCCGGAGAGCAGCCCGAGCACATACATCCGGGCCCCGTCGCCGCGAGTCCGCCTGCGCGAACTCGCCCGGCGTCTTCCTCGAGATCCAACACACGTTGAAGTCGATCACGCGGTGGCCGTCCTCGTGATCACGACACGCCGGCCAAGATCACACTCTGCGGCTGTCGTATTAGGCCGCGCATTGGTGCATGGTATTTCGTCGCGGTCTTCGTGACGGGTCAATATACGCCGGCGGATAGAACTCGGCGTGCCCGTCGACGATGGCGCAGTCCCACTCGGAATGGTGCACCAGCCGGTGGTGGCTGCCGCACAACAACACCAAGTTGTGCAGATCGGTGGGTCCACCATCGGCCCAGTGCCGCACATGGTGGCCGTGACACCAGCGATGCGGACGATCGCAGCCTGGGAATGCGCATCCACCGTCCCGGACGATCAACGCGCGCCGTTGGGCGGTGGAGACGGTGTAGCTGCTGCGACCAAGGTCCAACGGTTCGGAGTTCGCGCCCAGGACCACCGGAATCAGTTTGCAGTCGCAGGCGATCCGCCGCGCGGAGGCGGCGTCCAGCAGGCCGGCGCCGTGCAGCAACGCGGTGCCCAGCCCGTCGCGCAGGTCCTGCAATGGGATGGTGAGCAGCAGGTGCGGTTTCTCGCCCGCCTCGGAGGGCAGACCACCGCTGTCGGCGGCCAGGTGCAGGATCTGCACCAGCGCGTCGCCGTGGCGTTCGGCGGCGGTGCGCGGGTCCAGGCCCTCCTCGGTGCTGGGCCTCGGCTTGGCCAGCGGGCTCAACACGGTGTGCAGCAGCGCGGAGGCCTGCGGGTCCAGCTCACCGCGGAACGCGGTGCGCCCGGTGGGTTTGGTGACAAACCGCAGCTCATTGACCGGATGCGCCAACTCAACGTCCGAGGGTAGGGTGCCGTCCTGGTCCAGCCGGGCGCGCACCTGCACGCCGAGCTTGGCCAGGGTGGCGGCATCCATGCTGCGGGCCGCCTCGACCAGCACGGTCTCGGCGTGGCCGCGGTCCGCCGGGCTGACCGAGATCGGCAGGTTGCTCAGCGTTGTGGCGATGGCCTGCAGGTGCTCGGGTCCGAGCTCGCCGGCG
>DASXTS010000419.1:0-25171 GCA_036505275.1 Pseudonocardiaceae bacterium
CATCGAGCCCATCGATGTCGTGCTCGAGGTCGGCTGCGCTGTTCCTGACGAAGCTGCGCAACCGCGCACCGTCCCAGGTGGCGCCCTCCTCGATTTCGGCCACCCGCTGCTCCGGCGACGCGTACATGGGAGTGCGCTCCCCGGTGCGCGCCCAATGGACGAGGCGTTGCAGCGCTCGGGCATTGAACCCCACATGGGCCAACAAGTGCCGGCGCGACCATTCCGGTAGGCCGGAGGCAGCGTCCAGCTCGGAGTCTTCCAGGCGGGCCGTGGACTCCAGGAACAGCGAGGTGCCCAGTCGCATCCATGCCAGCCGGCGTGAGACGAGGCCGGACCGGCTCACGGCGCAGTTGCCAGGTTGTCGAGCCGGCCGATGTCGCTGATCTCGGTGACGAGCCTGGCGCCGGCGTGCAGGTAGCGCGGCGGCTTGCGGGCGTGGCCCACGCCGCCGGGTGTGCCGGAAGCGATCAGGTCACCCGGCCGGAGGGTCAGGATCGTCGACAGGTACTGCACCAGGAACACCGGGTCGAAGACCAGGTCGCCGGTGGAGGCCTTCTGGACCGTCTCGCCGTCCACCGTGCAGGACATGCTCAACGATGGCCGCACCCCGCCGGGCAGCTCGTCCGGTGTGACCAGCACGGGACCGACCGGGCTGGTCCGCTCCCACGTCTTGCCCTGCAGCCACTGCATGGTTCGGAACTGCCAGTCACGCATGGTGACGTCGTTCAGCACGGTGAAGCCCGCGATGGCGGCGGCGGCGTCGTCGGCTGAAGCTCGCCGCACCGGGCGGCCGATCACGATCGCGAGCTCGGCTTCCCAGTCCACGGCGTCCGACTCCGGTGCGAGCTCGATCGGATCGTTCGGGCCGATGAGTGCCTCGGGGTACTTGGCGAACATCGTGGGGTACTGCGGCACCTCCCGGCCCATTTCGAGAATGTGGGCACGGTAGTTCTGCCCGACGCAAAGAATCTTGCCCGGCGACGGGACGACGGGGGCCAGGTCCGCCCCCGCTACCGGATACCGCGCACCGTCCCCGCGTCCCGCGAGGTCGGGCCAATCCGGCCGGGCCAGCAACGCACCGACGTCGGTTACCCCGAGATCGACGTACTCGTCGCCGTCGCGGCGAACCGCGCGGGTGCCGCCGGCCGTTCGAAGGGACGCCAGCCTCATCGGGCCGCCTCCTCGTCGAAAACCGGCTGCCCGGCCACCTGGACCAACTGGCCCTTGACTTCGACCCGGTCCTGACCGAGCCGCTCGAACACCGGGGTATCACTGAAACGGAACAGGTCCAGCCCGGTCTCGGCTCCGATGACCAGGGCCTGCCAGGACGGAACCGCGAGGAGGTCACCGGTCTCGACGGTCCACTCGCGATCCTCGACCCGGACGGTGCCACGGCCCTCGAAGACCTGCCAAACCGAGGAGCCGACCTCCCGGCGCTCGGCAGTCTCCGTGCCGGCGCGTAGCCGGTGCATCTCAGCGCGGATCGAGGGCAGCACGTCATCGCCGGTGGCGGGGTTGGTGAACCGGACCGCCGCGTGCCCGGGCTCCACCACGCCAGGCTGGCTCTCCTGTGCCAGGTCGAGCTGGTCGCGCAGCGCGGCGTCGGTGTGCTCCCATCGGTAGGCCCCGATCGGGGACGCGACAGTCGGTCGCCGCTGCGAGATCGGCAGCAAACCCGGGTGGGCCCACAGCCGCTCCGAGAACGACTTCTCGGGAGTGGCCTTCGACCGCACCTGCTCGGGGCCGAACTCGAAAAAGGCCGTGTCGGTGGCGTGCACGAAGGGGATGTCGAGGCCGTCCAGCCAGGCCATCGGAGCCTTGGCGATGTTGTGGTGGCCGTGCCAGTTCCAGCCGGCCTGTGGCAGGAAGTCCCCGCGCCGCATGGCGATCGGGTCCCCGTTGACGACGGTCCAGACGCCGTCACCCTCCACGACGAACCGAAAGGCGTTCTGCGTGTGCCGGTGCTCCGGAGCGACCTCGCCGGGGTTGAGGTACTGGATTGCGGCCCACAGCGTGGAGGTCGCGAACGGCCGACCGCCAAGGCCGGGATTGGCAAGTGCGATGGCTCGCCGCTCCCCACCCCGGCCGACCGGCACGAGATCCCCCGCCCGCTCGGCGAGCGGAAGCATGGCGCCCCAGCGCCACACATGCGCAATCGCACGCGACGTGGGGCGCTGCGGCATCAGATCACCGATCTCCGTCCACAGTGGCACCAGAAGGTTGGTCTCGAAGTCCCGGTAGAGCCGTTCCAACTCGGGGGTGCGAGTCGGCTGGTCGGGCGCATCGGTGGCAACGACCTTCACCGGCGACGGCTGCAGCTGCGCGGTCATCTGCGGCTCCTTCTTCTGGGTCGGCATTGCGGTCACCGACGTCCATGCGAAACGGTAGGCCTCGGCGCCACCTCGGTCCGTTGGCCCAATCGTGCGCCGCCCTCCAGACTGGCGCGACCCGAGCGGCGAGAGGATCATTGCCTCGCCGGCCGGGTCGCGGCTGGTCGACGGTGTCCCAGGCGGGAGGTGCCGTCGTTCGAGGCGACGTTGGGTCGATCCGCGAATGTCTTCTTGGATGGCGACGCCGTCGCTCCACGGAGCGGCCGGATCGGTGACCGCGAGTAGAGCCCCCTGCTGGCGTCGTTCCAATACTGGAGGTAGCTCCCGATGACTGCTGTCGCCGCCGACGTGAAGATCGCCGAGGCGGTTGCCGCCCTGACGCTGGAGGAGAAGGTCACGCTGCTGACCGGGCGGGACTTCTGGACCACCTGGCCCGTCGAGAAGATCGGGCTGCGCCGCATTCTGGTCTCGGACGGCCCGTCCGGGGTCCGGGGGGAGGTGTGGGACGAGCGCGACCCGTCGCTCAACCTGCCGTCGGCAACGGCGCTCGCCTCGTCCTGGGACCCCGACATCGCCCGGCGCTACGGTGCCGCGGCCGCGGTCGAGGCCAGGCGCAAGGGCGTCGACGTGGTGCTCGGCCCGACCATCAACCTGCACCGCTCGCCGCTGGGCGGCCGGCACTTCGAGTGCTTCAGCGAGGACCCCGTGCTCACCGCGGAACTCGCCGCCGCCTACGTCCACGGCGCGCAGGACAACGGCGTCGGCGCCACCCCCAAGCACTACATCGCCAACGACTCGGAGACCGACCGGTTCACGGTGGACGTGCGGGTGAGCGACCGTGCGCTTCGGGAGCTGTACCTGCTCGCCTTCGAGAAGGCCGTCACCGAGGCACGCGCCTGGCTGGTGATGAGCTCCTACAACTCGATCAACGGGGCCACCGCGACCGAGAACGAGTTGCTGGAGACCCCGCTGAACAGCGAGTGGGGCTTCGACGGCGTGGTGATCAGCGACTGGACCGCGGTGCGGTCGCTGGAGAGCGCCAAGGCGTCGCAGGACCTGGTGATGCCCGGCCCGGACGGCCCGTGGGGCGACGCGCTGGTGGCCGAGGTGCGCGCCGGGGCGATCGACGAGACCGCGATCGACCGCAAGGTGGCGCGCATCCTCACCCTGGCGGGCCGGGTCGGCGCGCTCGATGGCACGCTGCCGGCCGACCCGGTCTGGGTGGAGGACGGGGTCGCCTTCGTCCGCGAGGCCGCCATCGAGGGCACCGTGCTGCTGGCCAACCGCGGCGAGCTGCCCTGGGATCGGGCGGCGCTGCGGTCGGTGGCCGTCATCGGCGACAACGCCGCGAACGCCCGCACCCAGGGCGGCGGCAGCGCGACCGTGCTGCCCGAGTACACGGTGTCCCCGCTGGCTGGCCTGCGGGCCGCGCTGCCGGACGCGGACATCAGCTACTCGCGCGGCGCGATCGTCCAGCAGGGCGTGGCCGAGCTGCCGCCGGCACTGCTGACCAACCCGGCGACCGGCGGCCCTGGCCTGCGGGTCCGCTTCCTGGACGACGGCGGCACCGAGCTGTTCGCCGAGGACCGGCTGGCCACCATGCTGGTCTGGTTCGGCGGGGACGCCCCGATCGGCCGGTCGGCCATCGTCGAGCTCACCGCCCGATTCACCCCGGACGAGTCCGGCCCGGTGCGCCTCGGGTTCGCCGCGGTGGGCACCGGCCGGGTGTGGGTGGACGGCGAGCAGGTCCTGGACGCCACGGTGCAGGCCGAGGGATCGGACCTCGGCGCCGCGCTGCTCAACCCGCCGACCGCGGCCGCCGAGGTGACGCTGACGGCCGGCACGCCGGTCGACATCCGCTTCGAGTACGACCTGCGCGCCCGCACCGGCCCGCTGGCCGACCTGCTATGGCTGCGATTCGGCACCGAGCCCGCCGCCGTGGACGAGGACGGCCTCATCGCGGCCGCCGCGGAGGCCGCCGCCGCGGCGGACGTGGCGCTGGTCGTCGTCGGGACCAACTCCATCGTCGAGTCCGAGGGGTACGACCGCAGCACGCTGGCGCTGCCCGGCCGGCAGGACGACCTGGTCCGGGCCGTCGCGGCGGCGAACCCGCGCACGGTGGTGCTGGTGAACGCCGGGGCGCCGGTGCTGCTGCCGTGGCGGGACGAGGTCGCCGCGGTGCTGGTGGGTTACTTCGGCGGCCAGGAGATGGGCAATGCGGTCGCCGACGTGCTGCTCGGCGCGGCCGAGCCGGGCGGGCGGCTGCCCACCACCTGGCCGGCCGCCGAGGCGGACGTGCCGGTGCAGTCCACCACGCCGGTGGACGGGGCGCTGGAGTACACCGAAGGCATCCACATCGGCTACCGGGCATGGCTGCGGCAGGACGCGCCGCCGGCGTACTGGTTCGGCGCCGGCTCCGGGTACAGCGAGATCGCGTTGGAGTCCGTGCACGCCCCGCCCGACGCGGCGCCGGGCGAGGTGATGTCGCTGACCGTCGGGGTGCGCAACCGCGGCTCCCGCGGCGGCAAGCAGGTCGTCCAGGTGTACGCCGAACGGCCCGACTCCGCGGTGGACCGGCCGGTGCGCTGGCTGGTCGGCTTTGCGCCGGTGCGCGTGCCTGCCGGTGAGAGCGCCGTGGCCGAGGTGGCGGTCGCCACCCGCCTGCTCGCGTACTGGGAGCGCGGCTGGCAGTACGAGCGGGGGGAGTACCTGCTCAAGGTCGGCACGTCGGTGGTCGACCTGCCGCTCGAGGCCCGGGTGCGGTTGACATGAGCGGCTGGCCCAACCCGTTGATCCCCGGGTTCAACCCGGACCCTTCCGTCGTGCTCGCCGACGGTGTCTACTACCTGGTCACCTCGACCTTCGAGTACCTGCCCGGCATCCCGGTCTACCGCAGCACCGACCTGGTGAACTGGGAGCACATCGGCAACGTGGCCACCCGTCCCGAGCAGGCCGGCGTGGACGACGTACCGACCCGAGGCGGTGTGTGGGCGCCGACCATCCGCCACCGCGACGGCGTGTTCTACGTCATCGTCACGATCGCGATGAGCCCGCGCGGCTGTGTGGTGTTCACCGCCACCGACCCGGCCGGGCCGTGGAGTGACGGGACGACCATCGACGGCATCGGCGGCATCGATCCGGACCTGGTGTGGGACGACGACGGCAGTGCGTATGTGACCTTCTCGGGGCTGTACACCAACGACCCGGAACGCATGGGCGCGCACAAGGGCATCGAGCAGGTGCGGGTCGACCTGGACGCCGGCAAGGCGCTGGAGGAGCCGCGCTCGCTGTGGTCGGGTACGGGCCTGAAGTTCCCAGAGGCGCCGCACGTGTACCGGCGCGGCGAGCACTGGTACCTCCTGATCGCCGAGGGCGGCACCGAACGCGGGCACGGGGTCAGCATCGCTCGCGGCCCGTCGCCGACCGGCCCCTTCGAGGCGCATCCCGACAACCCGGTGCTCAGCGCCCGGAGCACGAACCGGCCGATCCAGAACACCGGGCACGCCGATCTGGTGGAAACGCCGGACGGCGGGTCGGCCCTGGTGATGCTGGGCGTGCGTCCGCTCGGTGCGATGCAGTCGTTCTCCCCGCTCGGCCGTGAAACGTTCATCACGCCGGCGTCCTGGGTCGACGGCTGGCCGCAGCCGGAGCCGGTGCGGCTCGCGCCGCGCGCCGGCGTCGACGAGGAGACCTTCGACTTCGCCGACCCGGCCGCGCTGGACGACCCGGGATGGCTCTCGGTGCGGTCCACGCCGGCGGCGGTGGCCACGCTTGCCGGCGGCCGGCTGGCCATCACCGGGACCGGTGGGCTCGACGACCCCCACGTGCGGTTCGTCGGCCGCCGCCAGCGGCATCTCACCTCGACCGTGTCGACGACCGTCGACGCCTCGGCCGGTGCCGGCGGGCTGGCGGTGCGCTACGACGAGGAGCACTGGTATGGCCTCGAGGCGCGCGGCACGGTGGTCACGGCCCGAGCCCAGGTTGCCGGGTTCGGCCATAGCTGGCAGGTCACCGTGCCCGCCGGGGACGTCGAGCTGCGCATCGAGACGGCTCTGGCGACTGCGGGGTTCACCGCGGAAGCGTTGGGCGGCGACCGGCTCCGGCTGTTCGCCGGCGGCACCCTTCTGGCCGAGCTCGACGGCCGGTACTGGACCTCCGAGGTGTGCGCGTCGTTCACCGGCCGGGTGATCGGTCTGTTCGCCACGGAGGGCACGGTGTCCTTCGCCGACTTCCGGTACCGGGGCTCTGAGCCTGGCACCGGGACATGACCCAGCCAGCCATTCGCTTCGGCGCCGCGTACTACCCGGAGTATCAGCGCAGCCCGGACGTCGAGGCCGATCTCGACCTGATGGCCGGGGCCGCCTTCTCGGTGATCCGGGTCGGCGAGTCGGTGTGGTCGACCTGGGAGCCGGAGGACGGCCGGTTCGAGCTGGACTGGCTGGAGCCGGTGCTGGACGCCGCGCACCGGCGCGACATCGGCGTCGTGCTCGGCACGCCGACCTATGCGGTGCCGATGTGGCTGGTCCGGCGGTATCCGGAGATCGCCGCGGAGTCGGCGGCCGGGCATCGGATCGGCTGGGGCGCCCGGCAGGAAGTGAACTTCGTGCACGCCGCCTACCGGTTCTATGCCGAGCGCGTCATCCGCCGGGTCGTGGGCCGCTACCGGGACCATCCCGCGATCATCGGCTACCAGGTGGACAACGAGCCCGGCCCGCGGCTGCTGTACAACACCGACGTCTTCGAGCGGTTCGTCGACTGGCTGCGCGGCCGCTACGGCACGGTCGATCGGCTCAACGACGAGTGGGGGCTGGCCTACTGGTCACACCGGCTGTCCCGGTGGAGCGAGCTGTGGCGACCGGAGGGCAACGTCCAGCCGCAGTACGACCTGGCCTGGCGGCGCTTCCAGGCCGAGCTGGTCAGCGAGTTCATCGGCTGGCAGGCCGGCATCGTCCGCGAGGTGAGCGGCGGGCGGGGGTTCGTCACCACCTGCATCTCCTATGAGCAACCGGGCATCGAGGACGTCGAGCTGAGCCGGCGGCTGGACGTGGCATCCGGCAATGCCTACTACGAGATGCAGGACGCGCTCGAACACCCCAATTCGCGCTCTCGCTCGGCCGGGCCGATGGGGTGGGTGGTCCGCGGGCCGTGGGCGGTCACGCAGCTCGCCGACCTGATGTACTCGTCCAGGGACGCCCCGTTCCTGGTCACCGAGACCAACGGCGGCGCCATCGGCTTCTCGTCCATGAACGAGTCCCCGTACGACGGCCAGTGGCGGCAGGCGGCCTGGCTGCTGGTCGCCCGCGGCGCCCGGATGATCGAGTACTGGCACTGGAACACGCTGCCGTGCGGTGCCGAGACCTACTGGGGCGGCGTGCTGCCGCACAGCGGCATCCCGGGCCGCGCCTATGCGGAGATCGCGCGCCTCGGTCAGGAGCTGCGGACGGCCGGGTCCGCCTTCGCCGCCGCGGAGCCGGACTACGACATCGCGGTGCTGTACGACTCGGACAGCAAGTTCGCACTGTCCACCCAGGGCCCGCTTCGCGGCGAGTCCGCGCTGGTCGACCCGGACTCCTACCGGGCCATGGTGGCGGCGTTCGCGCGCGGCATCTTCGACGCCAAGCGCCAGCAGCGGATCGTGCGCGGGCAGGGCCTCCTCCCGTCCCGGGGTGGTGTTCGTACCCCCGCCGACGCGGCGCGGCGCTACCCGAGCCTGGTGGTTGCGGCGCTGTACACCGCGGCCGACGACGACCTGGACTTCCTCCTCGACTACGCGCGGGCCGGCGGCCACCTTGTCCTCGGTCCACGGACGGGGTACGGCGACGAGGAGGGCCGGGCGCGAACCGAGCGGGCCCCGGCGCGGCTCGGCGAGGCGGCCGGCGTCTGGTACGACGAGAGCGCCTCGCTCCCGTCCCCGGTCCCGCTGGACGGCACGGCTCTTGCCGGTGCAGCCCTCGCCGGCGCGGCCACCGGGTTCGCCGAGGGGCTGGTGACCGTGGACGCCGAGGTCCTCGCCAGCTACCGCCACCCGCATCTGGGCCGCTGGGCCGCTGTCACCACGAAGGCCGTGGGGTCGGGCCGGATCACCGTGGTCGGCACCATCCCCGACCAGAACCTCGCCGCCGCGCTGGCGCGCTGGCTGGCCCCCGAGCCGGTCGGCGGTTGGGCCACCGACGACCCGGTGACCGTCTCGACCAGCACCGAAGGCTCCGGCAACCGGCTGCACGTCGTGCACAACTGGGGCTGGAGCCCGGCCACCGCCACCCCGGCGGCACCGGTCAAGGACCTGCTCAGCGGCGAGAGCCGCGCGAAAGGCGAACCGCTGAGCCTGGGTCCCTGGGACGTCCGCATCTTCGGAGGAAGCCTGTAGTGAGCGAACGGTTTGTGATCGGCATCGACTTCGGGACACTGTCGGGTCGCGCCGTGGTGGTGCGGGTCGAGGACGGCGCGGAGCTGGGCTCTGCGGTGCATCCTTACCGGCACGCGGTGATCACCGACCGGCTGCCGGGCAGCCACCGGCGGCTGCCGCCGGACTGGGCGCTGCAGGTGCCCGGTGACTACGTCGACGTGCTGCGCACCGCCGTCCCGGCCGCTGCGGCCGCCGCCGGCGTCGACCCGGGCGACGTGATCGGCATCGCCACCGACTTCACCGCCTGCACGATGGTCCCCACGACGGCGGACGGCACCCCGCTGTGCGAGCTGCCGCAGTTCGCCAACCACCCGCATGCCTACGTCAAGCTCTGGAAGCACCACGCGGCCCAGGCGCAGGCCGACCGCATCAACGCCCTGGCCGCCGAGCGGAACGAGAAGTGGCTGGCCCGCTACGGCGGGTTCATCAGCTCCGAGTGGGAGTTCGCCAAGGGGCTGCAGCTGCTGGAGGAGGACCCCGAGCTCTACGCCGCGATGGACCGCTGGGTGGAGGCCGCAGACTGGATCGTCTGGCAGCTCACCGGCAGCTACCTGCGCAACGCCTGCAGCGCCGGGTACAAGGGCATCCTGCAGGACGGGCAGTACCCCAGCCGGGACTTCCTCACCGCGCTCAACCCGACGTTCGCCGACTTCGTCGAGACCAAGCTCGCCCACCCGATCGGTGAGCTGGGCGCCGCCGCCGGCCGGCTCACCGCGCAGGCCGCGGCGTGGACGGGACTGCCGGCGGGCATCGCGGTCGCGGTGGGCAATATCGACGCGCACGTGACCGCCGCCGCAGCCGACGCCCTCGCCCCCGGGCAGCTCGTCGCGATCATGGGCACCTCGACCTGCCACGTGATGAACGGCGCCGAGCTGCGCGAAGTCCCCGGCATGTGCGGTGTGGTGCTCGGCGGCATCTCGGCCGGCGCGTACGGGTACGAGGCCGGGCAGAGCGGCGTGGGCGACATCTTCGGGCACTTCGTGGACACCGCCGTGCCGCCGTCCTACGTCGACGCGGCCGCGGCTCAGGGCGTGTCGGTGCACGACCACCTCGCCGAGCTGGCGTCGGCGCAGGCGGTCGGCGAGCACGGCCTGCTCGCCCTGGACTGGCACGGCGGCAACCGCTCGGTGCTGGTCAACCACGAGCTGTCCGGCGTCCTCGTCGGCGAGACGCTCGCGACCAAACCGGAAGACATCTACCGCGCACTGCTCGAAGCCACCGCATTCGGCACCCGCACGATCGTCGAGACCTTCAACGCCGCCGGTGTCCCGGTGCGCGAGTTCGTGGTCGCCGGCGGCCTGCTCAAGAACCGGTTGCTGATGCAGATCTACGCCGACGTGCTCGCCATGCCGCTGTCCGTGATCGGCTCCGAGCAGGGACCGGCGCTCGGCTCCGCGATCCACGCCGCGGTCGCCGCCGGCGCCTACCCGGACGTGCCGGCGGCCGCCGCCGCCATGGGGCGGCTGCACCGCAACGCCTACCAGCCGATCGCCGCGAACTGTGCCGCATACGACGAGCTGTTCGCCGAGTACAGCCGGCTGCACGACTACTTCGGCCGCGGCGGCAACGACGTGATGCGCCGGCTGCGGGCCATCCAACGGGCCGCCGTGACCGGAAAGGCAAACCCATGACCGTCGCCGCCTCCTTACGGGACACCGTGCAGGAGCTGCGCGCCCACGTCGCCGCCCTGCATGCCGAACTCCCGCGCAACAACCTCGTCATCTGGACCGCCGGCAACATCTCCGCCCGCGTTCCCGGCGCCGACCTTCTGGTGATCAAGCCCTCGGGCGTGAGCTACGACGAGCTGAGCGCGGACAACATGGTCATCACCGACCTCGACGGCAACCTCGTCGAGGGCGACTTCTCGCCGTCCAGCGACACCGCCGCGCATGCCTACGTCTACCGGCACCTGCCGGAGATCAACGGCGTCGTACACACCCACTCCACGTATGCCACCGCCTGGTGCGCCCGCGCCGAACCGATCCCCTGCGTCCTCACGATGATCGCCGACGAGTTCGGCGGCGAGATCCCGGTCGGGCCGTTCGCGCTGATCGGGGACGACTCGATCGGCCGCGGCATTGTCGAGACGTTGCGCGGCGCGCGCTCCAAGGCGGTGCTCATGCGCAACCACGGCGTGTTCACCATCGGCCCCAGCGCCAAGGACGCGGTCAAGACCGCGATCATGTGCGAGGACGTCGCCCGCACCGTGCACATCGCCCGCCAGCTCGGCGACGTGCTGCCCATCGCCGAGTCGGACATCGACGCCCTCTATGACCGGTACCAGAACGTGTACGGGCAGGCCAGATTCGAATGAGCTCCCAGATTTGGTTCCTCACCGGCAGCCAGCACCTCTACGGCCCCGAGACGCTCGACCAGGTCGCCGGCCAGTCCCAGCAGATCGCCGGCGCCCTCTCCGATGCGCTCGGCACGAACGGCACCGACATCGTGTGGCGGCCGGTGCTCACCGACTCCGCCGGCATCCGCCGGGCGATACTCGACGCGAACAACGACGACAGTTGCCTCGGCCTCATCGCCTGGATGCACACCTTCTCCCCGGCCAAGATGTGGATAACGGGCCTGGACGCGCTGCGCAAGCCGCTGCTGCACCTGCACACCCAGGCCAACGCCGCGCTGCCGTGGCAGACCATCGACATGGACTTCATGAACCTCAACCAGGCAGCGCACGGCGACCGTGAGTTCGGCTACATCCAGAGCCGGCTGGGCGTGGCCCGCAAGACGGTCGCCGGGCACGTGTCCGACCCCGCCGTCGCGGTCCGGGTCGACAAGTGGATCGCGGCCGCCCGCGGCTTCGCGCGGCTGCGGACGCTGCGGCTGGCCCGCTTCGGCGACAACATGCGCGACGTCGCGGTCACCGAAGGGGACAAGGTCGAGGCCGAACTGCGCTTCGGCGCCTCGGTGAACACCTACGGTGTCAACGACCTGGTCGCGGTGGTCGACTCGATCGACGACAAGACGATCGACGATCTCGTCGCCGAGTACGCCGACCGGTACGAGGTCGTCCCCGATTTGCGGGCCGGTGGCGAACGGCACGACTCGCTGCGCTACGCCGCCCGCATCGAGGCCGGTCTGCGGCAGTTCCTCGTCGACGGCGGCTTCGGCGCCTTCACCACCAACTTCCAGGACCTCGGCGGCCTGCGCCAGCTGCCCGGCCTCGGGGTGCAGCGCCTGATGGCCGAGGGCTACGGCTTCGGCGGCGAGGGCGACTGGAAGACCTCGATGATGCTGGCCGCCGTCAAGGCCATGGGCGCCGCCGACTCTGCCAATAACCGGGGCACCTCCTTCATGGAGGACTACACCTACCACTGGGGCCCCGGCACCCCGAAGATTCTCGGCGCGCACATGCTCGAGGTCTGCCCGAGCATCGCCGCCGGCCGACCGCGATGCGAGATCCACCCGCTGAGCATCGGCGACCGCGAGGACCCGGTCCGCCTCGTCTTCGACGCGCTCCCCGGCCCCGGCATCGTCCTCGGCATCGCCGACGTCGGCGACCGGTTCCGCTTGGTGCTCAACGAGATCGAGGTGGTCCAGCCGGACGAGCCGCTGCCCAACCTCCCGGTGGCGCGGGCCGTCTGGAAACCGACCCCGTCGCTGTCCACCTCGGCCGAATCCTGGCTCACCGCCGGCGGGCCGCACCACACCGTGCTCAGCCAGGCCGTCGACACGGAGACCGTCACGGACTTCGCCGCGATGCTGCATACCGAACTCCTCGTCATCGACCAGCAGACGACGGCGCGCGACTTCGCCAACGCCGTCCGGTGGAACGCCGCCTACTATCGGCTCGTACATGGGCTTTAATTGCGGTTGGCCGTGAATCGGCCGTCGGTTCGGAAGCTGGCACCGTACTTGTGGGCTTGGGTATGGACGGCGTCGCGGCCGGCGGCGTCGCGGCCGGCGGCGTCGCGGCCGGCGGCGTCGGGGTCCAGGCAGTACCGCAGCCGTTGGGGAACCCGGAAGCCGCACCTAACCGGCAAGACGGGAACCTCACTCCCGTCCCGAGCCAATCTTCCAACCGCAACTCAAGAGCCGACCGTGCCCAGCCGGCGAACGCCATACGGCACCACCCAAGGTGATCGGCCGAGACGGTGTATTCCGCCGGCCACAGCGGTAACTGAATCGAGATCTACCAAGCGGGCACTGGCCGAATCGAGGCCTATCAAGCCCAGCCCCGGGCCAAGCGCACCCGACCGCCACCTCGCCGGACGTCCAGCCCCCGTCCAGCCCCCGGCCACGTCGAGGTGACCAAGGAGATCACCAGGCGGGTTCGCGCACGCCGTTCCGCCTGCACCTCCCACGTGATCGCCAGAACTGTCGGCCCAGCTTGCACCACTTGCAACGCCAGTCGACACTCTTGGCGATCAAGGACCACCGAGCTGCCGCGCTAACCGGCGCCGCGACCAACGTCGACCTCGTTCAGCGCCATCCACCCCCGGCGAGCACCGGCCGACCAGGACGCCTGACGCTCGGCGAACAGATCCGCGGCCCGCTCACCGCTCCACAGCGGCGGCAGCAGCTCGCTCGGCAGCTCGGGGTCGATGGACGGGAAGCGGCGCCACGCGTGGACCAGTTCCACGACGCGGGCGAGCGGATCCGCGGCCACAGGCCCGGCGAAGTCGGCGAGGAACTGCGAATACCGGCTCTGGATGGCATCGACGTCCCAGGCCTGGCGGATCATGCCGGGGAGGTCACCGCCGCCGTGGTAGCGGGCGAGGAACACCCGTGCCTCGTCGAAGGATGCCTCGGCGAGAACCCGTTCGACCTCGGCAACCCGGCCGCTGTGCGGACTGATCCACAGGCCCGGCGCCGGAGTGCCGAAGCCGATCCAGCTCAGCCGGGTGCGCAGCAGGTGCCGTGCCGACCGATCGGTCTCCGGGACGCGGGCGAGCACGAGCACGAACTGGCCGTCCCAGTCGCGGGTGACGCCGCGGAACCCGTAGATGCGTTCGGTGCCCTCGGTCAGCAGCTGTTCGGCGCTCGGCGCCAGCCGCCAGAGGGTGCGCCGGCCGTGGCGCTCCCCGGTGAGCCAGCCGTCCGCCGCCATCCGCATGAGTGCCTGGCGGCCGGCCTTCTCCTCGACGCCGAGCCGGTCGAGCAGGTCAAGGAAGGCCGACGTCCACGCCGAGCCGCCGGTGGGCAGCACCAGCTCGCCGAGCACAGTGATGAGCAGACCGCGGACGGTTTCCGACCCCGCCGCGTGCCGCCGGGACAGGGTCGGCTCGGCACGAGCGGTTGTCATGCAGCCAATTTGCTACAAACCCTTGACGGAATCAAGTAGCGATGTAGAGGATATTCAGTACCGGCAGGAGGAGCGGTCCATGACGAGCCTGGCGACTTCCGACACCCCGCGTACATCGCAAGTAGCATCCGAAGAAACATCGGAGGATCTGCCGGCCGCGGCCGGACGGGCGCGCGACCGGGTCGACTTCCGCACCGAACCGGCCCGCTACAAGCACTGGCGGCTGGCAGTCGACGGCCGCGTCGCCACGCTGACGATGGACGTCGACGAGAACGCCGGCCTGGTTCCCGGCTACGAGCTGAAGCTCAACTCGTATGACCTCGGCGTGGACATCGAGCTGTACGACGCGGTGCAGCGGCTGCGGTTCGAGCACCCCGAGGTGGGCGCGGTCGTCATCACCAGCGGCAAGGACCGGATCTTCAGCGCCGGCGCCAACATCCGCATGCTGGCCGCGTCACCGCACGCCTGGAAGGTGAACTTCTGCAAGTTCACCAACGAGACCCGCAACGGCATCGAGGACGCGACGGCGCACTCCGGGCAGACTTACCTGGCTGCGGTGAACGGGACGGCGTCCGGGGGCGGTTACGAGCTCGCGCTCGCCTGCGAGCACATCATGCTGGTCGACGACCGGTCGTCCGCGGTGTCACTGCCGGAGGTGCCCCTGCTCGGCGTCCTGCCCGGCACTGGCGGGCTGACCAGGGTGGTGGACAAGCGCAGGGTGCGCCGTGACCTCGCCGATGTGTTCGCCACCAAGGCGGAGGGCATCGGCGGCCGGAAGGCCGTTGCCTGGCGGCTGGTGGACGAGGCCGTGCCGCGGGCGAAGTGGGACGACACCGTGGCCGCGCGGGCGCGAGAGCTGGCCGGCACGTCGAGACGCCCGGCGGACGCGACCGGCATCAACCTCACGCCGCTGGCCAAGGAGCGGACCGACGACCGGATCGACTACCGCTACGTGTCGGCGACGCTCGACCGGGCCGGCCGCTGCGCGCGGATCGTCATGCGTGGACCCGACCAGGACGCACCCGCGACGATCGATGGCGCCGACTTCTGGACGCTGGCCATGACCCGCGAGCTCGACGACCTGATCCTCGACCTGCGCACCAACGAGGCGGACCTCGGCACCTGGGTGCTGCGCACCGAGGGCCAGGCCGACCGGGTGCGCAGCCACGACCGTGTGCTGTTGGACAGCGTCGAAAGCAGCGCCGCCGACGGCTGGCTGGCCAACGAAATCATGCACTACCTCAAGCGCACCCTCAAACGCCTGGATGTCACCAGCCGCAGCCTGATCGCGCTGATCGAGCCGGGCAGCTGCTTCGCCGGCTCCCTACTGGAGATCGCGCTCGCCGCCGATCGCTCTTACCAGCTGCTCGGCACGTTCGAGGGCCCTGATCATGACACAGACGCGGAACCGGCGACGATCACGGTGACCGAGATGAACCTGGGGCCGCTGCCGATGGGCAACGGCCTGACCCGTCTGCAGACCAGGTTCCTCGGGAACGACGCCGCGCTGACGGCGATCCACGACCGCCGAGACGAGCCGCTCGAGGCCGAAGACGCCGAGGAGCTGGGGCTGGTCACCTTCGCACCCGACGACATCGACTGGGACGACGAGGTGCGCATCGCGCTCGAGGAGCGGGCCAGCTTCAGCCCCGACGCACTCATCGGCATGGAGGCGAACTACCGCTTCGCCGGGCCGGAAACGCTGGAAACGAAGATCTTCGGACGGCTCAGCGCTTGGCAGAACTGGATCTTCTACCGCCCCAATGCCTCCGGGTCCGACGGCGCGCTGCGCAAGTTCGGCACCGGTCAGCGCGCCGACTTCGACTGGAATCGAGTCTGAAGCATGACGACCACCGCCGACTATTCGGAGAAGATCCCCAACAACGTCGAGCTGCACGGGGACCGGCGGCTGCAGCGGGCCCTCGAGTCCTGGCAGCCCAACTTCCTGCGCTGGTGGGAGTCGATGGGGCCGGCGCTGCCGACCGAGGACGTCTACCTGCGCACGGCGATCAACGTCGGGCGCGAGGGTTGGGCGCACTTCGGGCACGTGGCGATGAGGGACTACCGGTGGGGCATCTTCCTGGCGGAACGGGAGAAGGACCGCCGGATCGGGTTCGGCCAGCAGAAGGGCGAGCCGGCCTGGCAGAAGGTGCCCGGTGAGTATCGGGCCGACCTGCAGCGGCTGATCGTGATCCAGGGCGACACCGAGCCCGCGTCGGTCGAGCAGCAGCGCAACCTGGGAGCGACCGCGCCGAGCCTGTACGACCTGCGCAACCTGTTCCAAGTCAACGTCGAGGAGGGCCGCCACCTCTGGGCGATGGTCTATCTGCTGCACGCCTACTTCGGCCGCGAGGGTCGGGAGGAGGCCGAGGAGTTGCTGCACCGCAACTCGGGCAGCGAGGACGCCCCGCGGATCCTCGGCGCGTTCAACGAGGAAACCCCGGACTGGCTGTCGTTCTACATGTTCACCTACTTCACCGACCGGGACGGCAAGTACCAGCTCGGCACGTTGAAGGAGTCGGCGTTCGACCCGCTGTCGCGCACCTGCGAGTTCATGCTCAAGGAGGAGGCGCACCACATGATGGTCGGCACCACCGGCGTCGACCGGGTGGTGGAGCGGACCGTGCAGGTGATGCGCGAGCACGACACCGACGACGTGATCCCGTACGGCGCCATCCCGCTGGACATCATCCAGAAATACCTGAACTTCCACTACGCGGTGTCGCTGGACCTGTTCGGGTCGGAGACCTCGACGAACGTGGCGAACTACTACACAGCCGGGCTGAAGGGCCGCTGGCTGGAGGGCCGCCGCAAGGACGACCACCGGCTCACCGACGACTCGATGATGGTGGACGCGCTGGTGGACGGCGAGATCGGTCAGACCGAGGTGGCCGCCCTGGTGGGGCTCAACTCCGACCTGCGGCTGGAGTACATCGCCGACTGCGAGGGCGGGGTCAAGCGATGGAACAGGATCCTCGCGGACGGCGGGCTCGCCAGGCGGCTGGCGTTGCCGCACATCGCGTTCAACCGGCGCGTCGGTGCGTTCTCCGGCATCGAGGCAACGCCAGGGGGTGAGCGCATCTCGGCCGAGGAGTGGAAACGGCGCAAGGGGGAGTGGCTGCCCACCGAGGTGGACAAGACCTATGTCCGCTCGCTCATGCAGCCGGTGCACGAGCGCGGCAAGATCGCTGCCTGGATCGCCCCGCCCCGGCAGGGAATCAATGGCAAGCCGTTCGACTACGACTACGTTCACCTGCCATGACCAGCGACTCGTTCAATGCATGCGAGTACCTGCTCGACCGGCGGGTGCTGGCCGGTGACGGCCACCGCGTCGCGCTCACCGGAACGGCCGGCGAGCTGACCTATGCGGCGCTCCTCGACCGGGTCCAGCGGACCGCGGCCGTCCTCCGCGGCGCCGGTCTGGAGCCCGAGCAGCGCGTGTTGATGTGCATGTCCGACAGCCCCGACTTCGTGGCCGTCTACCTCGCCGCGATGCGGATGGGTGCCGTGCCGGTGCCGGTCTCCACCATGCTCCGGGCGGACGGACTCGCGGAACTGCTGCATGACTCGCGGGCCCGCCTGCTCGCCGTCACGGCAGAGTTCGCGGCCACTGCGACGCAGGCCGCCGCGGCCGCGCCCGAGTTGCGCGGCGTGCTCGCCGCGGGCGGCGCCGCCGTCGAGCACCAGCACGTCCACGACCTCGACGCCCTGGTGGCCGCGGCCGACCCCGACCCGGCCGTCTACCCGACGATCGCCGACTCGCCGGCGTTCTGGCTCTATACATCTGGAACCACTGGCAGGTCGAAGGGCGCGATGCACCGGCACGGGTCCGTGCAGGTGGTGTGCGAGACGTACGCCGCGCAGGTGCTCGGGATCCGCCCCGACGACCGGTGCCTCTCGGCGGCCAAGGCGTTCTTCGCCTACGGCCTCGGCAACTCGGTCCTGTTCCCGCTGTCCGTCGGGGCGGCGGCCATCCTGGAGCCGGGCCCGTCGAGGCCGGACCTGATGGTCTCCCGCGCCCGAGAGTTCGGCGCGACCCTGTTCTTCGGCGGGCCGACCTTCTTCGCCAACATGCTGCGTGCCGACCTGCCCGCCGACGCGCTGGCCGGGGTGCGGCTGGCCACCTCGGCCGGCGAGGCGCTGCCGGCTGCCCTCTATCAGCGGTGGACCAGCCACTTCGGCATCGAGATCATCGACGGCATCGGCATGACCGAGATGCTGCACATCTTCCTGTCCAACACGGAGGGCGCGGTCCGCCCGGGCACGACCGGCGTCGCCGTCCCCGGTTACGACCTGGAGATCCGGTCCGAGACCGGTGAGGTGGTCCCGGCCGGCGCACCGGGCACGCTGTACGTGCGCGGCGACTCGGCGGCCACCGGGTACTGGTCCCGGTACGCGGCGTCCCGGCAGGTGTTCTGCGGCGAGTGGCTGCGCACCGGTGACACCTATGTGCGGGACGCCGACGGCTACTACTCCTGCCTCGGCCGCACCAACGACATGCTGAAGGTCAGCGGGATGTGGGTGAGCCCGGCCGAGGTCGAGGCCCGGCTGCTGGCGCATCCCGCGGTCGCGCAGGCGGTGGTGGTCGCGGCACCGGACACCGACGGCCTGGAACGGCCGGTCGCATACGTCGTCCTCGGCGCCGGCCTGCCCACCACCCAGCAGGAGCTGATCGACTTCTGCCGGGAGGGGATGCCGTCGTTCAAGCGGCCTCGGAAGATCGTCTTCGTCGACTCCTATCCGACCACCGCCACCGGCAAGATCCGGCGGGTCGAGTTGCGGGCGATGTCGGCCACGCTGCTGATCACCCCGGACCTCGAGCCGGCCGGCGCCCCGGAAGTCGAGCCGGCCGGTGCTTGACGGCCGCCCGCTCGTCGACGTCCACCTGCACCCGGCCCGGCTGCCCGCGCTCAAGCTGTCGTGGGACGTGTGGCTGCAGGGCTACGGCACGCCGGCGCTGCGCGAGCTCTACGACGACGCCGGCGCGGTGCGCCCCGACGCCTTCCACGCGCTGCTCGAAGCCGAGGGCGTGGACGTTGCGGTGGTGCTGACCGAGTACAGCCCCAAGGTGACCGGCTGGCAGACGGCCGAGGACATGTTGCCGCTGGTGTCCGACCGCGTGAGGTTCGCCGCGAACATCAACCCGCACGTGCACTACCCGGTCGCCGACGAGCTGCGGCGGCAACTCGACCTCGGCGCGATCGCGATGAAGGTGCATCCGGTGCACGGCGGCTTCCCCGCGAACGACCGGGCCATGTACCCGGCCTACGAGATCTGCCGGTCCGCCGGCATCCCGGTCGTCGTGCACTGCGGCACGTCGACCTTCCCCGGGGCGATGAACCAGTTCGGCGACCCCATCCTGCTCGACGACGTGCTGCGCGACTTCCGATCACTGGACATTGTGCTCGCGCACGGCGGACGAGGCTGGTGGTACGACGCCGCGGCCTTCCTCGCCCTGACCAACGAGCACGTCTGGATCGAGCTGTCCGGCCTGCCGCCGTCGCGGCTGCAGACCTACTACACCCGGCACAGCTGGGCACGGCTGACCCGGCGGATGATCTTCGCCACGGACTGGCCCGGCATCCCGGGCATCGCGGTCAACGCCCGCGCCGTCGCCGCCCTGTGCCCGGACGAGGAAACCGCCGACCTCGTGCTCGCCGGCAACGCCGCCCGCGTCTACAACCTCAAGCTCGAGAGGTGACCCTCATGGCCCTGCTGTGGACCAAGGAAGACGCGCCGCTCTGGGATGCCGACAAGCGGCGGTTGTTCCGTCCGACCGAGCTTGCCGCGGTCGGCGTGGCGCCACCGTCGCCGGGCCAGCGCCTGGCCGACGAGTGGTGGCGGGTCACGGACGACGCCGGGGACGTGGTCGGCTACGGCTGGCTCGACACCGAATGGGGCGACGCGCAGATCACCTTCTTCGTCGACCCGGCGCGGCGCGGCGCCGGCATCGGAACCTTCATCGTGGACCGGCTCGAGAAGGAGGCCGCCGAGCGCGGGCTGAACTACATCTACAACGTCATCCCGAGCGCCCACCCCGACCCGAAGTTCATGGCGCACTGGCTGTCGCTGCACGGCTTCGTCCGCGGCACCGGCGACCTGCGCCGCCAGGTCCGCCGGCCGGCCGCCTCCCCCGCCCCGTGAGTGGCAAAGGGTGCCATAGCACCATTTGCCACTCACGACCCCGGGGCGATGTACCGTCAGCGCGACAGGCCGGGAAACGGGGGTTGCGGTGTCAGCAGCCGATGGGCCGGTGATCTCGCTCATGGTGGGCGTGCCCGATGCGCGGGTCGCCACGGACTGGTACCGGCGCGCCCTCGGAGCCACCGAGCTGTGGAACCTCGGGTCGGTGGTGGGCCTGGAGATCGCCGGGGCGCCCTTCTTCCTGGCCGAGCCGGCGAGCAACGGCTGGGCCAGCCCCGCCGAGATCGGCACCACCACGGTTCGTATCGAGGTCTTCGTCGACGACCCGGACACGTTCATCCAGCGCGCGGTGGCCGCGGGCGCGGACGGCAGCCGGGACGAAATCAGAGATCACGAGGCGCCGTGGGGTAAGCACCGGCAAGGCGGGTTCTTCGACCCGTTCGGGCACCTGTGGCTGGTCGGCGACAAGTCTCCGCTGAGTCCTCACCGGTGATCACGCGCGCGTGTCCTGGGCGGACCGCAAGTTCTCGACCGGGTCCATCCTGGACGTTGACTACGTTCAGTGGATGGGCGAAGCGAAGTTGATCTCATGAGCAAACCGACCATCTTGACGGTCGACGACGATCCCATGGTCTCGGCCGCGATCACCCGCGACCTGCGCGACCGCTACGGCGCCGAATACCGCGTCGTGCGGGCGACGTCGGGGGCAGATGGGTTGGCGGTGCTGGGCAGGCTCGCCCTGCGCGACCAGCCGGTCGCGCTGATCGCCGCCGATCAGCGGATGCCCGAGATGACGGGCATCGAGATGCTCGGGGCAGCGCGTATCCATGCGCCTGGCGCAAAATACCTGCTGCTCACCGCATACGCCGACACCGACGTCGCGATCAGGGCGATCAATGACATCGGCCTGGACTACTACCTGCTCAAGCCGTGGGACCCTCCCGACGAACGGCTGTACCCGGTCATCGACGACCTCCTCGGGGACTGGCGACGAGGCAACCCGGACCAGACCTCCGACGTCCGGATCGTCGGGCACCAATGGTCCGGCCGCACCCACGAGGTGAAGAGCTTTCTGGCGAGCAACCACGTGCCCTACCGCTGGTACGACGTCGAGCGCGACGCCGAGGCGATGCGGTTGTACGACCTCGCCAACGCGACGTCGGCCGACCTCCCTCTCGTGCTGGTTCCCGACGGCGACACCCTCCGTTCGCCGTCGACGCTCGAGCTCGCCGGAGCGCTCGGGCTGCATACCAGCGCCCAGCAGCCGCTGTACGACGTGTGCATCGTGGGCGGTGGCCCGGCCGGTCTGGCCGCCGCGGTGTACGCGGCGTCCGAGGGCCTGAGCACCGTGGTGGTGGAGCGCGAGGCGCCAGGGGGCCAGGCTGGTCAGAGCGCCTCGATCGAGAACTACCTCGGATTCCCCAAGGGACTCACCGGCTTCGACCTCGCCCAGCGCGCGATCGCCCAGGTCACCCGCTTCGGAGCCGAGATGGTCCTGGCTCGCAACGTCGCCGGCTTCGAGGCCCGTGGGCCCGTGCGCGCCGTGCTGTTCGACGGTTCCGGGGAGATCGAGGCGCGCGCGCTCATTGTGGCGACCGGCGTGTCGTATCGACACCTGGACGCTGCCGGGCTCGACGACCTGATCGGTCGCGGCGTCTACTACGGCTCGAACGCCAGCCAGGCGAGCCAGTGCCAGGGCGACGACGTCTACATCGTCGGTGCCGCCAACTCCGCCGGCCAGGCAGCGCTCAACCTGTCCCGCTTTGCCAAGCGGGTGGTGCTGCTGGTCCGGGCCGCCGCCCTGACGAACACCATGTCCCTGTACCTGGTCGAGAGGATCATGTCCACACCCAACATCCAGGTGCGATACCGCACCGAGGTGGTGGCCGGCCGGGGTGACGGCCACCTCGAAGCGCTCACGCTTCGCCACCGGGACAACGGCGGCGCCGAGGAAGTTGCCACGAGTTGGCTGTTCATCTTCATCGGCGCATCGCCGCGCACCGAGTGGCTCGGCCCCGACATCGTCCGGGACCGCAACGGCTTCATCGTCACCGGTCAGGAGCTCCTTGCCGGCGCCGATACCCAGCGCTGGCCGCTGCCCCGTCCGCCGTTCGCCCTGGAGACGAGCGTGCCCGGGGTGTTCGCCGCAGGCGACGTCCGTCTCGACTCCATGAAGCGGGTCGCGTCGGCGGTCGGCGAGGGCGCGATGTCGATCTACCTGGTGCACCGTTACCTGGCCACGATCTGATGGACCTCGCCGATCTGCGGTCCCTCAACCTGTTCGACGGCCTCACCGAGGACCAGCTCGCGGAGCTGGCCGCCGGCGGCGCCGAGGTTCGCATCGTGCCGGGGATCGAGCTGTTCCGCGAGGGCGAGCATGCGGACTTCTGGTTCGTGCTCGTCGACGGTTCCCTCGACCTCGTGCGCCGCATCGGCCGCGAGGACCTCGTGGTCGGAAGGATGGACGTGCCGGGCCGCTGGGCCGGCGGCTTCCGCGCCTGGGACGAGAACGGCGTCTATCTCGCGACGGCCCGAGGAGTGACCGAAGGACGGGTGTTCCGGCTGCCGGCCGGTGTGCTGCGCGACTGGTGTGATGCCTGGTTCCCCTTCGGCACCCACCTGATCAAGGGGTTGTACGGCACCGCACGCTCGATCGAGTCGACGGCACGGCAGCGAGGATCCCTCATCACCCTCGGAACGCTGGCCGCGGGCCTCGCTCACGAGATCAACAACCCAGCAGCCGCCGCCACCCGTGCGGTCGACGCCCTCGAGAGCGCGTGCCGGACGCTGCTCTCATCCTTGGGCCGGCTCGCCCACGACGAGATCACGGCCACGCAGCTGACGGCGCTCGACGCGCTGCGCCAAGAAGTCGAGCCCCGAGCGGCGATCACTGACCCGCTCGTGCTGGCCGATCTCGAGGAGGCCCTCTCGTCGTGGCTCACCCGCCACGGTGTCGTCCGCGCGTGGGTCATCGGTCCACAGCTCGCCGCCGCCGGCGTCGATCTCACCTGGTGCGACCGTGCGGCGATGTTGCTCGACGGATCGGCCTTGGAGCCTGGCCTGGAGTGGGTGGCGAGCACCTTCGCCGTCACCACCCTGGTGTCGGAGGTGAAGGAGTCGACTCGGCGGATCTCCGACCTCGTCGCCGCCGTGAGGTCGTACTCACAGGTGGACCGCGCGTCGAGGCAGCACGTCGACGTGACGGACGGCCTCGACAGCACCCTCGTGATGCTCAGCCACAAGCTGCGCAAGGGAGTCACCATCGTTCGCGAGTACGGCGCCGACGTCCCGAGGGTCGAGGCCTACCCCGGCGAGCTCAACCAGGTCTGGACCAACCTGATCGACAACGCCCTGGACGCCATGGGCGGCGCCGGCACCCTCCGGGTCGCGACTCGGCGAGACGGCGACCACATCATCGTCGAGATCGGCGACACCGGCCCCGGCATGCCGCCGGAGGTGGCCGCGCGAGCGTTCGAGCCCTTCTACACAACCAAGGAAACGGGCAAAGGCACCGGCCTCGGCCTCGACATCGCGCGGCGCATCGTCATGGAACGGCACGGCGGCACCATCGCCATCGACTCCGGCGCCATCGACTCCGGCGCTATCGACTCCGGCGCCATCGACTCCGGACCCGGAGAAACCGTGCTTCGAGTCCGAATCCCGGTCCGGGCGTCCGCGTCACGGGCAGAACGTTCCGCGACGGATGTGGCCGCCCACCGATCTTCATGAGTGTCGCTGGTCGGCCCCATCTGCATTGGGCGGGACATGTGCCCCTTGTCGGCGAGCGTCGACAAGGGGCACGTCGGGTGCCGGTCAGGGGTCGGTGAGCTGCGACCGTCCCAGCGCAGTCAGCCACAGCCCGATGGCATAGGCGGCGAGCAGGACGACTCCGGCAGCGGGGGCGAGCAGGCCTTCCGTCGCCGGCTGGCCGAGGGTCAGCGCGGCGCGGACGGCGCCGGTTGGCAGCCAGCGGACCAGCTTCGGCTCGCGGAGGACAACCGGCAGGATGCCCTCGACGAGGAACGCCCAGCCGAACACAACGCCGATGGCCAGGGCGGGGTTACGCAGCAGCTCGCCGATGGCCACCCCGATGATCGCGTGCAGCCCCGCGACGACGATGCTCGCGAGGATGGCGGCCGGAACGCCGTGCTGCAGCGGTTGGACGGCCATGTCGCGGGAGATCAGCAGCACGGCCCCGCCGACCAGCGTGACGATCTCGACGACGAGCCCGAGCAGCAGGCCGGCGAGCGCGGCGGCCGCCGCCTTGCCCAGCACCAGGCCGGTGACCTGTGGGTGCCCCAGCCGGGTGGTGAGCACGGTGGAATGCCGGTACTCGGCGGTGGCCAGCAGGAGCCCGAGCAGGAGCGCGGCGGCGCCGGTGATCCGGCCGGGGATTCTGACCAGCTCGGCGAGGGTGGCCGGTTCGAGTGGCGGTTGTCCTGGGTCGCCGATGAGGCTCGCGACGATCGCGAGCATCGCGGCGGCCAGGCCGACGATGACCAGGGCGATGGCCCATGGCCCTCGGGTGGTGCGCAGCTTGAACAGCTCGGTGGAGATCACGGCGGTCATGACTGCTCCTTGGCAATTGCGGCGGTCGCGGTGAGTCGGAGGAACACGTCTTCGAGGGACTCCGCGGTGGAGTCGGCCAGCGCGGCGACCCGGTCGTGTGCAACCAGGCGCCCGCGTTCGATGACGATGACGTCATCGACGGTCTGGGCCAGTTCGGCCAGCAGGTGGCTGGAGACCAGCACCGAACGGCCCTGGTCACCGAGGCCGCGGATCAGCGAGCGCAGCCAGCGGACGCCGTCCGGGTCCAGGCCGTTGGCCGGTTCGTCGAGCACCAGCGTGCCGGGGTCGCCCAGCAGCGCCGCGGCCAGCGCCAGCCGCTGCCGCATGCCCAGCGAGTAACCACCGACCCGGCGGCCCGCGGCCCCGGTCAGATCGACGAGCTCGAGCACCTCGTCCACCCGGCGATCCGGGATCCGCCCGAGCCGGGCGATGGCGCGCAGGGCGTTGCGGCCGGTCCGTCCCGGGTGG
>DASXTS010000420.1:0-1752 GCA_036505275.1 Pseudonocardiaceae bacterium
GACCGCCTCCACGTCGGCACCTTCACCGGCCCGGCCGGCACCTTCCGCCAGCGCACCGACCTCACCAAGGCGCAACAAGACATCTTCGCCAAGCTCCAGCTGCCCCCGCCCAAGCAGATCATCCGACTCGCCACCCGCCCCTGACCGGGCAGACAACCACCTAGAGACACGCCGTTTCTGCGTTCGATCACCCATTCCCGCAGGCCAACACGACGTTCCGTGCTCTAGAGCACCATCACATCTGCGGAACCCAGGCATCATGCGATCCCACATTGCCCGCTGGCGGCTGGAGAGGCGTTCCGCTACCAGGTCTGGGACCCGCTCGTAGAGCCGCACGACGGCCAGCAGATCACCTGCCGAGGCCTTCCGAACGGCGTACGACGATGCGACGAGCTCCATCACCGGCGATCGTACCCGACGTTCCAACGGATCCCGCCTGGCGGTGCTGCCCGCGCCGCCGGACCGACATTGCAAACACGCCCGAGACTAGGCGGCGAGGTGCGGCTCCGCCACGACTTGGCCGAGCGGGCGCTCGGCCGGGGGAACGAGGTGAGCATGCTCTAACGGTGCCTCTAACATTGCTTCTAACGAACCGCCCGGGACCCAGTCGGACGGGCGCGGACGGCACGTGGGCGCGTGCGCATCCGCGCAGGTCAGAGTGGATGCCGGCAGATGTACGAGACTGCGCTGGACGGGCGTGGACGGCCGGCATCGACCTTCAAAACCATTGAGGTGGGCGTCCCCCACCTGGCGGGTTCGATTCCCGTCCGCCTCCGCTACCAGCGGGTTCATGGCTGTGAGTCCGTCGTCCGCAGGCGGTCAGGCCGTTGTGAGGGGCCGGTGTTCTAACAAAGTTGCTGGGCGCACTGCCAGGCGATGTAGACCTCGTCGTGGCGTTCGTCGGCGCCGATCGCTTTCTCCGGGCGAGCCCGTTGTCGGTCGGTGAGGTTCTCGACCCCGCACCGGAGGATGGTGCGGATCCCGTACAGCGGGTCGCTCTTGCGGCCGCGGTGGCCGTGGATCTCCTGCTGCACCCGGCGGCGGACCTCGTCGACTGCGGCGGTGCCGAGCTTGACCACGTGGAACGCATCGAGCACCGCGGTGGCGTCCTCGAGCTGGTCGTCGATCGCGTTCTTGTAGCCGTGGAACGGGTCCAGCGTCGCGACCTCCACCCTGCCGCGGAAGGTCTCGCCGCGTTGTTCGAGCCAGTCGCTGTAGGCCTTCCCGGACCGGCCGGGCACCAGATCGAGCAACCGCGCCTGCGGGTTCCCGTCCGCGTCGGGGGTGAGGTCGACCATCCCGGTCAGCTCCTTCGGCCCGCGGCCGCCGTCCTCGACGGGCAGTGCGCTGACGTGGTGCCACACGTGCTCGTCCACGCCGAGCCGTCTCACGCCGTCGAACCGTGCCTCGTCGGCGGCCATCGCCGCCAGGAACCGGCGTCCTCGTCGCGGTCGACGCCGATCACGTGCCTGCCATCAAGCCCGACGAGCAGATCGCAGCGAGCAGTAGGCGGAGTCGGGATGGCAGCGCGCGTCACACGCCCACCGGCGCGCCGCTCACCCCACCGGAACTCGGAAGAGCCAGTAAACCCGGTCACCGGCTGAGCTCGGCCCCCTTCGGGTCCTGGCAACAGCATGGTGGGAGCCGGTCACGGCAAGGCGACAGGCGAGCGGCGCGGCAGGCGCGAACCGGCCTCGACCCGGTCGCGATCATCACTCAGGACGAGCACGCCGACGGGGCACCGGAATCTCG
>DASXTS010000421.1:0-6050 GCA_036505275.1 Pseudonocardiaceae bacterium
TTCGCGATCTCGGCGAGCGCGTGCGAGACCCTGGTCAGCTCGGCCAGCGCGGCCGGCGGCAGCACGGGCATATCCAGCTTGGCGACCAGGTTTCCCACCACAGCGAAGAGGTCGGCATTGCCGGCCCGCTCGCCATAGCCGTTGGCGGTGCACTGCACGTGGGTGGCGCCGGCCTGCACCGCGGCCAGTGTGTTGGCCACCGCGCACGCCGTGTCGTCCTGGCAGTGGATGCCCACCCGGCAGCCGGTCCGGGCCACCACCTCGGCCACCGCCTCGGCCAGCGGCAGCGGCAGCTGCCCGCCGTTCGTGTCGCACAGCACGACGACGTCGGCGCCGGCCTCCATCGCGGCGCCTAGCACCCGCAGCGCGCAGTCCGGGTCGAACCGGTAGCCGTCGAAGAAGTGCTCGCAGTCCAGGAACACCCGGCGGCCGTGCCCGACCAGCAACGCCACCGTGTCGCGCACCATGGCGACGTTCTCCTCGACGGACGTCCGCAGCGCCCGCTCGACGTGCCGCCGGTCCGACTTGGCGACCAGCGTCACCACGGGTGCCTGCGCGTCGAGCAGGGCGCGGACCTGCGGATCGTCCGCGGCCGACACGCCGGGGCGGCGGGTGGCGCCGAAGGCGACCAGGGCCGCGTGCTTGAGCTGCAGCTCACCGGCCGCGGCACGGGCGAAGAACTCGGTGTCCTTGGGCAGCGCACCTGGCCAGCCGCCCTCGATGAAGCCGACACCGATGCCGTCCAGCAAGCGCGCGACGGCCAGCTTGTCCGACACCGAGTACGAGATGCCCTCGCGCTGGGCGCCGTCGCGCAGGGTGGTGTCGTAGACGTGGAAGGCGTCGCCGAGCGGGGTGTCGGCCGGCTCAGTACGGCTTGTCATTGCGTTGAACTCCTCGATTCGTCGGTGGCCCGATCGTGTTCGACCAACAAAAAGACCCCCCGCTGGGATGCGAGAGGTCTGCGCGCCGAGGGTGGTGCTGCTACCCGGCGCGCCTGCCGATAATGATCACGGCGAAGGTCGGCATACCCGGGATCCTCCCACAGTCCCGCCGGTCGACCAACAGTCGGGAGGGATAGTCCCAGCAGCCGGGATGCCCGGCACGCACGGCGACCGGGGCGGGCCATCGTCAGGCCGACCGGCGCGGGCCGCCGTCAGACCGACCTGCAAGGCTGGTCCCATGACCGAGCTGGACGACCAGCGGGAAGCACTCCGGCGGCTGGCCACCCACCACCTGAACGCCGAGGTGGCCATCAGGGTGCAGCGCCTGGCCAGGCCCGCGCTGCGGCTGCGTGGCACGTCCGGCGCCAGCGCCGGTCACAGCCGACTCGGGGGCGACCCACTACTGGCCGCCGGCACGTCGTGGCCGCGCTGGGGCTCCAGACCGCTGAGCTTCCTTGCGCTGATCGACCTCGCCGAGGTGGACGCCGCCCTGCTCGGGCTGCCGCTGCCGAAGACCGGGCTGCTGAACTTCTTCTACGAGGCTCGCGGCCAGCAGGCGTGGGGCTACGACCCCAAGCATGCCGCCGGCTGGCGGGTGATCGCCGCCGACGAGCGGCACGCCGTGCCGGCCAACACACCGTCGGCCGCGTTGGACACGCCGGCCACTCCGGTGGTGTTCGAGCCGAGGCTGACCATCCCGGCGTGGAACGAGCACGTGTTCGCCGACCTGGCCGATCACGACGTGGACGCCGTGTGCGACCTGTACCTGGACTGGGAGGGGCAGTTCGTGGACGACGAGCCGGTACACCAGCTCGGCGGCTGGCCCGGCCTCATCCAGCTGCCGATCTGGCGGGAGTGCCAGCTCGGCTACCACGGCGTGCCGTACGCCGATCAACGGCACGACCCGCGCGTGGAGTCGCTGGAGTTCGGCAACCCGGACTGGACCCTGCTGCTGCAGCTGGACTCGGACACCAAGCTGCGCTGGATGTGGGCCGACGGCGGCCGGTTGTACTTCGCGGCCCGGCAGGAAGACCTGGCCGCGGAGAACTTCGGCGCGACGTGGATGGTCCTGCAGTGCAGCTGACCGTGCTGCTGCTGTCGCTGCTGGCACTGGTCGGGCTCGTGCACTGGTACCTATGGCTGCGGCTGGTGCGTGGCACCACCGCCCCCGGCCGGGTACGGCGGTTCGGTACCGCGGCCGCCGTGCTGCTCGCCACGCTGGTACCGGCAACCCTGGTGGGCGGCCGGGTGCTGCCGCCCGCGGTGGCGCGGTGGCTGTCCTGGCCGGGGTACCTCTGGATCGGGCTGCTGTTCTATCTGCTGTTGGGCCTGCTGATCATCGAGCCGGTGCGGCTGGCGATCGCGGTCGGGCCCCGCCGCACCAATGGTGATGGCGTGGCTCCCACCGCCACCCTCGTCGCCACCCGGCGGGTGCTGCTGGCCAGGACGGGTGCCGCCGTCGTGGGGGCGGCCGCCGTGGGCGTGGTGGGGTACGGCGTACGCACCGCCCTCGGGCCACCGGGGATCACCCGGCTGACCGTGCCGCTGCCGCGGCTGCCCCCCGGCCTGGATGGACTGCGGATCGCGGTGGTCGCGGACATCCACCTCGGCCCGGTCCTCGGTCGGCGCCACGCCGAGCGGATCGTGCGCCTGATCAATGAGCAGGACGCCGACCTGGTGGCCATCGTCGGCGACCTGGTGGACGGCACGGTCGAGCAGCTCGGCGAGGCCGCCGCCCCGCTGCGCGACCTGGTGAACACCCACGGGAGCTTCTTCGTCACCGGTAACCACGAGTACTACTCCGGCGCCGCGCCGTGGCTGCGCGAGCTGGCCCGGCTCGGGGTACACCCGTTGGCCAATGAGCGCGCCGAGATCCGGGCGAGCGGAAACAGCGGCGTGCTGGATCTCGCCGGCGTCAACGACCTGACCGGGGCCAACGTCCGCGACGGCACGTCCACCGGGCCGGACTACGACCGCGCGCTCGGCGGCCGGGACCCCGGCCGCCCGGTCGTCCTGCTGGCGCACCAGCCCGTGCAGGTACACGAGGCCGCCCGCCGCGGCGTCGACCTGCAGCTCTCCGGCCACACCCACGGCGGCCAGATGTTCCCGTTCCACGCCGTAGTGCGCGCGCGGCAGCCGGTGCTGCACGGGCTGCACCGGTTCGGCGACACCCGGCTGTTCGTCACCCGCGGCGCCGGCTTCTGGGGCCCACCGGTGCGGGTGGGCGCCCCGCCGGAGATCGCGATCGTCCGGCTGGCCACCGCCTAGCAAGGTTGCCCAGCGAAATTACCTGCTAAGCCGTGCCGGCGCGCGGACCTCAGGCCCGGGACGCTGACGGCGTCGTGGAGGACACCAGGGCCGCCAGCCGGTCTCCGATGGCGTGCGTGCCGCCCGGGGTGGAGTGGTCCCTGGTCGCCAGATCGAAAGCCACCGCGGCCTCCACCCGCCGGGCCGCGTCGTGGTCGCCGAGGTGATCCAGCAGCAGGGCCACCGAGAGCACCGCCGCGGTCGGGTCGGCAAGGCCCTGGCCGGCGATGTCCGGCGCGGAGCCGTGCACCGGCTCGAACATGCTCGGGTTGCGCCGGGTTACGTCCAGATTGCCGCTGGCCGCCAGCCCGATGCCGCCGGTCACCGCGGCCGCCAGGTCGGTGAGGATGTCCCCGAACAGGTTGTCGGTGACGATCACGTCGAACCGGCTCGGGTCGGTGACCATGTGGATGGTCGCCGCGTCGACGTGCAGGTACGCCACGCTGACCTCGGGGTGCTGCAGCGACACCTCCTCCACGATGCGCGACCACAGCGAGCCGGCGTAGGTCAGCACATTGGTCTTGTGCACCAGCGTCAGGTGCTTGCGCGGCCGCGCCGACGCGCGCGCGAATGCGTCGCGCACCACCCGCTCCACCCCGAACGAGGTGTTGATGCTGACCTCGGTGGCGATCTCCTGCGGGGTGTCCTTGCGGAGCAGCCCGCCGTTGCCGGCATAGAGCCCCTCGGTGCCCTCCCGCACGACCACCATGTCGATCTCACCCGGCGACACGATCGGGCTGCGCACCCCCGGGTACAGCCGTGCGGGCCGCAGGTTGACGTGGTGGTCCAGCTCGAAGCGCAGCCGAAGCAGCAGCCCACGCTCCAGGATGCCGCTGGGCACCGAGGGGTCGCCGACGGCGCCGAGCAGGATCGCGTCGAACTCGCGAAGCTCGGTCAGCACCGACTCGGGGAGCAGCTCCCCCGTGGAGTGCCAGCGGGACGCCCCGAGGTCGTAGCGGGTCACCTCGGCGCCCGGTTTCACCTCGCCGAGCACCTTGAGCGCCTCGGCGATCACCTCGGGACCGATACCGTCACCTGGGATCACCGCGAGCCGCATCCGCCCACCTCCGCCAGTTGTGTGGGTGCCGTGCGGCTGGCGCTGCCGCCGTGGGAACCCTCCGTTGCGCGAAGGCTACCCGGTGCCAACCCCACGGAGTCACCATGCCACACCCGAAAGGGTTGCCCAGGTCACGGTAAACGGCACGATCGGCAGCAAAATCGCCCCCGGATCATGAGCCGGCCGTCAGTCGCTCTTCCACGCCCCGAGCACGCTCACGGTGTAGGTCCGTGCGCCGGTCACCCTCACCACCGAGGTCCGGTCACCCCGTGCGTTGTGGTGGTTGATGACCAGCAGGCTGTCCGCGTGGTCCAGGACCAGCGCCGCCTTGTCGCGGTGCACCACCAGCGCAGTGCCGGGCCACGAGGCGAAGGACAGCGCCGGGTCGCCGCCCGCTACCCACAGGCCGGGCCGCAGCGGGTCGAAGGACAGCGTGCCGGGCAGCAGGTCCACCAGGCCGCCCTCGGAGGTGCCGTAGTAGCCGGCAACGCCCACCGTGTAGGACAGCCGCGCGCTGGCGGCGTCGGGGTCGATGCCCAGGTCGACCAGCCGCACCGGCAGCACGACGACGTCGGTGTCGAACACGTTGGCGTCCACGTCGCCGAACAGCCCGTTGACGCCCTCCAGGGCCACCACCTCGCCGGAGGCCAGGTCGACCGTCGCGGCCAACAGCACATCGGTGTCGGCCGGCTTCGTGGCGAACGTCTCGAAGTCCGGCGAGCCGTTGCCGTCCACGTCGATATCCACGAACGGCATCGTGTTGTTGCCGAGGTTGTACCAGTCGCCCCAGGTGGCGATGCCGAAGCCGAGCATCGCGGTCTGCGGCTCGCCGCGCAGCCTGGCCAGCGGCGCGGTGGACGCCACGCCGACATAGCGCAGGTCTGCGCCCTTGGCCGTGTCGTTGATCGCGCAGTTGGCGCTCACCGGGCCGCCGCAGTTCGGCAACCTGGGGCTGCGTGCCTGCAGCTCCAGGGCGCTGAGCAGGGACAGGTACCGTTCGTCGCCGGAGCCCTGGTTCAGCCCTCGGCCGGACATCGTGAGCACGCTCTGCTCGCCGGGACCGACCCGCAGCCGGCTCGGGGTGCTGATGTCGGCGACCGGCTTGGGCGCGGCGTACACCGCCACCCGCAGCGGCACGGCGCTATCCGATGGTGCTCCGCGCGTCGGGGTCAGCTCCACCCGGCCGGACTCGTCGCCGAGGAACTGGCGCGGCACCCCGAGCTGGTCCTTCTCGATGGTGGGGTCGGCGACCTTGCGCAGCGCCGTCGGATCGGTGATCCGTAGCGTGACCCTGACCTTGCCGTAGCCCCCCGCGCCGATCGTGATCGAGGTCCGGTCCAGGGTGTATTCGACGCCGGGCATGTCGGTGATGCCGTGGTAGGACACGCGGTAGTCGACTGGGTGGGCGCTCTTGTTGACCACCCGGATGGTCCGGGCGAGGGTGACCGGACCGGCCGCCTCGACCACGCCGAACCCGACGCTGACCGCGGCCGGGCTGTTCTCCGCGAACGCCAGCACCTGGTTGTCCAGTGCGTCCTTGGCGTCCACCCGGCCGACCCCGGTCCGGTTGGGGGCCTCGACGTGTCCACCGTGGTTCTCGCCGGCGAACACGTCGCGGTTCGCGGTGTTGATCACGGCGGCCTTCACCTCGGCCGTCGTCCAGTCCGGGTGCGCCTGGCGCAGCAACGCGGTGATGCCGGCGACGTGCGGCGATGCCATCGACGTTCCGCTGTTCACCTGCGCCT
>DASXTS010000422.1:0-31670 GCA_036505275.1 Pseudonocardiaceae bacterium
GAGCGTCCGGCGCCTCGCACCGCTATCCGGCTCGCCGTCGACCTGGCCGATGCGGGCGTCCTGGACGACCGGGAAGCCGTGCGCTCGATACGGAATGAGGATCTCGAGACGCTGCTGCACCCGCAGGTGCAGCTCACCGGGCGGGAAACCGAGCTCTGCCGTGGGCTGCCGGCCTCCGCGGGGGCCGCTACGGGCCGGATCGCACTGAGCAGCGACCGCGCCGTCGAGTGGTCGGAAGCCGGTGACGCGGTCGTCCTGGTGACCGAGGAGACGACGCCAGGCGACCTGGCTGGCATGCTGGCCGCCAAGGCGATCGTGACGTCTCGCGGCGGGCTGGCGGCGCACGCCGCGGTCGTCGCGCGGGGGCTGGGCCGCCCGGCCGTGTGCGGCGCGACCACGCTGGTCATCGATCGCGCGCGGCGGGCCATCACGAGCGGCGGCCAGACGCTCGCCGAAGGCGACGTGATCTCGGTCGACGGCAGCAGCGGCACGATCTACGCCGGTCCAGTGCAGATCGTCCCGCCGCGCCCCGGCGTCGAGCTCGAAGCGCTGCTGCGCCGCGCGGACGGGCTGCGCCGGCTGGGCGTGCGCGCCAACGCGGACAACGGCCGGGACGCCGCGCTGGCGTTGCAGTACGGCGCCGAGGGTGTCGGGCTGTGCCGAACCGAGCATCAGTTCCTCGGCGACCGGCTGCCCGTGGTCCGCCGTTTCCTCCTTGCCAAGGATCCGGACGAGGAGGCGGCCGCGCTCGTGGAGCTCGCCGCGGCGCAAAAAGAGGACTTCCTCGACCTGCTGACGGTCATGGGCAACCGCCCGGTGACGGTGCGGCTGCTGGATGCGCCGCTGCACGAGTTCCTCGGCGAGTCGGCGCACGAGGTGAACCCGATGCTGGGCCTGCGCGGCGTGCGGCTGGCACTGACCCGTACCGGGCTGTACCCCGCTCAGGCACGGGCCCTGTTCGGCGCGTGGGTCGAGCTGGCGGGGGGCGGCGTGAAGCCGCAGCTCGAGGTGATGGTGCCGCTGGTCGCGCTCGCCGGCGAGCTGACGCATGCCATCGAGAGCATCCATGCCGCGGCCGCCGAGATCGAGGCGACCACCGGCGTCGCCGTTCCGTACCAGGTCGGGACGATGATCGAGACGCCACGCGCGGCGCTGATCGCCGATCAGCTCGCTCGCCTGGCCCAGTTCCTGTCCTTCGGCACGAACGACCTGACCCAGCTGACCTACGGGTTCTCCCGTGACGACGTGGAGGCGCAGCTGCTGACGGCCTACGTCGAGCGGCAGCTCATGCCGGTGAGCCCGTTCGCGAGCCTGGACGCCGACGGCGTCGGCGCGCTCATCCGCATGGCGGTCACCCAGGCGCGGCGCGTCAACCCGACGATCAAGCTGGGGATCTGCGGCGAACACGGTGGCGACCCAGCCTCCATCGAGCTGTGCGCGGACATCGGTCTCGACTACGTGTCCTGCTCACCGTCGCGGGTGCCAGGGGCCCGGTTGGCGAGCGCGCACGCCGCCGTGGCGGCATGGTGAGCGAGTTCGGCCAGCGAGTTCAGCTCAGCGAGTTCAGCTCAGCGACTCGATGAGCGCGACGCACATCTCCTCGACCGCCGAGACCAGGGCCTCGCGCGGGACGCGACCCAGCGTGCTGTCCATGGCCGCGGCCTGGGTGACGAGAATCACGTCGAGCATGAGCCGGATTGCCAGCGAATGCGCCGCGTGCTGGTCGCGCGCCTTGCGGTTGGTCCGGCTGGTCCGCGCGTTCGGCACGTAGTCGTAGGCGCGGGCGAGGTGGCGTTCCTCCCATTCCCGGCGCAGCCGCAGCGCCCGAACGGTCGAACCTTCGGAGTAGCGGGCCACGAGGCGGGCGGCGTCGGGGTGGGCCTGCCAGTAGTCCCAGCCCGATCGGATCACGGTGCGCAGGTCCTCGACCGTGGCGGCGACATTGCCGGGACGCACCTGGTACACCCGCTCACTGAACGCATCCATCGCATTACGCAGCGCTTGCGTGAACAGTTCTTCCTTGCTGCCGAAGTGGTAGTAGATGGCGGTCGGAGCGACACCGGCGGCCTTGGCGATGTCTTCGACGTTGGCCTCGATGTATCCCTCACGGGCGAACACACGCGTAGCCGCCTCGATGATCTGCATGCGCCGCGACGGCCGGTGCGCCGGGCGGCTTCTGGTCGGCTGGTGCGTGTCTACCATTGGTCCATCATGCAGCCTTCCAAGCCAGCGAATCGCCCGTCACGACGCCCTCATTTGATCGAGGCAGCCGTCGACCTGTTCTCGATCCAGCCGTGGGAGCTCGTGACAGTGTCGGACATCGTCGAACGCGCTGGCATGACGCCCGCCGCATTCTATTACCACTTCTCCTCACGCGAACAAGTCCTCGAAGAGGTCGTGCACGTCTTCGAACGTACGTGGGTCAACACGATCGAATCGCTGCTCGAAGCGGCACAAGGGCCGGAGGACCTGCAGCAGATCCCAGAGAAGCTGCTCCAGGAGGTCGACGCCTCCGCCCAGGTGGCTCGGATCTTCTTTGTCAGCGCTGCGACCGCGCCACTGCTCGTCGAGCGAATCCACAGCGACGCCCGCAAGCGTCTCATCCGGTCGGCGACCAAGGCGGTTCGGCGGCTCGACCCCGGTCGCGATCCGACAACGGCGAAGGTCAACGGCGTCAGCATGATCGTCCTCTACGAGCTGGCCGTTCGCGCCCACCTCATGCTCGATGAGCCGTACCGAACCCTCGGCCCGCGCCGCTTCCGCGACGAGCTCGCCAACCTGTCGCGCGTCACGACCGGTTTCCGCTGATCGGCCGCTTGATCGGCCACCGGATCAGGCACCGCCTGGCGGGCGCGGGCGCTGGCGCTTCACTGCCGGCGCGGCGCTTCGGACCAATTGCGCTCCTCGGTGAGCAGCGCGTCGACGATCTGATAGGCCCGGATGGCCGCGGCATCGGCGGCCGCGCTCACGGTGTAGCCGATGCTGCCGCCGCTGGTCGCCTGGATCGCCTCGAGGAGCGGCTGGTCCTCGATCATGGTGCCCTCGTAGACCTCGCGGAGCCGCTCGGTGACCGAGTCGTCGGTCAGCGCGTAGTTCCGCGCGGCGCGCCAGACCACCAGCGTGTTGCCCCCGTCGACGGGCGTGAAGGCGCGGATGAACACGCCACGGAAGACCCTGCGCTCCGGTTCCGAGCCGATGATGTCCATCTCGTCGAGGTGCAACGCCGGGGAGACGAAGGTGCCGGTCTCGCGTTGCGTGTACAAACGGTCGGCCGGCAGGCCGGTCGCTTCGTGCTGCCAGTCGGCCAGCGGTGCCGGCGTGAACGTCCGCCGGTAGGACACCGTCGTCTCGGCGACCTCGACGTTCAGCGGCGGCGGGCCCTCGACGTAGCCGCGGTGGATCCGGTGCGGGTGCACGTACGGGAAGTGGGTGCGGTCCAGTGCGTTGTCATGCAGGAGCATGTAGTTCGCCGCGATGTGCATCGTCCCGCCGAGAATCGCCCACCCCGGCTCCGACAACTCGGGCACGTCGGGCGGCTCCACTGCCTCGCCGCGCGTCCGGTTCCCCAGCCACACCCAGACGAACGGCGGCTTCTCCCGGACCGGGTAGCTGCGCACCTGCGCGCCGTACGGCACGTGCACCTGCGACGGCACGCGCACGCAGGCCCCGCTCGCCTCGTAGGTGAAGCCGTGGTAGCGGCAGACGACCTGGCCGTCCTGCAGGGTGCCCATCGACAGCGGCGCGCCGCGGTGCGGGCACCGGTCGTCGAGCGCGGCCACCTCCCCGCTGGTCTGCCGGAACAGCACCAGCCGCCGGCCGAGCAGCTGACGGGCCAGTAGCGCCGAGCCCACCTCGTCGCTGGTGGCCGCGACGTACCAGCAGTTCAGCGGGTAGTTGCCCTCGTACACCGAGGGTGCCGGGTGGAACCTGCCGCTGGTCACCCCTGCCTCCATCCGGTGCTCACAGGTCCAGCACCAGCCGCTGCGACAGCGCCCTGGACACGCAGATCATCATGTACTCGTTCTCCTCGCGCTCCTCCTCGGTGAGCAGCGAGTCGCGGTGCTCCGGCGTGCCGTCGATCACCCTGGTCTCACACGTGCCGCACACTCCTTCCAGGCACGACGACAGCACGCTGACCCCGTTCTCGTCCAGCACGTCGATGATCGTTTTCCCGGGCGGTACCTGGACGGTGATGCCCGAGCGCTGGCATACCACGTCGAACACCGCCTCCCCCGCGGGTGCGACGAGGATCTGGGGCTTGGGCGCGAACCGCTCCAGGTGCAGCGATCCCGGTTGCCAGCCGGCGCACCACCCCTCCGTCGCCGCCAGCAGGGCTTCCGGGCCACAGCAGTAGACGAGCGTGTCGGCCTGCGGCTTGCCGAGGATCTCCGCCAGCGGCACCAGCCCCTGCTCGTCCTCCGGCCAGACGACGACGCGGTCCCCGTGCGGTTGCAGGTCGTCCAGGAACGCCATCGTCGCCCGGCTGCGGCCGCCGTACCAGAGCCGCCAGTCGGCACCGGCCCCGGTGGCCACCGTGATCATGGGCAGCATCGGCGTGATGCCGATGCCGCCGGCGATGAAGACGTACCGAGGCGCGCGGTGCAGCGGGAAGTGGTTGCGCGGCCCGCGCACCGCGACCTCGCGACCCACCCGCAGCGTTTCGTGTACACGGCGGGAGCCGCCACGTCCGTTCTGGTTGAGCAGCACACCGATCCGCCAGGTGCGCTGGTCGGCCAGAGACCCGCACAGCGAGTACTGGCGCACCAGGTTGTCCCCGTTATTGTCCCCGAGCAGCAGGTCGATGTGCGCGCCGGGCGTCCACGCCGGCAGTGGCGCGCCCTTCGGGTCGGCCAGGGTCAGCGCGATGACGCCCTCGGCGGGCTCCTCGCGTGCGGTCACCACCAGGTCGCTGCGGCGTTCGGCGAACACCGTCGACATCGCGGTGCCGGCCGCCTCACCGAACGTCATCGCTGCTCGATCGCCTTTCTTGCTGGGAACCTTCGCTGCGCCGCTGGGACCTTGCTACGGGACCTTGCTATGGGACCTTGCTATGGGACCTTGCTGTGGGACCTTGCTATGGGACGATGACCGCCCGGCCGGACAGCTGGCCCTTTTCCATCAGGCGGTAGGCCTCCATCGCGTTGTCCAGGGAGAACCGCTGCACGTGCGCCTTGATCAGCCCGCGCTGCGCCAGCGCGATCACCTCGTGCAGCTCCGGGATACTGCCCCAGAACGAGGTGCTCAGGTTCACCTCGTACGGCAGCGCGTAGAAGTTCCACGCAAACGTTCCCGGCCCGGCGCCGACCACCATCAGTTCGCCGCGCCCTCCAACCACCGCGGCGCCCAGCTCGATCGTGGACTGCGCGCCGACGAAGTCGAAGACCACGTCGGCCTTGCGGCCCTGGAACGCGTCCAGCACGGCGGCCGCGGCGGCGTCACCGGCGCGCACCGTGACGTGCGCACCGATCTGGCTGGCCAGGTCGAGCGCCTCCTCGCGGGTGTCCACCGCAACGACGGTCGCCGCCGTGAGCGCGTGCAGGACCTGGACCGCGAAGTGCCCGAGCCCGCCGACGCCGATCACCAGCGCGCGCGAGCCAGGGACGAGCTTCGGCAGCACCCGCTTCACCGCACGGTAGGGGGTCAGCCCGGCGTCGGTGAGCGGCGCGGCCTCGACGGGGTCGAGGTCGCCGATGCGCACCAGCCGGCGCGGGTCGGAGACCAGGAGGTACTCGGCCATCCCGCCGTCGACGCCGAAGCCGATGCCGGGCGGCCCCTCCATGCCGTGTACGCAGAAGTGGTCCTCACCGGCCGCACACGGGCGGCACCGGCCGCACCCGATCGGTCCGTACACGGCGACCGGCTCATCGATCTCGATCCCACGCACGCCCGGGCCGCCCGCGTACACCCAGCCGGCGTTCTCGTGGCCGATGACGAACGGCGGCCCCCATGGCGCCATGCCCTCCTGGAACTCGTGCATGACGTGCAGGTCCGAGTGGCACGCACCGGCGCCGCCGACCTTGATCACAACCTCGCCCGGACCGGGTTCCGGCTCGGGCAGGTCAACGACCTCGGCGTCGGCCCCGAACCGCTTCATCTGCAATGCGCGCACGTCTGCACCTCCGACTCCTCTTCCGGCGAATCCTCTCCGGCGATCCTCAGGCCAACAGCGACAGCGGGTTCGCCAGCCGCGAGACGACCGAGCGCAGGTAGTCCGCTGCGGGCGCGCCGTCGACGGCACGGTGGTCGAAGGTCAGGCTCAGCGTGAGCACCTGCGTGCGGACCGGACTGCTTCCCTCCCAGCGCACCGAGTCCCGCAACCGCCCGACGCCCAGGATCGCCACCTGCCCTGGCGTGATGACCGGGGTGAAGAAGTCGACCCCGTAGCTGCCCAGGGTGCTCACCGTGAAGGTGCCCCCTTCCAGGTCCGGAAGCTTGACGTGGCCGGTGCGGGCGTCCTGCGCCAGCCGCCGCGTCTGGGCGGCTATCGCGGACACCGGCAGCTGGTCGGCATTCCGCACCACCGGAACGACCAGGCCGTCGGCGAGCGCGACGGCAACCCCAATGTTGATCTCGGTCTGGACGTGGATCTCGTTGCCCTGCACGGAGGCGTTCAGGCGCGGGTGGTCGCGCAGCGCCAGAGCGGCGGCCCGCACGATGAGATCGGTGATCGTGGGCATCGGGAGGCCGGCGGCGGACCACTGCTCCTTGATCTGGGCGCGCAGGGCGACGGCGGCGTCCATCGTGGCCTCGGTGCCGAGGGTCAGCTGGGCCATCTCGTGGAGGCTGGCAAGCATCCGCGAGGCGATGACGCCACGCATGCCGGACAGCGGGATGACCTCGCCGGGTGCGGGTGCCACTGCTGGTACCGCTGCTGGTACTGCTGCCGGTGCCACTGCTGGTGCCCCTGAGGGGACCGGTGGCTGTGCGGCCGCCTTTGCCGCCGCGGCCGCCACATCGGCACGGAGGATCCTGCCGGCAGGGCCGCTCGGGGTCACCGTGGCCAGGTCGATGCCCGCGACGGCAGCCGCGCGCCGCACGAGCGGCGAAGCCACCGACGGCGCCGGTGCGCTCGGCTTTGCGGCCACCGCGTCCAGCACGTCCGCCTTGATGACTCGGCCGCCCGGACCCGTCCCCTTCAGCGTGGCGATGTCGATACCGCGCTCGCCAGCCAACCGGCGCGCGAGGGGTGAGGCGAACTGACGCCCGGTGTGCGGCGGCGGAGTCAGCGCACCGGGCTCGCCCACGACGATGTCTCCGGAGGCTTCCTCGGCCGGCGCCGCCGCAGCGGTGGCACCGGTCTCGGCGGGGGGCGCCGCCGGCCCGTCCCCGGAGGGGACCGGCTCGCCCGGCTCGAGCAGCCAGCCCACCAGCGTTCCTGCCGGCAGGTCAGAGCCAGCGGCCACCGCCGGGTGGAAGATGCCGGCTGCCTCGGCCTCCACGTCCGCGTCCACCTTGTCGGTGCCCAACCGCATGATCAGGTCCCCGGGTTTGACTGGCGTACCAGGCTCGACCAACCACTCCTGGATCAGCCCGGTCTCCATCGTCAGGCCGAGCTTGGGCAGCAGGACCGCTACGGCCATGTCAGGCTCCCTGGCGTTCGAGCAGGTGCCGTACTCCGTCCACGATCCGGTGGCTGTCGGGGATGTACGCGCGCTCCAGCACGGGGCTGAACGGCACCGGCGAGAACGGCGCGCCGATCCGCAGCACCGGGGCGTCGAGGTAGTCGAAGGCCTCTTCCTGGATCTGCGACGAGATCTCGGCGCCGATGCCGGCGAAGGTGACGGCTTCGTGCACCACGACGGCGCGGTTGGTGCGTCGCACCGAGTCGAGGATCGTGTTGCTGTCCAGTGGCTGCACGGTGCGCACGTCGATCACCTCGACGTCGATGCCCGACTCGGCCAGTTCCGCCGCGGCGACCACCGCTTCGTTCACCATCCGGCCGACCCCGATGACCGTGACGTCGTTGCCCGAGCGCACCGTCTCGGCCTGCCCGAACGGGATCGCGTAGATCTCCTCCGGCACCGGGCCCTTGGTACCGAGCATGCGCTTGTTCAGCACGACGACGGTCGGGTTGTCGTCGCGGATGGCGGCGACCATGAGCCCCTTCACGTCGTGCGGCGACGAGGGCAGGGCGACCTTCAGTCCGGGCACGTGGGCCAACCACGCTTCCAGGCTCTGGCTGTGCTGCGGTCCGGCGGAGAGCCCCGCGCCGCCCGCGGTGGTGAGGGTGAGCGGCACGGTGACGTCGCCGCCGAACATGTACTTCAGCTTCGCCGCCTGGTTGTACAGCTGGTCGAGGCAGACGCCGATGAAGTCGAAGAACATGAGGTCGACCACCGGCCGCAGGCCGCGCGCGGCGGCGCCGACGCCCATCCCGAGGAAGCCCATCTCCGAGATCGGCGTGTCGATCACGCGCTTCTCGCCGTAGGTCTTCAGCAGGCCGTCGAATGCGTGGAACACGCCGCCGTAGTGGGCGACGTCCTCGCCGATCACGACAACGTTCTCGTCCTCGGCCATCGCCTGCATGAGCGACTCGTTGAAGGCCTTCACATAGGTGAGCTCGCGCATGCCGGACCTCAGACCGTGTAGACGTTGACGAGCAGGTCGGCGGGATCGGGGTCGGGGCTCTGCTCCGCGAACCTGATCGCCTCGACGATCTCCGCGCGGGTCTCGTCCCAGACTTTCTGGAGTTCCATTTCACCTGCGAGATTCGCCTTGGTCATCCGCTGCTCGATGGCGGTGATCGCGTCCCGTTCCTTCCAGAGGTCGATCTCGTCCTGGGTGCGGTAGGGGATCCGCAGCCCCTTGACGCCCTGGTGGTCGTAGTACCGGTAGGTCTTCGCCTCGAGCAGCGACGGCCCTTCCCCGGCGCGCGCCCGCTCGACGAGCTTCTTGGACATTTCGTACACCGCCACGACGTCCATGCCGTCGACGATCTCACTCGGCATCCCGTACGCGGCCGCGCGATCGGCGACGTCCCGCAGCAGCATGTGCCGCTCCTGGGGGGTGAACTCGGCGTAGCCGTTGTTCTCGCACACGAAGATCACCGGCAGGTGCAACACGGCGGCGAGGTTCGCCGACTCGTGAAAGGCGCCGATGTTGCTGGCGCCGTCGCCGAAGAACGACACCGCGACCGAGTCCTGGCCCTTGTACGCCGCCGCGAACGCCGCCCCGACGGCGTGCGGTATGCCGCCGCCGACGATGCCGTTGGCGCCCAGCATGCCGATGCTCAGATCGTTGATGTGCATGCTGCCGCCGCGGCCCTTGCAGTAGCCGGTCTCCTTGCCGAACAGCTCGGCATACATGTAGCGCAGGTTCGCGCCCTTCGCGACCGCGTGGCCGTGGCCGCGGTGCGTGGAGGTGATGACGTCGTCGTCGCGCAGCGTCGCCATCACGCCGGACCCGACCGCCTCCTGGCCGACGTACAGGTGCAGGAAGCCGGGCAACCGTCCGCCTTCCATGAGCTTGCCGGCCTCCTCCTCGAACAGCCTGATCCGGACCATCCTCCGGTGCAGGTCGCGCAGCACCGCTATCGGCACCGTCCCGATCGAGTCCGTCATCACCGCTCCACATCAAGCTGGCTGGCCGCCAATGTCCGCTACCGTACTGGCCGGATGGGGTGTAAGACTACGCCGTCTCCACAAAGTCCCACCTGCAAACGCATGGGCGCCCGCAGCCCTCGCGGGCGCGTCGGCTGGCTTGAAGGGGCTGGCGATGGCATGACTGCCGACCGGCCGCTGCGGCTGCTGGCCGTGACCGGCGGGCACCGGCTCGACCTCGACGCGTTCACCGACATGCTCGCGGCGATCTGCGCCGAACGGGGCTGGGCCTTCGCGCACGCCGTCCAGCCGGCCGCGCAGGACTGGCTGGGACCGGAGCACCGCGGGCTGTTCGACGCGGTGCTCTGCCACGACGTGCCGGGCCTGTCGCTGCGGCGCGGCACCGCTCCCGAGCCGGTGGGCCCGTCGCCGTCCGTCGCCCGCCGGCTCGCGGACCTGCTGCGTGGCGGCCAGGGCTTCGTCTTTCTGCACCACGCGCTCGCCGGGTGGCCGGGGTGGCCCGGATGGGCGGACGTGCTCGGCGGCCGGTACCACTACGCGCCTGCCGAACTGCACGGCACGCGATGGCCCGATTCCGGGTTCCGCTACGCCGACTACACCGCCCGCGTCATCCACCCTGGGCACCCGGTCTGCGCCGGCATCGAGGACTTCGGCCTCTCCGACGAGCTGTACAGCTGCCCGGTGTTCGAGTCCGACATCGTCGGTCTGTTGCGTGCCGTCGCGCCGCCGGGCCCGTTCCGCGAGACGTTCCACGAGGTGCTCGGCACCCCGCGCCAGGGCGCACCATGGCAGCACCCCCCGGCCAGCGACCTGATCGCGTGGGCGAAGGCCGCCGGTGCCAGCCCGATCGTGTACATCCAGCCGGGCGACGGGCCAGCGACCTTCGCCACCGCGATGTACCGGCGACTGATCGGCAATGCCGTCGCGTGGGTGTCCTCCCCCGATGCCCATGCCTGGGCCGCCCACCACCCGACCGAGGTGGTCCTGCCTTCCGACCGAAGAGATCCCGCCCGAAGAGATCCCGCCTGAAGAGATCCCGCCTGAAGAGAAACGAGGAACCGCCGTGGATCTGCAGTTGACCGGACGTAAGGCGCTCGTGACCGGCGCCAGCCGCGGTATCGGCCGCGCGATCGCCGAGTTGCTGGCCGACGAGGGGTGCGACCTCGCGCTCTGCGCGCGCGGCACGGAAGCCCTCGAGGCACTGGCCGACGATCTTCGCGCGCGCGGCCGGAAGGTCGTCACGGCGGCGGTGGACGTGGCCGACGAGCAGGCCGTCACCGGGTTCGTCGAGACCGCAGCGGAGGGGTTGTCCGGCCTCGACATCGTGATCTCGAACGTCTCCGCTGGATCGCTCAAGGGGCCGGACCAGTGGCTGATCAGCCTCAAGGCCGACCTGCTCGCCTTCGTCCGGCTGGTCGAGGCGTCCGTCCCACACCTGGAGCGTTCCGAAGCGGCAGCCATCGTCGCGCTCGGCACGACGTCGGCGTTCGACACCCTGCCGCCGACCGCGCCCAACTCCTACGCCGCACTGAAGGCCGCCGTGCTGCAGCACGCGTCGGCGCTCGGCCACTCGCTGGCGCAGAAGGGAATCCGGGTGAACACCGTCTCCCCCGGCCCCATCGACTTCCCGGGCGGCGCATGGGACAGCCTGCGCGAGCGACGGCCGGAGTTCTACGAGGCCATCCGCGCTCGCATCCCGCTTGGCCGGCTCGGCCGGCCGGAGGAGGTCGCGCGGGCGGTCGCGTTCCTGGCCAGCCCGGCGGCGAGCTTCTGCACGGCCGTCGACCTCGTCGTGGACGGCGGCTTCGTCAGCCGCGTCCAGTTCTAGCCGAGCTGATCGGCATGGGCGGACCGGCCGGGCGGGTGGACGCCGTGCTCGTCTGCGGCGGCCAGTGGCACGACTTCGACTACGCGCGCCTGCAGCTGCTCGAGCAGCTCGCGCAATGGGAGCAGGTGCGCACCAGGGTGTACGAGGACTACGACTGCGCCGACGCGCTGCGGGTCGCCGACCTGCTCGTCACCTACACGTGCAATGTTCGGCCCGATCCGGCGCAGCAGCGGATACTGGTCGACTACGTCGAACGCGGCGGACGCTGGCTGGCACTGCACGGCACGCACTCGGCGATCGACCCGCCGGACGGCGACGGCCCCTACCGCACGCCGCGGGCACTGGGTGAAGTGGCGGTGCTGCTCGGCGGGCAGTTCCTGGCCCACCCGCCGATCGCGCCGTACACCGTGCACATCACGAAGCCCGAGCACCCGCTGGTGGCCGGTATCGAGCCGTTCGAGGTGCGCGACGAGCTGTACGTCCTGGAACTGCGCCAGCCGCTGGAGGTGCTGCTGCACGCCCGGTTCACCGGGGAGTGCCGCGGCTTCGAGGAAGGGCACGTCACCGACGACGAGCCTCGGCCGGTCCTGTACCTGCGGCCCTCGGGTGCGGGCAACGTCTGCTACTTCACCCTGGGGCACTGCCGGGGGCGCTTCGACATGCAGGACCGGGGCGTCGCCGATACCGGCAAGCGCGACCTCGGCAGCTGGGTGGTACCGGAGTTCCGCACGGTGCTTCGCCGCTGCCTGGCATGGGCCATCACCGGCCGCTTCGACGCAGCGGTCAAGGCCGCCGCGAGTCCAAGTAACTAGCGTCCCTATTCACTTACTCCTTCTCATCGCGGAGGCCGCCGTATAGGGTCTCCTAGCGTGAGTTCGGCTCCCCCGAGCGCGCGGATGGTCACTCTCGCCTCACTGCCGGAAGGCCGCCCGACGCGCGAGAACTTCGACGTCGACGAGCGGCCGCTCCCCGCGCTCGAGGACGGGCAGCTGCTGGTGCACAACACGTTCATGAGCGTCGACCCTTCGATGCGCGGGCGCATGGAGGCGACGGAGAAGCACTACACCACGAACTTCGCGGTGGGCGGCCCACTGGACGGCTCCGCGGTGGGCAGGGTCATCGAGAGCCGCGCCCAGGGCTACGCCGCCGGCGACCACGTACGGCACCGGCTCGGCTGGCGCGACTATGCGGTGGTCGATGCGGCCAGCGCGTACAAGGTCGACCCGGCGCTCGCGCCGCTGTCCACGTGGCTCGGGTTGCTCGGCCAGACCGGCTTCACCGCGTACGTGGGTCTGGTCCGGGCCGGCGAGCTGCGCGAGGGCGACGTCGTCTTCGTCTCCGCCGCGGCGGGCGCTGTCGGCAGCGCGGCCGGCCAGTTCGCCCGGCTGCTCGGCGCCTCGCGGGTCATCGGCAGCGCCGGCGGCCCGGACAAGGCACGAATGCTCGTCGACGAGCTCGGCTTCGACGAGGGCATCGACTACCGCGGCGGGCTCGCAGCCGCCCTCACCAAGGCCGCGCCCAACGGAATCGATCTCTACTTCGACAACGTCGGCGGCGACCACCTGGTGACAGCGCTCTACGCGCTGAACCTCCGCGGCCGCGCGGCGCTCTGCGGGATGATCTCCACGATGGAGGACGCGTCCGGCGCACCGGGCGTCCACCACCTGATCCAGGCGGTGCTGAAGCGGCTGACGCTGCGCGGTTTCATCGTCCGCGACCACGAGGACCTTCGCCCGGAGTTCGAGAAGCGGGTCGCCGAGTGGCTGCGCACCGGCGAGCTGGTGTCCAAGGAGACGGTCGTCGACGGCCTCGAGAACGCCGCCGACGCGCTGATCGGGCTGCTCTCCGGCGCGAACGTCGGCAAGATGCTCGTCCGGGTCACACCTGACGACGCGGACGACGACGCAGGCGACGAGGCAGCGGTCTGAACCAGGAGGAACCCGTGGACATCACCGTTGCGCCGCACGTCGAGGAGCTGGCCAAGCAGACCCGCAGGTTCATCCGCGACGTCGTCATGCCGGTGGAGGCGCAGCTCGGCGGCGTGGTCCACGACGGGCCCGACGAGGCGCGCCGCTCGCTGCAGCGGCAGGCCAAGGAGGCCGGACTGCTGTCGCCGCACGTCGGCGAGGACTGGGGCGGCCGCGGGCTGGACGTCCGTGGTCAGTCGGTTGTCTTCGAGGAGGCCGGCTACTCCCTGCTCGGCCCGCTCGCGATGAACTGCGCGGCGCCGGACGAGGGCAACATGCACCTGCTCGAGGTCGTCGCGTCCGAGGAACAGAAGCAGCGCTACCTGCGGCCGCTCGCCGGCGGCGAGATCCGGTCCTGCTTCGCCATGACCGAGCCGGCCCCTGGCGCGGGCTCCGACCCGGCGATGCTGTCGACGACGGCGACGCGGGTCGACGGCGGCTGGCGCATCGACGGCCGGAAGTGGTTCATCACCGGCGCGCACGGCGCGGGCTTCGCCATCTGCATGGCTCGCACCAGCGGATCGCCCGGGGAGCGGGGCGGCGCCACGATGTTCCTCGTCGACGCGGACAACCCCGGGATGCGCGTGGTCCGCGACATCGACACGCTGGACGAGGCGCAGTTCGGCGGGCACAGCGAGATCGTCTTCGAGAACTGCGTCGTCACGGAGGACGCGGTGCTCGGCGAGGTGGACCGCGGTTTCGCGTACGCCCAGGTCCGCCTCGCGCCAGCCCGGCTGACGCACTGCATGCGGTGGCTCGGCGTGGCGCGCCGTGCTCACGACATCGCGGTCGACTGGGCGGCGACCCGCAAGGCATTCGGCGGCATCCTCGGCGAGCTGGGCATGGTGCAGCAGCTCATCGCCGACAACGAGATCGACATCGCGGCCAGCCGGGCGCTGATCCGGCACACCGCCGCGGTGCTCGACAGCGGGGAGCGCGGCGGCACCGAATCGTCCATCGCCAAGACGTTCGTCGCTGAGGCCGTCAACCGGGTCGTCGACCGGGCCGTGCAGGTGTGCGGCGCGCTGGGCGTCTCAGGGGACGTGCTGCTGTCGCGCTACCTGCGCGAGGTGCGCCCGTTCCGCATCTACGACGGGCCGTCCGAGGTGCACCGGTGGGCGATCGGGCGCCGGGCGATCAGCCAGCGCCGCAAGGCCATCGAAGCGGGCGAGCAGCCCCGCTGGTCGAAGCCGGAGCGGTGAGCGATGGCCGCCGTACCGGTGGAGCCGGCGCTGTTCGCCTCCCTCGACCCCCCGAAGCTCGCCGGCTCGCGGTGCGCGAACTGCGGCACGGTCGCGTTTCCCGTGCAGACCGGCTGCGCGAAGTGCACCGGCTCGCAGCTGACTCATGTGGAGCTGCCTGACCGCGGAACGCTGTGGACGTGGACGGTGCAGGCGTTCGAGCCGAAAGCGCCCTATCGCGTCCCTGACTCGGGGTTCGAGCCGTATGGCGTCGGCTACGTCGACCTCGGCGAGGTGATCGTCGAGTCCCGCCTGGAGGGCGACCAGGCGGCGTTGCAGATCGACCAGCCGATGCGGCTCGTCCTGCGGCCGCTCTGGTCGCGGGAGGACGGCGACACCGTGGTGACCTACGCATTCGAGCCGGACGGGGGCCCGCCATGAGTACCGACGTGAGCATCGTCGGTATCGGCCTGTACCCGTTCGGCCGGCACGATCCGCATTTCAGCGGCATGGCGATGGGCGCGCACGCCATCCGATCGGCGCTGACGGACGCGGGCGTGCGCTGGGCGGACATCGGCTACGCCGTCGGCGGCAGCAACGTCTCCGGCAAGCCGGACACGCTCGTCGCCGTGCTGGGCCTCACCGGAGTGCCGTTCGTGAACGTCCGCAACGGCTGCGCCACCGGCGGCGTCGCCTTGGCGACCGCCGCCAGCGCCATCCGCGCCGGCGAGACGGATCTCGCCATGGTGGTGGGCTTCGACAAGCACGCGCGCGGTGCGTTCGCCGCCAGCCCCGCCGACTACGGGCACGGCAACTGGTATGCCGAGACCGGCCTGATGGTCACCAGCCAGTTCTTCGCGATGAAGGACCGCCGGTATCTGCACACGCACGGGCTGAAGGATCGGCTGCTGGCGCAGGTGGCCGCCAAGGCGTTCCGGTGTGGCGAGCTGAACCCGGACGCGTGGCGGCGGAAATCGCTGAGCGAGGAGGAGATCCTGGCCGCGCGGGTGATCAACCCACCGCTGACCCAGTACATGATCTGCTCCCCGAGCGAGGGTGCGGCGGCGGTGGTCCTGGCCCGCAGCGACCGCGCGGCCGACCTGTGCGAGCGGCCGGTCCGGCTGGCCGCGGTCGCCAAGCGCACCCGGCGCTTCGGATCGTTCGAGGTCTTCGCGCCGTGGCTGCCGACGGAGGCCGGCGAGAGCCCGAGCGTGGACGCGGCCAGGGCGGTCTTCGCGGCGGCCGGTATCACGCCCGCCGAGGTGCAGGTGGCACAGCTGCAGGACACCGACGCCGGTGCCGAGGTGTACCACCTGGCCGAGACCGGCCTTTGCGAGCACGGCCAGCAGCAGGAACTGGTCGATCGCGGCGATACCGAACCGACCGGGCGGCTGCCGGTCAACACCGACGGCGGCTGCCTGGCGAACGGGGAGCCGGTCGGCGCGTCGGGCCTGCGCCAGGTCGTCGACGTCGTGCTTCAGCTGCAGGGACGCGCCGGCGCCCGGCAGGTGGCCGGCTCGCCGCGCATCGGATTCACCCACGTCTACGGCGCGCCCGGCATCAGCGCGTGCACCGTACTCATGGCCTAGCGCGAAGGGTAATTCTCAATGGCCGAACCGGACCCCGAATCGAACATCGAGCAGTGGCGGGCCGAGGTGCGGGCGTGGTTGGCGTCGGTGCTGCCGCGGCGTGCGGACACCCCGGAGGAGGGCGGCGACTACTCGGTCTTCCAGAACATCAGTGAGGAAGCCGAGCGCGATCTGCTCGACAGGGTCCGCGAGTACCGCAGGAAGCGCTACGACGCCGGCTACGGCGCAATCGCCCTGCCGAAGGAGCTCGGCGGCGCCGGGCTGTCGATGCGCTACGTCATCGCGTTCACCGACGAGGAGCGCGCCTTCGCCACGCCGCAGTCGACCGAGCTCATCAGCGTCACCACCGGGCTGGTGGGCCCGACCATCGCCACCTTCGGCACCGAGGAGCAGCGCGCCAAGTTCGCGACCGCGTTCCTGCGCTCCGACCTGCTCTGCTGCCAGCTGTTCAGCGAGCCGGCCGCGGGCTCGGACCTCGCCGCGGTGGCCACGAGCGCGGTGCGCGACGAGACGGGATGGGTGCTCAACGGGCAGAAGGTCTGGTCCTCCGGGGCGCTGTTCGCCGACTACGGTCTGCTGCTGGCACGCACCGACCCGGAGGTCCCCAAGCAGGCCGGCCTCACCATGTTCCTGATCCAGATGCAGGCGCCCGGCGTGGAGGTGCGCCCGATCCGGCAGATGAGCGGCGCGTCGTCGTTCAATGAGGTGTTCCTGTCCGGCGTGCACGTCGGCGACGACATGCGGGTCGGGGCCGTCGGCGACGGGTGGAAGGTCGCCAACGCGACGCTGGGCTTCGAGCGGACGGCCAGTGGCCAGGCCACGCGCCGCAAGGGCGGCAGCTTCGCCGACCTGCTCGCGCTGGCCCGCCGGTTGGGCAGGTCGGCGGACCCGGTGGTGCGCCAGCAGCTTGCCGACGTCTACGTGCGGACCGAGCTACGCGCCGCGACCACCGAGCGGGTCGCGCGGGCCGCAGCGGCCGGCGCCGCGCCCGGCCCGGGGGCCTCGATCGGCAAGCTGGTCGCGTCGCGGAACCTCACCCTCATCGGGGACGTGGCCGCGTCGCTGCTGGGTGCCCGGCTCGTGGCCGACAGCGGAGAGCCGGACGCCTTCGCCTGGACCGAGCACGTGCTGGGTGCGCCCGGCTACCGCCTGGCCGGCGGCACCGACGAGGTACAACGCACGATCATCGGCGAGCGGGTGCTGGGCCTGCCGCGGGAACCCCGCGTCGACAAGGGCGTCCCGTACGCCAAGCTCCCCCGCAACGCCTAGCTCCTTACCCGGCGTGTCCGCGCGTCCGGACACGTGTGTCCGCGTGTTCGGACACCTGGGTTGGGCGCTTCGCCACATTGCAATGTGCCAGAACGCCCAATTCATGTGTACGAAACGGCGGACACGCCGGTCTACCAGCCCAGGAGTGCGGCCAGCCGCTCGCGGTGCACGACGGCATCGCCGAGCAGCGCCCCGTCGGCGCGGGCCCGCCGGAAGTACAGGTGGGCGTCGTGCTCCCAGGTGAAGCCGGTACCGCCGTGCACGTGCACGTTCTCGGCGGACACCGCGGTGTAGGCGTCGCTGCACCAGATCTTGGCCACCGCGGCGGCCTCGGCCAACCGGCGCGCATCGCCCGCGGCCGGCAGCGCGCGGTCGACCGCAGAGCGACCCATCTCCACGAGCAGCAGCAAGTCGGCCAGCTTGTGCTTGATCGCCTGGAAGCCACCGATGGGCCGGCTGAACTGGTAACGGATCTTCGCGTAGTCGACGGCCATGTCGAGGCAGGCGGCCGCGCCGCCGACCTGCTCGGCGGCGAGCACGACGAGCGCCACGTCCACCGCCTCGTCGACCACTCGAGCGCCGGTGCCGCCGCTGGTGAGGGCGGAAGCCGCCGCGTCGACCAAGCCGACTGCGGCCACGGCGCGGGAGGGGTCCAGCGTCTCCAGCGGCCTGCGCTGCACCTGCGGGTCGCCAGCGGGCACGAGGAACAGGTCGCAGCCATCCGCGCCGCGTGCGGCGACCACGAGGTAGTCCGCGCCCATACCGTCCAGGACGAAGTCTGCGGTGCCGTTCAGCCGCCACGCCCCGTCGTGACCGGTGACCTCGATGCCCAGCCGGCCAGAGCCCAACTGGTCTGCGCGCCAACACCCGGCGGCGTCGGTGCCGGCGAACGCGGCAAGCCGCTCACCTGCCGCCAGCCCGGCGAGCACGTCGGGCCCTTCCGCCCCCGCTGTGCCCCCAGCTGTGGCCGCGCGAGCGAGGATCTGCCCGGCGAGCACCGTCGAGGAGAAGAACGGCACGGGCAGCAGGGACCGGCCCAACTCCTCGGCCACCACGGTCAGCTCGGCCAACCCGCCGCCCACACCGCCGACGTCCTCCGGGATGCCGAGCCCCGCCAGGCCCATGTCCCGGCCGAGGTGCCCCCACACCTGCTCGTCGTAACCGGGGGTCGGGTCGGCGTCGAAGCGACGCCGGGCGGCCGTCACGCCGCCTGCGTCGCCGGCCAGGTCGCGGACGGCCTCAGCCAGTGCCTTCAGTTCGTCCTGCTGGGCGGTGGTCATCAGGCACGACCTAACCGGCGCGCCCGCTGACCAGGCGTTCTTCGCGTTCCTCGTCCTCGGCGCGGGTCAGGCCGAGCATGAGGATCAGTTCCTGGTGCAGCTGCATCCAGACCGTGTGGTAGGAGTCGATCAGCGGGGACGCGAGCCAGTTCGACTCGCCGTCGTCGAACTTGTCCAGCGCCGCTTGCAGTCGCGGCCGGTAGGACGCGTACCGTGGCTTCACCTCCGCCAGGCGGCGCAGGATGGGCCCGATCGACGAGTGCACCTCGTCGAGCCGATCACGCACGGTGTCGTCGTACGCCGCGTCGGTGTGGTCATTGGGCGTGCCGTCGGCGCGCGTCTGCCACGCCGAGCACACTTCCCGCAGCCGGCGGTTGATCGGGAGGAACCGGTCGAACAGCTTGTCGATCTTCTGCTCGTCCTCGCTGCCCGCCGGGACCCGCATCAGCATGCCGGCGGCCGCGGTGCCTTCCGGCATGGGCATGGTGATCGGTCCCTTGACCAAGGCCAGGCCCTGCTCGACGAGCTTCTTCGTGGCCTCGTCGGGCGCCCCGCGGATCATGCCGCGGACGACGAGTGCCACGAGCGCATCTCGGGTGGAGTCGTCCAGTTCCGTCGGGTCCGGCGTCTGAGTCACCACATGCTCCTTGATTCTCTGGCGGCACAGGAGGCTTAACCGGCCATCCTTGACGTTTACTGTGGTCACCGTCAAGAAAGTCCCGTCGGCCGTACGCACGGGACTGGACGGTTCCGCTGGTCGCGGCGTATACCGGTGCAGACGGTCGGAGGGAGCTGCATGGGCCCGTTCGAGACACTCACGCTCGACCACCGGCAGCCCGACGTCGCCGTCGCCACGTTGAACCGACCAGAGCGGCTCAACGCCCTGAACTTCCAGATGTTCGACGACCTCCACGCGCTCGGCACCCGGCTTGCGACGGACGAGAGCGTGCGGGTGCTGGTGCTCACCGGTGCCGGGCGGGCCTTCTGCGCGGGCCTCGACCTCGACGACGCGAGCACGCTGCCCGACATGACCACCACGGAGTTCCTCCGCGGCCAGGAGTCGTGGGCCCGGGCGATCACCTGCTTCCAGCGGGTCCCGATACCGGTGATCGCCGCGGTCAACGGGGCCGCCGCTGGCGCCGGATTCTCCCTCGCGCTGGCCGCCGACATCCGCATTGCCGCCGCGGGCGCCCGCTTCAACGCGGCCTTCATCAAGGTCGGGCTCACCGGCGGCGACTGCGGCAGCACCTGGGCGCTGCCCCGGATCGTCGGTCTCGGCCACGCCTACGACATCCTGCTGACCGGACGCTTCGTCGACGCCGAGGAGGCGTTCCGGATCGGGCTGGTGAAGCAGGTGGTGCCCGCCGACGAGCTGCTGCCCGCCGCTCTCGAGCTCGCCAGCACGATCGTCGCGAACAGCCCGCTCGGTGTCCGGCTGACCAAGCAGGCGGTGCAGCAGAACGTCGACGCTCCGTCCCTGCAGGCCGCCGTCGACCTGGAGAACCGCATCCAGGCCCTTGCCGCCGGCACGGCGGATATGCGCGAAGCGCTCACCGCGTTCCGGGACAAACGCGCCCCGACGTTCACCGGACGCTGATCCTTGGATCGTAATCGCGCCACGTCCAACCTTCGGAGGCCGCTGTGACATCACCGGGCGCCGGTGTCCTGACCGAACGTACCGGCTCGCACGTGCGCGACCGGACCTCGTGACGGCCTGGCCGACCGTGCGGCCGCTGATCCTCGTCACCAACGACGACGGCGTGGCGTCACCCGGACTGCGGGCCGCCGCGGAGGCGGTCGCGCCGCTCGGCGAGCTGCTGATCGTCGCTCCTGCGACGCAGCAGACGTCGATGAGCCGGGCGTTTCTCACCGGGACGGAATTCGGTGCGATCATCCGGCACGAGCTCACGGTCGCCGGGGAGACGGTTCCCGCCTTCGCGGTGGTCGGCTCGCCGGTCATGGCCGTCACACACGCCCTGCTCGAGCTGGCCGACCGCAAGCCCACCCTGTGCGTCAGCGGCATCAACTACGGCGAGAACATCGGCGGCGCGCTCGGCATCAGCGGTACCGTCTCGGCGGCGCTCGAGGCGGAGGTGCACGGCATCCCGGGCATCGCCGCGTCCATCCAGGCCGACATCTCGTCGTGGCGCACATTCGGGCAGGTCGACTGGACGGCGGCCATGTTCTTCACTGCCGCGCTGGCGGGCCAGATCCTCGACGAGGGCCTACCGGCCGAGGTGGCGTTGCTCAACCTCAACGTGCCGCGCGGCGCGACGACCGGCACGCAGGTGCGCCGCACGGTGCAGAGCCGGCAGCCGTACTACGTGCAGCGTCTGCCCGACGGTGCGCGGGTGCACGCCGATCCCCTGCGCCTGCTGGTCGAGGCGGTGGTCGACGAGGACCGCCTGGAATCCGGCAGCGACATCCAGGCCGTGATCCTGGACGAGGTGGTGTCCGTGACCCCGTTGAGCTGGTCAATGACCGCCCGGACGGACTGGCGGCCGCGGGTCGCTCCCGACCGGGGACGACCGACGACGGCTTGACGGCACCGTCCGCTAGCCCGAAGCTACTGAAGTCAGTCTCAAGTTACTTCGGGATCGGCCTCGGCCTGGACGTCCATGAGGAAAGGGGCTATCGATGAAGCTGGAGGGCAGGGTCGCAGCGATCACCGGGGGCACCGCGGGCATCGGCCGCGCGATCGCGGAGGCGTACCTCGGGGAGGGCGCGCGCGTGGTCGTCAACGGCCGCAACGCCGATCGCGGCAAGCAGGTGGCCGCGGAGCTCGGCGACCCCGACCGCGTGCAGTACCACCAGGGCGACGCCACCACCAAGGATGGCGTCGAGGGCACCGTCGAGGCCGCCGTCGAACGCTTCGGGCGGATCGACATCATGGTCAACAACGCCGGCGGCGCGGCCCGGCTGGTGCCCTGCGTCGACCTCTACGACGAGGACTGGGACCTCTGCATGAAGTGGAACCTGTACTCGACGTTCTGGGGCACCCGCGCCGCGCTGCGGCACATGCTGCCGCAGAAGTGGGGCCGGATCATCAACGTCTCCTCCATCGAGGGCAAGCACGGCAAGCCGGTGCTCAGCCCGTACGTCGCCGCCAAGCACGCCATCAACGGGTTCACCAAGGCGGTCGCCAAGGAGGTCGGGACGGAAGGCATCACGGTCAACGCGATCTGCCCAGGCCTCGTGATCACCGACATCATCCTGACCAATGGCCCGCGGACCGCCGAGGCGATGGGGCTGACCTTCGAGCAGATGGTGGACCTGTTCGCCGAGGAGTCGGCGATCAAGCGGCCGAACACGCTGGACGAGGTCGCCGCGGTGGCGCTGCTGCTTGCCTCGGATGTCGCGGCGGGCATCACCGGGTCGATCTACAGTGTCGACGGCGGGACGGCGGCGTACTGAGCCGTGGTGGGGACGCATTTTCCGGATAAGCGCGACGAGTTCGAATCGGCGCTGCAGCGGATGCGCGAGGCCTTCGAAGGGCTGCGCGACGGCCAGGTGAGCTCCTGGATGGCCGAGTACGAGTTCCGCTCCGGCTACGCCATCGTGCAGGAAATCGCCAGCATGTTCTTCCTCGCCCGCCAGACGTCGCCGAACTGGGAGTCTGCCACCACGACGGAGGACGAGGAGTAAGCGGCCCGACAGCCGGTCCGACCGAAGTCAGGGTCAGCTGAAGGACCCGCCGGCCCACCACCGTTCGAATCGCGGGCGCACGGCGACCGTGACCGGCTCCAGCAGGAACCCGCTCGGCGAGCGCACGTAGGTCATGGACCCGTACCCTTGCTCTGGCGGCTTCTGGGCCATCTCCAGCGTCCAGCCGGCAGCGATCAGGCGCTCGGTCTCCGCCGCCACGTCCTCGACCCAGACGCCGTGGTGGTGCAGGCCGGGCAGGTCGTTGCCGTCCCACAGCGAGCCGGGAGCACCCTGCAACAGCTCGACGTGCTGCGGGCCCTGGCAGGAGTACGTGAAGCGCAGCGGCGTCGTGAACGCGCCGTCGGCAGGCGTCCAGACCGGTTGGTCCCGCTCGACAACCGAGGCCCAGCTGATGCCCAGGCCAGCACCGAGCTCTTCCATCGCGGCCTCGAGGTCGCGAACCCGGACGCCGACGTGGTAGAGCGCGTCGTGGTACTCAAACGACACATCGCCCTCCTCACGAGCCTGCCCGAGCCTAGCGCGCGGAGCGTGAAGGCCCGCGTGATCGTCCGCTGTATCGCAAATAGGCAGGGCGCTGTTCAGCGCGGCACCAGCTTGAGCGTCGTGGCTCGCGCCTCGGCAGCCACCATGGGGTCGACGTAGGTTCCGCTGTGGCGGCGGTACTTCGTGCGATAGGCGGCGTCGACCTGGTCGTTGATGCTGGGGTCGGTCTCTTCGACAAGGGTGACGTCCCTGTCGACGCCGCCGGCCCGGATGTGGCCTTCGTGGCGTACCTGGGCGCCGCGGAACCAGGATCCCCCACGGCCCCTGTACGAGCGGACGAAGAGCTCGTCGCCGTGGCGAACGACCCAGACGGTCACCGAGTTGCGCAGCGTGCCGTCGCGCCGCAGTGGCGCGATCTGCAGCTCGTCCGCTCTTCCGATCTTGGTTAGCTCGTCTCTGGTCCACGTGGTCATCGGCTGAGCCTCCTTCCTGATGTCAGCGATGCGGGCCGGCCAGACGGAAAACGACCGATGCCGTGACAGGCACCTGACGGTAGGCCGTCTGGCGCCGCGAGTCGCTAATGTGACTGCGCCGCCGGCCAGCGCGGCTGGCCGTATCCCGCAGAGACCAGGAGGCCCCTCATGGCCAGGCTGATCTACTCGGCGATCGCATCTCTCGACGGCTACGTCGCGGACGAGGACGGCAACTTCGACTGGGCCGAGCCGGACGAGGAAGTGCACACCTACGTCAATGACCTCATCAGCACCGTCGGCACACATCTTTACGGGCGCCGGATGTACGAGGTGTTGGTCGCCTGGGAAACGATCGCCCTCGCCGACCAGCCACCCGCCACCCGGGACTTCGCGGCGATATGGCGGGCGGCCGACAAGATCGTGTACTCCAGGACACTGCAGACGGTTTCCAGCGCCAGGACGCGGATCGAGCGAGAATTCGACCCGGAAGCGGTCCGGCGGATGAAGGCCTCAACGGCGCGGGACATCACCGTGGGCGGTCCCGGGCTCGCCGCCCACGCGTTCAAGGCCGGCCTGGTCGACGAGTGCCAGCTGTTCCTCACGCCGATCATCGTGGGCGGCGGCACTCAGTCCCTCCCCGACGGCGTCCGCCTCGAGCTCGAACTGATGGACGAACGCCGGTTCGGCAACGGCGTGGTTCACCTCCGCTACCGAACCAAGCCCTGACCAGAGCGACAGCCGGGGAAATGCCGTTCCGCGCCGTCATGCGCCGTGATTGACGACCTCGTACTGCAACAGCAGGTTGTTGGAGCCGTCACGGCGCCGGGTGCTCACCAGCCGCAGCGGTGGGACCGGCCCGGCGCCGAAGGCCGGGGTCCCCGCGCCGAGAACCGCGGCGCCGAGCATCAGGTGCAGCTCGTCGACGAGCCCGGCGACCAGCAGGTCGTTCCAGAGCGTCCGGCTGCCGAACATCAGGATGTCCTTACCCGGCCGGTCTTTGAGCTGCGTGACGGCCCGGCGGGCATCCGCCCGTCGCACGATCGTCGTGGTGTCGGTCCACGGCGCGGTGTCGTCCTCGATCAGGGAGTCGGACACGACGACCTTCTGGATCTCGTTGTTGCGCTGCCCGGTCTCACGGTGCAGATCGGCCACGCCGGGGTTGCCGGCCACCGCGGGGGACACCTCGGGGTTCTCGGCCACCGCCGGCCAGTACCCCTTGAGCCCCAGGTAGGTGGTCGCGCCCAGCAGCAGCGTGTCGGCGGCCCGCAGCCGCTGCAGGTTCTGCTCGTCGAAGAAGCCGTCCATCGGCAGCACCATGACGTTGCCGCCGGGCCCCTCGACATTGCCGTCGAGGGACATCATGTTGGAGACGATCAGCTTGCGCATCGTGTACTCCTCAGGTTGGTGGTCGAGCCGTCACCCGATGAGAGACACCGTCGACGCCGGATTCATCGCTGCGCGCGAAACTCGATGGGCAGGTCGAAGCGGCGCAGCAGCTGGGGGTCGAGGAAGCTGGCGATCCAGCAGATCCGGCCGTCACGCAGGCTCAACACATTCACCGCGCCCAGCCGGAACCGCTCCCCGTCGTGCTGGTAGCAGGCGAACGCGGGTTGCCCGTTCGCCTGCACCGCCACCAGCCGCCACGGCGTGGCGAACACGCGATCGGCGAGGAACCGTGCCACGTCCCGGCGACCGTCGAACCACGCGGGCAGCGGCGGCATGGTGAACCGGGCGTCCCGCGCCAGCAGCCCCACCAGCGCGTGGACGTCGGCCCGCTCCCACGCCGACACGAATTCGTCCACCAGCTCACGGCGCCCGCCCGGGCCCAGCGCAGCCAGCTCGGCCTGCTGGGTGCGTGGTGGAATCCGCTGCCGCACCGCCGCCCTTGAGCGCTGCATCGCGCTGTTCACCGACGCGGGTGTGGTGTCGAGCATCCCGGCGACCTCGGCCGCGGTGAACCCGAGCACCTCACGAAGGATCAGCACCGCGCGCTGGTTGCCCGGCAGGTGCTGCAGCGCCGCGACGAAGGCCAGCTCGACGCTCTCCCTCCGCAGGTAGGCCGCCGCCGGGTCGGGCTCGTCGTCCGCGGGCAGATCGTCGGGCCACGGCTCGAGCCAGACCGGGCCGGACACCGGCTCGCCGAGATCGCGGGTATCGGAGCGGGCCGGGCCGTGGTCGAACGACAGCACCCGCCGGGGTCGCACCGAACTCAGACGCAGGCAGGCGTTGGTCGCCACGCGGTAGAGCCATGTCCGCAGCGAGCTCCGGCCCTCGAAACCGGCGAGGCCCCGCCACGCTCCGAGCAGCGTCTCCTGCACCGCGTCCTCGGCGTCCTGGACCGAGCCGAGCATCCGGTAGCAGTAGGCGTAGAGCTCGTTGCGATGCCACCGCACGAGCTGCTCGAAAGCCGCCGCGTCGCCCAGCCGCGCGTCGGCCAGCAGCTGCTCCTCGGACCCCCCGCCAGCCCCGGTCACGGGCCCATCTTGCCGTCACCGAGGCCGCCTGGCTGCAGGTTCGACCGCTGCGACCACCTCGCCGCCAGGGCCGGCGGGTTAGCGTGGGAACATGTGTCGCAACATCACGGAGCTCCGCGGGCTGCAGCCGCCGGCCACAGACGAGGAGATCGAGGCAGCCGCCCGCCAGTTCATCCGGAAGGTCAGCGGGCTGCGGCAACCGCCGCCGGCAGCGAACCTGGCGTTCGAGACCGCCGTCGCCGAGGTGACCGCGACGACCCAGCGGCTGCTCGAAGTGCTGCCGGCACGCCGGCAGCCGCCGGCGACGGTGCCGCCGCTGCGCCGGCCCCAGGTGCGTGCGCGCCTCGGCCGTTGACCGGTCCCACGCAAGCTCGCGGCTCAGTCCTGCGCCGTCGTGGTTTCCGTGGTGCGGATGCCGAGCGCGCCCACCCACAGACGGGTCAGCGTGGCGACAAGCTCGTCCAAGTCGACCGACTTGTGCCCGACCGCGAACACGGCATACGCGGTGCGGCTCACCATCGTCGAGACCGCCAGCGCGGCCAGGTCGGGGTCCAGTGCCCGATCTGCAAGGCCGTCGCGTTGCAGGCGGCGAATTGCGGCGGCATTGCGCGACACGAACACGTCGGTGCGCTCCAGGCGCAGCCGCATGAAGTCCTCATCGACCGTGGCGACCTGCTCGAGCAAGGCCATCAGCTTGGCGTTGCGACGATAGGCCTCGAGGTAGGCCCGGTTGGCTGCCTCGATCGCGGCGACCGGATCGGACGACCCATCAGACGCCTCATCGGAGGCCTCATCGGACGCCTCATCGGACGCCTCGGCCATGGCGGCTGCCGGGCCCGGGTGCAGCATTTCCTCCTGCACCTCGGCCAGGACTGCCGCGAGCACCGCGTCCTTCCCGTCGAAGTGTGAGTAGAACGAGCCGTGCGCGACACCCGCGGCATCAGCGATATCCGTGATCCGGGCGTGGACGAACCCGTCACGCTCGAAGACCTCGCGCGCGGCGCGGATCAACGCGCGGCGGTTGCGGACCGCGTCCGCTCGTGGCCGTTTGGTGCGCCGGACGGAAGCCGCGGTCTCGGTCGGCATGGTGGTCCACCTCCAATCTGAACTTGACGTCGAGTTCAAGTTAAGCCTAACATGGCCGCCATGCCGTTCGGGACGCGGATGCTGGATCTCGAGGTCCGGCGAGACGAGCTGGACCGCGTTCGGGTGGTCGAGACCCGGCTTCCTCGGCTGCGCGACGGTCAGGTGCTGATGCGGGTCGAGCGCTTCGGCTGCTCGGCCAACAACATCTCCTATGCCCTGCTCGGCGATACGCTGCGATACTGGGATTTCTTTCCCGCGACCGACGGCTGGGGTCGGATCCCGGTCTGGGGCTTCGCGCACGTTATGGACAGCGCCACCGACGCACTCGCCGAGGGCGTTCGAGTATTCGGCTACTGCCCGATGGCGACCCACGTGATCGTCACGCCCGGCCGCGTCGGCAGCAAAGGCTTCGCCGACGTTGCGCCGCACCGCGCGCAACTGCCACCGGCCTACAACGCCTACCGGCGCGTCGACACCGACCCGGGATATGATCCCGACCGCGAGGACCAGCAGACAATGCTGCGGCCATTGTTCTTTCTGTCGTTCCTGCTCGACGACTATCTCGCCGAGAACGAGCTGTTCGGAGCCGACACTGCGCTCATGTCGAGCGCCTCGAGCAAGGCCGCACTCGGAGCCGCATTCCTGCTTGCCCGACGCGGCGCTCGGGTCGTCGGTCTGACCTCGGATACGAAGGTCTCCTTCCTCGCCGACCTCGGCGTCTACGACAGCGTCATTGGATATGGCTCGGTCGAGACCCTCGACCGGCGAACCGTCACATTCATCGACCTGGCTGGAAACGCGAAATTGCAGCACGCCGTCCTTCGGCATTTCGGCGATCAGCTGCGACAAACCGTTGTCGCCGGCGCGACCCATCAGCAGGGATGGGCGGCAACGCAGCTAACGCCGTCGGACGAGCCCGCGGCCAATCCGAGGTCGGTCTCCTTTTCCGCCCCTGACCGAATCGTGGCACGCACACGCGAATGGGGCCACAGTGGCCTGGACGCCCGCATGGCTGACGCGTGGGGGCCGTTCGCCGAGTGGTGCGACGCTTGGCTGGTGATCAAGCGCAAGCATGGGCCACCCGCCGTCGAAGCGGCCTATCGCGAAATCCTCCACGACAAAGTCCCGCCAGCCAACGCATACGTCCTGTCAATGTGGTCCGAATGACCAGGACGGTGCCGCCGAGCTGTTGAGCTGATCGCCGTGCGTGACCACCCGCTACCTCCAAGCGGGCGACCGGCGCCGTTGTGGCCACCGACTCGCCGGCCCTACATTGGTGACGCCCGCCGCGACCGCCCGTCGTGGGCGAAAGCACCGCCGATCTGGAGGGCCGCAGCGATGGAGCGATCGGGACCGGAACAGCCCGGCGACTACTCATACGACCTGGTGCACGAGGTTAACCTCGGATCTGAGGCGCAGCCCCGCCAAGTGCCGGAGCCGCCGCACCACAGCCCCCCAGCCCACGCCGGGACGGACGACACCGGGGGCGACTACGAGTACGACGAGGCCCACGACTTCTGACCGGACCGCGCGACCTGGTCGCCCACGGTGCGTTGGCCGCGGACTGCGACGCCATCAGGCTCGGAGCTTGCGCAACCAGTCAAACGCGGGTGTGGTCAGGGTCTGCTCGAAGAGGGGGTCTCCGTGCCGGGCACCGCGGAGCATACGTAGGTCGACCCTACCGCCGTGCCGGCGGAGCCCGGCGTCCAGGATCAAGGTTTGTTGATGGGGCACGAGACGATCGTTGGTTCCGGCCGCAAGGAAGAACGGCGGAAGCGCCGGGCTGGATGCGATGTAGCTGATTGGATTCGCCTGGGCGGCCAGTTCGGGAACGTCCTGAATCGGCGCACCGAGGAATCGCGATTCGGGTGATCCTGGGTCGTCGTGTACCTGTACATCCGGACCGGCGCCCTCGGGCGGACCCTGCGCAAACTGCACGTCCATGAGCAGGAAGTCAGAGGGTCCGTACCAGTCGATGACCGCCTGCACGCTCGAATCACCGTCCAGGCGGTCGAACATCGTGCTCTGACCGGTCGTAACGCCGAGCATCGCGGCGAGATAACCGCCTGCGGACCGGCCCCACGCGGCGAAGAAGGTCGGATCGAGATTCCACGCCGCGCCGTGTTCGCGCAGGAACGCGACGGCCTGCTTCACGTCGCACACGGCCGCCGGAAACACGGCCTCGCCGGACAGCCGGTACTCCACCGAGGCGACCGCCCAGCCGCGGGCCAACAGCTCCGGAAGGGCGTCGAGCTCCCACCGTCGGTTGCCGACCGCGAACGCGCCGCCGTGAATCGCGATCACGACCGGCGCGGCGCCATCGGTGGTTGTGGGAAGGTACAGGTCGAGCGCTTGGTTCCTGGATTCGTCGCCGTAGGCGATCGTCACCTGCGGCTCGACCGTGCTGGTCTCGCTCATGCGTCGGGTGCTCATTCCATTGCACCGCTTCCATTGCGCCGCTCAGAACTCCTCGTACGTGTCCGGGTCCTGGTCCCAGAGCCGCCCGCTCTCCAACCGAGAAAGATCATCGAGGTCCTGTTCGGTCAGGGTGAAGTCGAAGATGTCGAGGTTCTCCCGTTGCCGGGTCGGGTTGGACGACAAGGGCAGCGGCACCGCGCCGAGTTGCACGTGCCAGCGCAGGATCGCCTGCGCCGGGTTCACGCCATGGGCCGCGGCGATCGCCGTGACGGTGGGGTCGCTCAGCAGACCGCTGCCGCGGCCCAGGGGGCTCCAACTCTCGGTGACGATGCCGAGTTCGGCGTGCACGGCGCGCATCTGCGCCTGGCCGAACTGGGGGTGCAGCTCGATCTGGTTGACCGCCGGGACCACCCCGGTCTCGTCGATCAGCCGCCGCAGGTGCTCCGGGGTGAAGTTGGATACCCCGATCGACCGCACCAGCCCGTCCTCCCTGAGTTTGATCATTGCCCGCCAACTGTCGACGTACCTGTCCAGCCGGGGCAGCGGCCAATGGATCAGGTACTGGTCGACATGGTCCAACCGCAGATTCGCCAGCGTCTGGGTGAACGCGGTGAAGGTCTCGGCGTAGCCGTGGTAGCGGCCCGGCAGCTTGCTGGTCACGGTGATCTCCTCGCGAGCCAGCCCGCAGCCGGCCACCGCACGGCCGACCGCCTCCTCGGTGCCATACCGCAGAGCGGTGTCCAGCAGCCGATACCCGGCGTCCAGCGCGCTGCGCACGACCGCTTCCGCATCCGGACCCAGCCGCGGCGAGCAACCGAACCCGATCGCCGGCAGGCTGCCCCCGTCATTCAGCAGACGCACCGGAACATTCGATTTCACGACCGTCCTCCTTGCATGTGGACCGTCAGCCGACGTCACCGTGCACACGCCGCGCCGAGTCGCCTGTCCTCCCAGGCGGCAAGAGTCGTCGGCGCCATGCTGGCCCAGCTGGCGCACACCGGGCCGGTGCGCTTCCTCTCAACGGAAGCCGGCGGCTGACATGCGCGGCACGGCGTCAGGCTGCGTAGCCCAACTCGCGCATGATCCGCGCCAGGTCGGCCAGGGTGCGCGCCCTCGTCGGGCCGATGCTGCCCACCGGCATTCCCAGCTCGCTGGCGATCTGCGCATACGACCGACGATCGTCATCGAACAGTGCGGCCATCAGGGCTCGGCGCTTGGGCGGCAGCCCGGCAACCGCGCTGCGCAAGGCGGCGTGCTCGGCGGCCTCGAGGACCGCCGGCTCCGGACCTGCCGCAGGCTCGACCGCGGCCAGATCGGCATCGTCGGCCGGCACCGCCCGACTGCCCATCCGATGCGTCCGCAGACACTCCCGGCTGACGACGGTTGTCAGCCAGCTGGCCAGGTGCTCGGGTGAGTGGATGCGGTCGATGTTCTCGGCCAGCCGCAGCCAGGCGGTCTGCACCACGTCGAGGCCGTCGGCCTGCTGAAGCCGGTGCTGCCGCACCCGCGACCACAGCAGCGGCGCGTACCGGCGGATCAGCTCTGCCCACGCCGCGTGCTCTCCGCCCGCCGCCCGGGCGAGCAGGTCGGCGGGGTCGGCAGGCTCCGCGGCGGCCGTGGAGTTCGCGAACATGGTCCGGGTACGAATCGACGCGGCCGCGCGGTTCAAGTGCCGCCACCATGTTTCTCGCCGATGTTCTTGATCGCCGTCGTCCCCGGATGATCTGCCGAGTTGTCCAAGGTCGGCCCGATCGTCGGGCGTGTCCCCGGCCGCTGGACATGAACCGGGCGAAAGCGAACAGCTGACGGCGGCGATGCCGCGGACCCGTGCACTGGCGTAGGCTGCGCACCCACCTTTGGCAGCACGGATACCCGTGCGGGTGGCTGAGGGAGAACGAGATCGATGGACGAGCATCCGAACGCCAAGGTCCTGCGTGAGCTCGACGAGCGTATGAGGGACGGAGACTTACAGGCCACCTTCGACGTCCTGGTGGCCGATGACGTCGAGTGGCATGAGATCGGTCGCGAGGAGCCGACGCGGGGCAAGGAGGCGCTTCGTCAGCGTTACCAGGAGAGTGTTGGCGACTTCGAGATCAAGGCCGACATGCATGACGTACTCGCTAACGACGAGCACGCAATTCAGCTGATGAATGTCACCGCAACGCGAGGCGGCAAGACACTGCACTACCGGACCGCCGAGATCTACCACATGAAAGACGGCAAGATACCAAGCAGAAACTTAGCTAGCGGAGTTTAAAGAATTCTGGTAGGGTTCTCCCGTGAAGCAGCGGCGCATCCCTCGCACAGAACTCGCCGAGATTCGTCGCCAGTTCGCGCGAATGCTAGATGAAGGCGTGCCGGCCAAGTCTATCATGGTGGCACTGAAGTTGAGTCGC
>DASXTS010000423.1:0-6931 GCA_036505275.1 Pseudonocardiaceae bacterium
CGGCAAGCTGCAGGTGACCCCGGAGGAGGTGCTCACCCTGCTGGCGGCCCGGCGGCTGGGCAAGCCGGTCAAGTACACCGAGTCGCGGTCCGAGTCGATGGTCTCGGCGCACCACGGCCGCGACCAGATCCAGGACCTGACCATCGCGGCCCGCCGGGACGGCATGGTCACCGCGCTCAAGGTCGACCTCATGGCCGACATGGGCGCCTACCTCGCCCTGGTCACTCCCGGTGTGCCGATCCTCGGCGCGTTCATGTTCAACGCCATCTACAAGATCCCGGCCTACCGGTTCGCATGCACCAACGTGTTCACGAACAAGATCTTCACCGACGCCTACCGCGGCGCCGGCCGGCCGGAGGCCACCTTCGGCATCGAGCGGATGATGGACGAGCTGGCCGCCGAGCTCGGCATGGACCCGATGGAGCTGCGGCGCAAGAACTGGATCACGCACGAGGAGTTCCCGTTCACCACGGTATGCGGGCTGACCTACGACTCCGGCAACTACGAGGCGGCCACCGACAAGGCCATGGAGCTCTTCGGCTACGACACGCTGCGCGAGGAGCAGCGGGAGCGCCGGGAGCGCAACGACCCGGTCCAGCTCGGCATCGGCATCTCCACGTTCACCGAGATGTGCGGGCTGGCGCCGTCGCGGGTGCTCGGCTCGCTGTCCTACGGTGCCGGCGGCTGGGAGCACGGCTCGATTCGGATGCTGCCCACCGGCAAGGTGGAGGTGGTCACCGGCTCGTCGGCGCACGGCCAGGGCCACGAGACGGCCTGGAGCCAGGTCGTCGCCGACCGGCTCGGCGTCCCGTTCGAGGACGTCGAGGTGCTCCATGGCGACACCCTGATCTCGCCCAAGGGCATGGACACCTATGGCTCGCGGTCGCTGGTGGTCGGCGCCATGGCGGTGCTCAAGGCCGCCGACAAGGTGATCGAGAAGGCCCGGCCCATCGCGGCGCACATGCTGGAGTGCGCGGCTGAGGACCTGGAGTGGGCGGACGGCAAGTTCACCGTGCGCGGCACGTCCAACGCCAAGTCCATCCAAGAGGTGGCGCTCGCCGTGTTCGCGGCGCACGACCTGCCCGACGGCGTCGAGCCGAGCCTCGACTCGGAGGCCACCTACGACCCGGAGAACTTCTCCTTCCCGCACGGCACCCACCTGTGCGCGGCCGACGTGGACACCGAGACCGGCGCGGTCCGGCTGCGCTCCTACGTCTGTGTGGACGACATCGGAAACGTGGTCAACCCGCTGCTCGTGGAGGGGCAGGTGCACGGCGGCCTGGCCCAGGGCATCGCGCAGGCGCTGTTCGAGGAGGCCGTGCACGACGAGAACGGCACCCTGATCACCGGCACGCTGGCCGACTACCTGCTGCCGTCGGCGGCCGACCTGCCGTCGTTCACCACCGACCGCACCGTGACGCCGGCCACCTCGAACCCGCTCGGGGTCAAGGGCGTCGGCGAGGCCGGCACCATCGCGTCCACCCCGGCGGTGGTGAACGCCGTGATCGACGCGGTGCGCCACCTCGGGGTCCGCGACATCGAGATGCCCTGCACGCCGCAGCGGGTGTGGAACGCGATCAACCAGGGAGGTACGCAGTGATCCCGGCCGCGTTCGACTACAAGGCGCCGACCACCGTCGACGAGGCGGTGCGGGCCATCAGCGAAGCCGGCGAGGACGGCAAGGTGATGGCCGGTGGCCAGAGCCTGCTGCCGGTGCTGCGGCTGCGGATGGCGGCGCCGGAGACGGTGATCGATCTCGGCCGGGTGGCCGGGCTCAGCGGCGTCCGCGAGGACGGCGACGCGCTCGTGATCGGTGCGATGACCACGCACTACGAGATCACCCGCGACCCAATGATCGCCACCCACGCCGAGCTGCTGGCCCGCACCATGGCCACGGTGGCGGACCCGCAGATCCGGCATCGCGGCACGTTCGGCGGAGCGCTGGCGCACGCCGACCCGGCCGGTGACATCGGCGCGGCCGTGGTCGCGATGGACGCCGAGATGGTGGTCGCCGGCATGACCGGGCGCCGCACCGTGCCGGCGTCGGAGTTCTTCGTCGACTACTTCACCACCGCGCTGGAGGCCGACGAGCTGCTCGTGGAGGTTCGGGTGCCCAAGCTGACCGGCTGGGGCGCTCATTACGAGAAGTTCAACCGCACCGCCCAGGCCTGGTCGATCGTGGCCGTGGCGGCGACGGTGCGGGTGGACGGCGGCACGATCGCCGAGGCGCGGGTCGGGCTGACCAACATGGGCCCGACGCCGGTGCGGGCCCGCGCCGTTGAGCAGGCGCTCGTCGGCGCGCCGGCCACCGCGGATTCGATCAGATCGGCCGCGGAGCACGCCGCGGAGGGCACCTCCCCACCGTCGGACGCCAACGCCGACGCGGACTACCGGCGGCATCTGGCTGGCGTCCTCACTCGCCGTGCGGTGGCCGCGGCGGCCGGCATAGGCTAGTCCGATGCAGCTGGAGCACAGCTTCTCGGTGCCGGTGCCGGTCGATGTGGCCTGGCAGGCGCTGTCCGACCCGGGTCAGGTCGCGCCGTGCTTCCCCGGGGCCACCCTGACCAGCGTCGAGGCCGATCATTTCACCGGCAACGTGAAGGTGAAGATGGGCCCGGTTTCCTTGCTGTACAAGGGAACCGGGCGGTTCACCACGATGGACGAGCAGGCCCGCCGGCTGGTGCTGGAGGCCACCGGCAAGGACGCCCGCGGTGCCGGCACGGCGTCCGCCACGATCACCGCAACCCTGCGTCCAGCCGGGACACCCGGACCCGGGCCCGGCAAGGGCGACGCCACCAGCGTCGACGTGCTCACCGACCTGACCATCACCGGCCGGCCGGCGCAGCTCGGCCGCGGGCTGATCAACGAGGTGAGCGGCAAGCTGCTGGACGCGTTCGCCGGCTGTTTGGCGAGCCAGCTCAGTGCCGGCCAGGCCGGTGCCACCTCGGCCGGTGCCGGTACTGCCGAGGCCGGTGCCGGTGCCGTGCGGGCCGGTGCCGGTGCCGCACAGGCCGGTGGGGTCGAGTCGGCGGCGGCCACCGAGCCGGCCGGGGCACCGTCCACCTCGGTCGGGCTGTCCCCGGAGCCGGTGCGGTCCTCGCTGGACGGACCGCCGACGCGGTCATCAGAGCCGACACCGCCGACACCGCCGACACCGCCGGCGGCGGTGCGACCGGTCGGCTCGGCCGACGAGATAGACCTGCTGGACCTCGCCGGTCAGCCGGTGCTCAAACGGCTGATACCGGTGGCGCTCGGGTTGCTCGCCATGCTCGTGCTGCTTCGCTGGTTGCGCCGCCGGGCCTGATCCGCCGGCCGGCGCACCGAAGGGACCCTGTGGCCACACCCCACGGGGTCCCTTCGCGTGACCCGGAGGCCACCGGCGCCAAGCCCCGGGCGGTACCCGGTGGGCCCTCGCGCGAAGTGACCTGGTTGGGACAGGATTCGGCGGTGAGCACGGGCGGCGCACACCGGGTGGCGGTGGTCGGCGAGGGCCACCGGGTCACCACCCTCGAGCTGTTCTTCGACCTGGTGTTCGTGTACGCGATCACTCAGGTGACCGGGCTGATGGGCGCCCGCACCAGCGCGCTGTCGCTGGTGCAGGGTCTGCTGCTGCTCGCCGTGCTGTGGTGGTGCTGGTGCTGCTACGCGTGGCTGGGCACCACGGTGCGGGCCGACGAGGGGCTGGCCAGGCTGGCCCTGCTGGCCGCGATGGCCGTGATGTTCCTGGTGTCGCTGACCATCCCGGAGGCGTTCGAGGACGCCCCGGGCGGGCTGAACGCGCCGCTGTTCTTCGCCGGCTGCTACCTCGCCGTGCGGGTGCTGCACGTGGCCGCCTACCTGCTGGTCGGGCGGGACATGGCGGATGCGGCGCTGGTCGCCGTGCTGCACCGGCTTGCGGTACCGATGCTGGCTGGCACCGTGCTGCTGGCCGCGGCGGCGTTCACCTCGGGCCCAGCGCAGCTCGCCCTCTGGGGCCTGGCGCTGGCCGTCGACTACGCCGGCGTGTTCCTGGCCGGCCCGCGCGGCTGGCGGCTGGAGTCGCCGGCGCACTTCGCCGAGCGGCACGGCCTGATCGTGATCATCGCGCTCGGCGAGTCGATCGTGGCCATCGGCGTCGGGGTGGCCGGGCTGCCCATGTCGTGGCTGGTCGTGCTCACCTCGGTGCTCGGCCTCACGGTCGCCGCCAGCATCTGGTGGATGTACTTCGACGTCGCGGCCTCGGTGGCCGAGCACCGGCTGAGCCAGCTCACCGGCAGGCCCAGGATGACCATGGCCCGCGACTCGTACACCTACCTGCACCTGCCCATGATCGGCGGCATTGTGCTGCTGGCCCTGGGGCTGAAGAAGGCGCTGTTCTATGTCGCGGACACCGAGCACTACGCGCCGACGAAGCCGCTACAAGGCATCCCGCTATGGGCGCTGACCGCCGGCGTCGCCCTGTTCCTGGTCGCGCACAGCGCCTTCCGCCGTCGCAACATCGGCGCCTGGAACCGGCAGCGGCTGGTGCTGGCCGCGCTGCTGCTGGCCGTCACGCCGCTGCTGGGGGCGATGCCGGCGGCCGCCGCTGTCGGCGCCGTTGCCGCCGGCTGCGTGCTGCTGATCTGCTACGAGCGGTGGCGCTACGGTGCCTGGAGAGCCCAGATCCGCGGCCACGCGGGCACCGACCCGTAATGGTGTGCCTCCAAGTACCACCATTACCCCTGTTGATCACCTCTGAGTACCACCATTCCCGGCGTCGTGACCAGTCGAATGGTGGTAGTTAAAGGCCCAAGTTCGCGGCAGTGGTGGTACTTGGAGGCACACCAAACCCCTGAGCACGTCAGGAGCAGCGCCTGACGGAGGCACCGGTGTACACATGGGGTGATCCGCATCCGCTTTGCCACGCCGCGCCACGCCAGGAGCCCACGCTGAACACGATCGAGCGTGCCGTCACCGACATCGCGGCCGGCAGACCCGTCGTGGTGGTGGACGACCCGTCCAGGGAGAACGAGGGCGACCTGGTCTTCGCGGCCTGCCACGCGACGCCCGCGCTGGTCGGCTTCACCGTGCGGTACACCAGCGGGCTCATCTGCGTGCCGATGGAGGCGAGTGACCTCGACCGGCTCAAGCTGCCGCCGATGGTCGCGGTCAACGAGGACCCGAAGGGCACCGCGTACGCGGTCTCCGTCGACGGCAGGGACGCGGCGATCACCACCGGAATATCGGCGCATGACCGGGCGTGCACCAGCCGGATGCTCGCCGACGCGGCCACCACGCCCGAGCAGCTCAGCCGCCCCGGGCACTTGTTCCCGCTGCGCGCCGTGCCCGGCGGCGTGCTGCGCCGGCGCGGGCACACCGAGGCAGCCGTCGATCTTGCCAGGCTGGCCGGGCTGCCACCGGTCGGCGTGATCGCCGAATTGGTCGCCGACGACGGCAGCCTGCTGCGGCTGCCGCAGCTGACCGCGTTCGCCCGGCGGCACCGTCTCGCCGTGGTGTCGGTGGCCGACCTCATTGCCTATCGCACCAGGCGGGAAGCCCAGGTCGAGCGGGTGGCCGAGGCCCGGCTGCCCACCAGGCACGGCGAGTTCACGGTGTACGGCTACCGCGGCACGCTGGACGGCGTCGAGCACCTCGCGCTGGTGCACGGCGACCTGGGCGGCGGCGACGACGTGCTGGTCCGGCTCCACTCCGAGTGCCTGACCGGTGACGTGGTGGGGTCGCTGCGTTGCGACTGCGGGCTGCAACTGACCGCCGCGATGGCCGCTGTGGCCGAGGAGGGCCGCGGCGTGGTGGTGTACCTGCGCGGGCATGAGGGACGCGGCATCGGGCTGCTGCAGAAGCTCCGCGCGTACCAGTTGCAGCAGGCCGGGCACGACACCGTCGACGCCAACCTGGCGCTCGGGCTGCCGGCCGACGCCCGGAACTACGCGACCGGCGCGCAGATGCTTGCCGACCTCGGCGTGCGGTCGCTTCGGCTGCTGACCAACAACCCGGCCAAACAAGCGGCGCTGGCGGAGCACGGCCTGCAGGTGCTGGCCCGGCTGCCGGTGGTGGTCCCGCCCAACATCAACAACTACCGTTACCTGCGCACCAAGCGCGACCGCATGGGCCACGACATCGGCGGCCTCGAGTCGGGCATGGCGCGGCGCCGAGCGCGGTAGCCGGCGCGCCCGCTCCCCGCGGTTTCGGGCCGCGTCGACACGGTTCGGCCCCCGGCGCGTGAGACTCGCCGTCAGTTGTATGGTCAACCGGATTGTGAAGTAGGCCTCATCCATGGACCATTGGGGAGGTGACGGCAATGGCGCGGTTTGCCCGCACGGCCGACCTTCCTGGTCGCGGCCGCGCGGTCGTCTGGGATGAACCGGGGCCGCCGCACGCGCCGACGCTGGTGCTGCTGCACGGTTTGGCGCTGACCGCCGAGCTCAACTGGTTCGGCGTGATCGCCACGCTGCGCCGGCGGTACCGGGTGGTGACACTGGACCTGCGCGGTCACGGCGACGGGCTGCCGATCAGAGGGCCGTTCACCCTCGAGGGCTGCGCCGACGACGTCGCCGCCGCGGCCGAGGCGCTTGGCATCGACCAGTTCATTCCGGTCGGCTACTCCATGGGTGGCTTCGTCGCGCAGCTGCTGTGGCGCCGGCATCCGGACCGGGTCGCGGGGCTGGTGCTGTGCGCCACCGCCCGGACCGTGTGGGACTCACCGCTGGAGCACGGTATCTCGGCGGTGCTGCCGAGCGTCACGCACGCCATCGGGTGGCTGCCCTGGGTCGAGCGGCTGGGTGCCGACCTGCTGGCTTCGAGCCTGCTCGGCCACGGCTCTGACCGCCCGGCCCGCGAGTGGGCGCTCGCGCAGATGCGGCGGACCTCGCTCACCACCGCACTCGGTGCCATGCAGGCTGCCTGCGGGTTCGCGTCGCATCGATGGATCGGCCTGGTCGACGTGCCGAGCGCC
>DASXTS010000424.1:0-10372 GCA_036505275.1 Pseudonocardiaceae bacterium
TTGATCGCCTTGCCGGCCGCCTGCACGGCTCTGCCCTCGCCGCGCGATGACCCGATGCCCATCAGTGCGCTGCCGGCGCCGGACATCACGCTCTTCACGTCGGCGAAGTCCAGGTTGATCAGACCGGGCGTGGTGATGAGGTCGGTGATGCCCTGGACACCGGACAGCAGCACCTCATCCGCCGAGCGGAAAGCGTCCATTAGACTGACGCCGACATCACCCAGTTGGAGTAGCCGGTCGTTCGGGATGACGATCAAGGTGTCGCACTCGTTGCGCAGTTCCTTGATGCCATCCTCGGCCTGGCCGCCGCGCCGCTTGCCCTCGAAGGAGAACGGTCGGGTCACCACGCCGATGGTCAACGCGCCAAGCTTGCGGGCGATGTTGGCGACCACTGGCGCGCCACCGGTGCCGGTGCCGCCGCCCTCGCCGGCGGTCACGAAGACCATGTCGGCGCCCTTGAGCACCTCCTCGATCTCCTCGCGGTGGTCCTCGGCGGCCTTGCGGCCGACCTCCGGGTTGGCCCCGGCACCGAGGCCGCGGGTCAGCTCGCGGCCGATGTCCAGCTTGACGTCGGCATCGGACATCAGCAGCGCCTGCGCGTCGGTGTTCACGGCGATGAACTCGACGCCCTTCAGCCCCACCTCGATCATCCGGTTCACGGCGTTGACCCCGCCGCCGCCGATGCCGACGACCTTGATCACCGCGAGGTAGTTGTGCGGGGGTGTCATCTCCTCCGCCTTCCCTGGTCGTGGTGCGCGTGCGCCGCCGTCCGGCTCCGCCCGAGCATCTCTCAACCTCAGCTAGAGGCTTAGAGTTATGTCAACTTGCTCGGTTGACACGGACGGTAGGCAGGGCCCGTCGCCACGTCCAGCAGGCGCGCCGGGCGAGTCTTCACTCGCCGCCGCCACCCACCTCGCGAACGGCGTCCAGGTGGCCGTTGTGCCGCGCGGTCTCCTCGATCAGGTGCAGGAACACCCACCGGACGTTCGTCTTCCGGTCGTGCCACTGCACCTCGTGGTCCAGGGAGAGATCGGCGAGAATCCGCCGGCTGGTCTCGCACTGCCGCTCGTAGCCGGCGAGCACCTTGGGCAATGTGGTGTCGTCGTAGACCCGGAAGGTGTCCGCCGGGTAGTGCTCGTTGTACGGCGCCTTGCCGGGCTTGTCGCCGAGCACCACCTCGCACCAGAAGTGCTCCAACCAGCGCAAATGGGCGACCAGCTCGACCGGCCTGACCAACGGCGGTGGCTCGGGCCCTGGCTGGTCGGCTGGGATCATGGCGAGCTCGGCGCACCTGATCCGGACCGTGTCGCGGTGGAAGTCGAGGAACCCGGTCAGCAGAGTGCGCTCGTCGCCGGTGAGCGGCGGACGGCTGCGTTCGACGATGGGTATGGTCACGCCCTGGAGTGTGCCCGCGGCCGGTGGCCCGTGGCGATCCGAGTTGATGCTCTCTTTCGCGGGTTTTGTTCGGATGTTGCGCGCAGTTTGTTCCGGTCTTGCGCTGGTCTTGGCCGGCGTCGTCCGGTTCAGCGAATGGTGGGCAGGTCGGCGCTGGCCACGTCGTACACCGTGCCGGGCTGGCTGAGCAGCACCTTCAGCACCGCGGCCTTGCGTTCTGAGTCCTCTGGGCCGCCCCAGCGCACGGTGCGGTTGCCGCGCAGGGTCAGCTGCACGTCGAATGGGCGGTCGGCGCGGACCGCGATCAGCTCCGTGCGCACCGCCTCGTGGCCCTGCCCGGACAGGGTTGCCAGCACGCCGGCGGCCGCCTTGGTCGCCGGCCCCTCGGCGGCGGTCAGCTCGGGCAGGCCGGCCGGCGGCTCCGCGACGGTGGCGACGCGCAGGCCGGCGCCGTCCACGAGCTGGGCGCCGCCGCCGACCGCGGTGAAGGCCAGTGCCTGCCGCTCGGTGACCCGGATGGTCACCGTGGCCGGCCAGGACCGCTCTACCCGCACCTCGGCCACCGGCGGTAGGCCACGCACCCGGTCGGCCGCCGCGCCGACGTCGAGGCGCAGCAGGGGCCGGCCGGGCGGGATCGCGGCGACCGCGCGCACCTCGTCGGCGGAGAGCAGGCCGACGCCGACCACTTCCACCGAGCGGGCGCCGAACACCGGGCTGAACAGCGCAAGGTAGGTCAGCCACACCATGCCGAGGACGGTGACAAGCAGGACGCCCAGCCGGCGCAGTCCGCGCCGCCGGTGGGCCCGCAGCTGCCCGGACCGCGGACCGGCGGCGTCCGCCCCGCGCTCGCGGGTGGTGGCTGTCCGGCTCATCTGCGGCTCATCGGCGGCTCACCCCGCGGCTCATCCCGCGGCTCATCCCCGGTCCCTCGCGACCCCGGCTGCCGTCGCGCCCGTCGCGTCGCAGGCGCGGGCGGCCCGGCCGGCGGCGCGGCGGTCGAGCTCGGCGACCAGCTCACCGGCGAGCACGGTGATGTCGCCGGCGCCCATGGTGAGGACGAGGTCACCCGGCCCGGCGAGGTCGGCCAGCCGCGCCGGCACCTGCGACCAGACCGGTTCGTAGTGCACGGCGGATCGCGGCAAAGTCACGGCATCGGCGATGAGGGCGCCGCTCACCCCTGGCTCCGGGTCCTCGCGGGCGCCGTACACGTCGAGCACGACGACCTCGTCGGCCAAGCCGAGCGCGCGGCCGAAGTCGGCCGCGAACAGCCGGGTGCGAGAGTAGAGATGCGGCTGGAAGGCCACCACCAGCCGGCCGTTGCCGGCGACCGGGCGCGCCGCCCGCAGCGTGGCCTCGACCTCGGTGGGGTGATGCGCGTAGTCGTCGTAGACCCGCACGCCGCCGGCGTTGCCCCGGAACTCGAACCGGCGGCGCACGCCGCCGAACGCGGCGAGACCGGCCAGCAGGCAGCCCAGCTGGCCGCCGAGCTCGACGCCGGAGAGCAGCGCCGCGACCGCGTTGCCGGCCATGTGCGCGCCGGGCACCGCGACCCGCACCTGCACCGTCGTGCCGGCCAGCGACATCACCGCAAGGCCGCCATGGTCGGTGGGCGTGTACGAGACGATCCGGGCGTCGTCGCGGCCCGTCACCGCGGCGCCGTAGCGCCGCACCCGGATGCCGGCGGCCTCGGCCCGCTCGGCGAGCGCGGCCGCGCCGGGGTCGTCCGCGCAGGCGACCAGCACGCCGCCCGGCTCGATCCGGGACAGGAACGCGTCGAACACCGCGGCGTAGGCGGCCTCGGTGCCGTGGTGGTCGAGATGATCGGCCTCGACGTTGGTGACCACGGCGACCGCCGGGGTGAAGGCGAGGAAGGAGCCGTCGCTCTCGTCGGCCTCGGCGACGAACACGTCCCCGCTGCCATGGTGCGCGCCGGAGCCGGCCTCGGTGAGGTCGCCACCGATGGCGAACGACGGGTCCAGGCCGCAGTGTTGCAGCGCCACGGTCAGCATCGACGTCGTCGAGGTCTTGCCGTGGGTGCCGGCCACACAGGCCGCCCGGCGCCCGGCCATCAGCTCGGCCAGCGCCTCGGAGCGGTGCAGCACGGTCAGGCCGGCGGCCCTGGCCGCGGCCAGCTCCGGGTTGGTGTCCCTGATCGCGCTGGACACCACGACCGTGGGTGGCCCGCCGAGCCGGTCGAGGTTGGCGGCGCCGTGCCCGACCGCGACTCGGGCGCCCAGCGCCCGCAGCGAGAGCAGGGCCCGCGACTCGCGGAGGTCCGAGCCGGACACCTCGGCACCGCGGGCCAGCAGGATGCGGGCGATGCCGCTCATGCCGGCACCGCCGATGCCGATCAGGTGTACCCGTCGCAGGTCTCTGCTCACCCCTGTGCTCACCGCCGCACCACCCCCAGGACGATCTCCGCCAGCCGGGTGTCCGCGTCGGCGTGGCCGATGCCGCGGGCCGCGGCCGCCATGGCGGCCAGCCTGCCGGGGTCGGCGGCCAGCGGCAGGACCGTGTCGAGCACCCGCTGGGGGCTCAGCTCGGCGTCCGGCACCAGCAACGCGCCACCGGCGGTCACCACCGGCTCGGCGTTGAGCGCCTGCTCGCCGTTGCCGTGCGGCAGCGGCACGAAGATCGCCGGCAGGCCGACCGCGGACACCTCGGCGACGGTCATGGCGCCGCAGCGGCACAGCACCAGGTCGGCGGCCGCCAGCGCCAGGTCCATCCGCTCGATGTACGGCACCCCGACGTACGGCGGCGCTGCGTTCGGCCCGGGTCGGCTGTCCGCCGATGGCAGGTCCAGGGTGTTGTTGCGGCCGTATGCGTGCAGCACGCCGATGCCGGCGGCGGCAAGCCCGCCGGCCGCGCCGGCGACCGCGCCGTTGATCGAGCGGGCGCCCTGCGAGCCCCCGGTGACCAGCAGCGTCACCGCGGCCGGATCCAGGCCGAAATGGGCGCGGGCCTTGTCCCGCAGCCCGGCACGGTCCAGGGTGGTGATCGAGCGCCGCAGCGGGATGCCGACCACCTCGGCCCTGTCTCGCCACGACGTGGGCAGCCCGGTGCCGAGCCCGGCGGTCGCCACCCTGGCGGCGAACCGGGCGCCAACCCGGTTGGCCAGGCCGGCCCGCGCGTTCGCCTCGTGCACCACGATCGGTATCCGGCCGCGGGCGGCCAGGTAGGCCGGTAGCGACACATAGCCGCCGAAGCCGACCACCACGTCGGCATCGAGCCGCTCCAGCACGGCGCGGGTCTGGCGCACAGCGGCGAGCACCCTGGCCGGCAGGCGGAGCAGGTCCGGCGTCAGCCGGCGCGGCAGCGGCACCGGCGGGATGAGCTCCAGCGGGTAGCCACGGGCCGGGATCACCGTGGTCTCCAGCCCCCGTTCGGTGCCAAGCGCCGTCACCGTCGCGTCCGGCTCTAGCCGCCGGACGGCGTCGGCCAGGGCGAGAGCGGGTTCGATGTGGCCGCCGGTGCCGCCACCGGCGATCACGACGCTTACCACTTGCGGCTCCTCGGGGTCGGCGGTTGGGTCGACGGTTGGGTCGAGCGCTCGGTCGCCGGCGGCGGCGAGCGGCGGCGGGCGGGTGTTGGGTTGGACCCGCCGCGCCCCGCGCCGGCACGGTCCCCATGGTGCCCGCCGGCCGGCGGGGTGGCTCGCCCGGTCCCCGCCGCGGTGCGGCTCGACGGCGTGGTACGGCTCGACGGCGTGGTACGGCTCGACGGCGTGGCGCGGCTCGGCGCCGCACCGCGGGTCGATGGGGCACCGCGGGTCGATGGGGCACCGCGGGTCGACGGGGCACCGCGGGTCGACGGGGCACCGCGGGTCGACGGGGCACGGTTCGGCGATCGGCGGCCCGGTGCGGCGCGGCGGGCAGGTGGCCGGTACGGGGTGGGCTGGGGCAGCAAGAGCCACCGGGCCAGCCGGCCCTGGCCGTGCGCCTGTAACGCGGACACCGCCTGCGGCTCGTGTCGTGCCACGTTGGCGAGCAGGCCGAACACAAGCATGGTGACCACCAGCGAGGTGCCGCCCGAGGAGATCAGCGGCAGCGGCAGCCCGGTGACCGGCAGCAGGCCGACCACGTAACCGATGTTGATCGAAGCCTGGGCCACCAGCCAGGTGGTCAGGGTGGCGGCGACGAGCCGGTGCCACGGGTCGGTGTTGCGGGCCGCGATCCGCAGCCCGACGTAGGCCAGCGTGGCGAACAGGCCGAGTACCACGAGGCAGCCGACCAGCCCGAGCTCCTCACCGATGATCGCGAAGATGAAGTCGTTGTGCGCGTTCGGCAGGTACATCCACTTGGCGTGGCCCTGGCCGAGCCCAGCGCCGAACCAGCCGCCGTCGGCGAGCGAGTAGGTGGCCTGGTGGGCCTGGTAGGCGACGCCCTTGGGATCGGCCATCTCGGGGTTGAGGAAGGCGTCGATCCGGTCGGAGCGGTAGCTGGCCAGGCCGGCCATGGCCAGCGCACCGACCGCCGCACCGCCGACCACCACGGCGAACAGCGCCACCGGCGCGCCAGCGAACCACAGCAGGGCCAGCAGCACGATCACCATGGTCACCGTGGTGCCCAGGTCGGGCTGCAGCATGACCAGCGCGAACATCAGCACCGCGACGGGCAGCACCGGCACCAGCAGGTGCCGCCAGCGGTGCAGCAACGGCTGCTTGGCCACCAGCACGTGCGCGCCCCACAGCGCGAGCGCCAGCTTGGCCAGCTCGGACGGCTGGAACGAGCCGACCGAGCCGATGGTGAACCAACTCCGCGCGCCGTTGATCCGGCTGCCAAGCGGGGTGAGCACGGCGACCAGCAGCGCGAAGCAGCCCAGCATCGCGACGGGGCTGGCCTGCCGCACGAATCGCAGCGGTAGCCGCAGACCGACCCAGAACAGCGCCAGCCCGGCCGTGCAGTACAGCAGCTGGCGCTGGAAGATGACGTAGGACGAACCGTCATCGGCGTAGGACTGCACCGAGGATGCCGAGAGCACCATCACCAGGCCGAACGCGGTGAGCAGCCCGAACACCGCGAGCACGAGGTGGAACGAGGTGAGCGGCCTGGCCAGCCAGGCGGTCAGCGCCGCCTTCGCGGCTGCGCTGCGCTCGGCGATCGCGGTGGCGCTCGAACCTCCGCTCGAACCTGCGCTCGAACCTCCGCCGCGCGGCCCAGTCTCCCCGGCCGGCTGCTGGGTCTCCTCCCCCTCCGGCTGCTGGGTCGACATCCCGGCGGGCCGCTGGGCTGCCGTCACGCGCCCCCCTCGTCGCCGGGTAGTGCACGCGCCGCGGCGGTGAACGCCTCGCCTCGGTGCTTGTAGTCGGTGAACATGTCCATCGAGGCCGCCGCGGGGGCCAGCAGCACGACGTCACCCGGCCGAGCCATCCCGGCCGCCACCCGCACCGCCTCGACCATGGCGCCATCGTCTCCCGACGGCAACTCACGGACGGGCACATCGGGCGCGTGTCGCGTGAGCGCGGCGGCTATCTCGGCGCGGTCTGCGCCGATCAGCACCGCGCCGACCAGCCGATGCGCGTTGCCCGCCACCAGCTGGTCCACCGCGGCGCCCTTGAGCAGCCCGCCAGCGATCCACACCACGCGGTCGAACGCGCGCAGGGCCGCCGCGGCCGCGTGCGGATTGGTGGCCTTGGAGTCGTCCACGTACCGCACGCCGCGCCGGGTCGCCACCACGGCGCCCCGGTGCGGCCCTGGTTGGAACGCCCGCAGGCCGGCCGCCACCTCGTCGGGCCGCACCCCGACGCTGCGGGCCAGCGCCGCTGCCGCCAGGGCGTTGGCCACCCCGGTCGGCCCCGGCGGCCGAACATCCGCCACGTCCGCCAGCACCGTAACTCCGTCTCCAGGCCCGGCGGCCCGGTCGACCATGTGGCCGCTGAGCACGCCGAGCTGGCCGGCGGCCGGTTCACCGAGCGTGAAGCCGATCTTGCGGGGCGCCGGCGACTCGGCGAGCAGGCGGGCGGCCCAGGGGTCGTCGACGCCGGCCACCGCCACCTCGCCGGTGAGCGCGGCCGCTTTGGCGTGCGCGTACGCCGCCATCGAGCCGTGCCAGTCGAGATGGTCCTCGGCGACGTTGAGCACCGCGCCGGCGTGCGGCCGCACCGACGGCGACCAGTGCAGCTGGAAGCTGGACAGCTCCACGGCGAGCACGGCGTGCCCGGCGAGCACCGCGTCCACCACCGGCAGCCCGACATTGCCGCAGGCCGCCGCGTCCCGCCCGGCCGCGCGCAGCATCGACTCGAGCATGCCCACCGTCGTGGTCTTGCCGTTGGTGCCGGTGACCACCAGCCAGCACGCCGGCGCCGGCCTGGCCCGGTCCAGCAGCCAGGCCAGCTCCACCTCACCGATCACCTCGATGCCGGCCCGGGTGGCCGCGGCGAGCAACGGCGCGTCCGGCCGCCAGCCGGGGCTGGTGACCACCAGGTCGGTGCCCTCGGGCGGCTCGGCCAGCCCGACCGCGGTGCGCACCCCGGCCAGGCGCAGCGCGGCCAACCGCTCCGCACTGGCGTCCGTCACCAGCACGTCCGCCCCGGTCGCCACCAGGGCGGCGGCCGCCGACCGGCCGGACACCCCGGCGCCAGCCACCAGCACCCGTCGAACCGTCACGGCGCCCAAGTCTTCCGCCCGGCCGGCACCGCCCATCCCGCGACCCAGCCGGCGCTCAGCCGGTGCCCGTGGCGTTGAGCCACTCGCTGTAGAAGATGCCGAGGCCGAGCGCGCAGCTCATGGCGGAGAGCAGCCAGAAGCGGATGATCACGGTGGTTTCCGCCCAGCCGGCGAGCTCGAAGTGGTGGTGGAACGGCGCCATCCGGAACAGCCGGCGCCGCGAGGTGCGGAACACCGCGACCTGCAGGCTGACCGAGAGGGCCTCGACGACGAAGAGGCCGCCGAGCACCACGAGCAGCAACTCGGTGCGGGTGACGATGCACAGGCCGGCGAGCAGGCCACCGAGGGCGAGCGAGCCGGTGTCCCCCATGAAGATCTTGGCCGGTGCCGCGTTCCACCACAGGAAGCCGACGCAGGCGCCCATGGCGGCGGAGGCCACGATGGCGACGTCGAGTGGGTCGCGGACCTGGTAGCAGCCGACGACGAGGTTGCGCGCGCAGTCGTACCGGAACTGCCAGAACGAGATGATCACGTAGGTGCCCAGCACCATGGCCGCGGAGCCGCCGGCGAGTCCGTCCAGCCCATCGGTGAGGTTGACCGCGTTGGACCACGCGGTGACGGCGAAGTAGCTGAACAGCACGAACAGCGCGGCGCCGAACGACACGACGGTCATGTCGCGGACGAAGGACAGGTGGGGCGACGCAGGCCGGATCCCGCGCTCGTCGGCGAACCCCATCGCCAGGATGCCGAACAGCAGCGCGGCGACGAGCTGGCCGACCAGCTTGGAGGTCTTGTTCAGCCCGAGGTTGCGCTGCCGGCGGATCTTGATGAAGTCGTCGAGGAAACCCACCACGCCGAGCACGGTCATCAGCGTCAGCACCAGCACCCCGGAGGCGCTCGGCGGGTCGGCGCTCACCGTCAGGTGGGTGATCAGGTAGCCGATCAGGGTGGCCAGGATGATCGCCACGCCGCCCATGGTGGGCGTGCCGCGCTTGCTCTGGTGCGTCTGCGGTCCCTCGACCCTGATCTCCTGCCCGAACCCCTGGCTGGCGAACAGCCGGATCAGGTATGGCGTGAACAGGATCGACACCGCGAGCGCGATGGCCGCCGCGATCAGAATGCTGGTCACGGCGCGCCCGCCTCCCCCGCCGGCCGGTCCGGCAGCAGCGCCGCGGCGATCCGTTCCAGGCCGAACGCTCGGGACGCCTTCACCAGCACCACGTCACCCGACCGCAGCTCGGCGCGCAGCAGCGCGGTCGCGGCCTCGACGTCGGGCACGAGCACCGACTCCTCTCCTGCCGGCCGTTCCCGGCGGGCACCGTCGTAGAGCGCGCGGGCCTGCTCACCGACCACCACGAGCCGGTCGATGCCGAGGCGAACCGCGCGCCGGCCGAGCTCGTCGAGCGCGCTGTCGGCGGCCTCGCCGAGCTCACCGAGAGGGCCGAGCACGGCCCAGCTCCGCCGGCCGCCGCCGGCCATGGTGGCGAGCGTGCGCAGCGCGGCCAGGACCGACTCCGGGTTGGCGTTGTACGCGTCGTTGATCACGGTGACCCCGTCGGCGCGGTCGGTGACCTCCATCCGCCAGCGGGACACCGGCGCGGCGCTGGCCAGGCCGTCGGCAATGGCCGGCACGGTGGCGCCGAGCTCCAGCGCCACCGCGGCGGCGGCCAGCGCGTTGCCGACCTGGTGCTCGCCCTGCACCGCGAGCCGCACCGGCGCCTCGCCGTACGGGGTGACCAGGCGAAATGCCGCCCGACCGGCGGCGCCGAGGCGCACGTCCACGGCCCTGACGTGCGCTGCCTCTGCGCGGCCGACCAGCACGGTGCGCGCCGCCGTCCGGATGGCCATGGCGGCCACCGCGGCGTCATCGGCGTTCAGCACCGCGACGCCGCCCCGGTGCGCCGGCGGCAGCGCCTCGACCAGCTCGGCCTTGGCCTCGGCGATCGCATCCCGCGAGCCGAACTCGCCGAGATGCGCGGAGCCGACGTTGACCACCACGCCGATCCGGGGCGGGGCCGCCCGGCACAGCGCGGCGATGTGGCCGGGCCCGCGCGCGGACAGCTCCAGCACAAGGTGCCGGGTGCCGCGGTCGGCGCGCAGCACGGTCCACGGGTGGCCGAGCTCGTTGTTGAACGACCCGGGCGGTGCGATCGTCAGGCCCAGCGGCCGCAGCAGCGCGGCCGTGAGGTCCTTGGTGGACGTTTTGCCCGACGACCCGGTGATGCCCACCACCACCAGCCCGGGCAGCCGGTCGACCACCGCGCGGGCCAGCCGGCCAAGGGCGGCAAGGACGGCGGCGCCCGAGCCATCGGTGTCCCCGGCGAGCACGTAAGAGCCGGCCGTGGGGTGCCTCCAAGTACCACCAACCCCCC
>DASXTS010000425.1:0-4915 GCA_036505275.1 Pseudonocardiaceae bacterium
GGGTGCGGCTCCCCTGGAGTGAGCCGGTCGCTGAGTTGATCACGCGGTTAGGGTGTAGTCGTCTTGGTAGCGGCTGAGGTGGACGCGTTGGTGTTCCTGCTGCAGGTGGTAGTTCCAGTAGATGTCGAAGTCGCCGTTGGCCGGCAGGGCGCGCAGGGTGAGGATGGCTTCGGCTCCGGATAGCCCCCAGCGGGCGCCGGTCAGTTCGAGCCGGTCTTTGACCAGGTGCCGGCAGGCGCCTTCGATGGTGCCGGTGGCGATTGGCCAGCCGGCCTGCAGCGCGCGGTTGTAGCGCAGGTAGGGCTTCTTGCTGGTGAGGTAGCTCGGCCTCGTCGGCGCCCTTGCGTTCGGCGGCTGGGTAGCCGCCGCGGGTGGCCCGGCGGCGGATGCCGGCGGCGACGTCGCGGGCCTTGCCGTCCAGGAGTTTGACGGCCTGCTCGGCGACCCAGTCCTCGGCGTCGGGGTGGCCGGGGTAGAAGAACGACCAGGCCGCCTTCCAGATGTATTCGAGGGCGTGGATGAAGTCGACGACGATGTGGACGGTGGTCCGTCGGCTGGCGGCCTCGGTGGTGATGGCCTCGATCTGGGTTCGGTTGCCGTCCACCAGCGCGACCCAGGTCCGTTGCTGGCCCGGGTCGCGGCGGCTCGCCTCGTCGAAGACCCGCCCGATCACGGCGGGAATGTCATCGGTGACCGAGGCGGTCAGCCATTTGCCCTCGGCGGCCGGTCCGCGGCGTCGGGTGTGGTCTTTTTCGGCTGCCGGGACGAGCGATGATGTCGGCGGGGGTGCGTGGTACCGGGGCGGCGTCGTAGACGCAGCCGAGTTCGGCCATGCGTTTGCGACCGGTTTTCTCCCCCGGTGAGAGCCGGGTGGCGAGCTTTGGTCTGCTGCCGGCCGCCGCCTTGTGGGTGGTCTCGCGTAACGCCTCCGGCCGCATCGGGATGCCCTTGCCGTCAGCGGTCATCACCAGCAGATCGGTGTGCGGACGCGGACCGGGGCGGCGGGCGGCGTAGAAGCTGTCGATGTCAGCGGCGGCGGCCTGGGCCAGCGCCTCGACCTGGCGCTTGCCGACCCGCACCCCGGTGGCCCGTTCGACCGCCGCGGCGGCCTGGGCGAACGAACCGCGTGTCGACTCGATGGCCGCCAGCTGCCGCAGGCCGTGGGAGTGTTTCTCCTCGGGCAGGTTCAACACACCGTCGGCCGGGTACAGGTTCGCCGCCTCCGGGGCGCGGTAGGCCATCCGCGTCACCATGACCGGTCCGAACACGGTGGCCAGCTCCCGCTGGTGCCCTTTCTCCACTCGGGTGCGTGCCACCCCGTCGGCGCCGGGAACCTCCTCACGGCGCTGCTCCCGGGCCGCCCGCAGGTCCAGATGATCCTGCATCATGCCGCGCATCAGCTCCTGCGACCGCTTGGTCAGCAGGTCTTCCAGCTCACCGTGGGTGCACCGGCCGGTCTGCGCGGACTCCAGCTCGGCCACCACCGCAGTGAACATCTCCCGCGACCGGGCGAACGGTCCCGCCTCGGCCTCCGGCGCGTACGCTGACATCGGGCTCCTTTTCGTCCACGTTCTGGCTTTCGCATCCACGAACGTAGCGGGAAGGGCCCCTCACATGATCAGACTCGCCGAAACCTCCAGGTCACAGGCACGCAGGAGTCACTTCAGCGGAGCCACACCCTTCGACGACCCCAACGAGTCTAAAGCTGACATGGTTGACGGGGCCATCGGCGAACTGTCCTCCTTCCATGAATCCTTCGGCTTCTACGCTCAGGGCGTCAGCGTGCACACAGCCGTACTTCCTGATGGATGGCGTGAGCGAGTTGTGCGTTGGTCCAACAATTCGACCGGTCGGGCGCGCGCGGCCTTCTTGGAGCCTCATGACTGCGTGGTATCCAAACTGGTCGCATTCCGCGAAAAGGACCGTGCCTTTGCCGCTGCGCTGCTGAGGCGCGACTCATCGATGTCGCTACGCTGCACGAACGCGTCGATAGGCTCCCGGCCCATCTGGACTCAAACGTACCGCCCAGGCTGCACGCATGGCTCGACGCACTACAAATAGAGTAGCGGTCCCCCGCCCCTGCCCATTGCGTCGGACGTCACCGATCCACGAACTGCAAGGACAGCGTTCTCCAGCGAGACCCACGGCCTCGGGCCATGCTGCGGGAGCGATCGTTGGACCTCACGGTGGAACGCTCGCGGTAGGCGAACTGGGAGTTGGCAACCAGGTGGCTTGCCGCGACATGCCGAAGCGGCCAGCACAGTAGGTTAGGGTGCCAGCTGGCTTCACACCGCAAGTGTGGGGACCGGCGCGGACATCGTCCGTCGGCGCATGTGCGCAGGTCAGAGCCGGTGGAGCTGAGGGGATTCGAACCCCTGACCCCCTCGATGCGAACGAGGTGCGCTACCGGACTGCGCTACAGCCCCGAGGAACGCCGTCCAGATTAGCAGGGTGGGCGCGGCCGGCGCCGAGTGGCGGGCGTCAGCCGTTGACGGCGCGGCGGCGCTCGACCGGCTCAACGATCGGATCGATGTCGATCAGGGCCGGGTCGTCGTCGTCGAGGCTCACGACCGAATCCACCCGGTGGACTGCCGGCTTCGTGACGTAGGTCGGCGTGGGCACCGGCACTGGCCGCCAGGACCCGCCGTCCGCGGCCGTCGCCAGTCGCGGTGCCGCAGTCGACTCATCGGCTCGCGCGGCGAGCCCGACCGGGTGGCCAGCGGTGCGGTAACCAGCCTGGGCGGGTCGAGCCGTCCGGGCCTGTCGACGGGTCGGGCCGACGCCCGGGCGGCGGGTGAGCGGTGCCGGGAAGGGAGCCGGCCTGCCGGCCGCCAGTGCGGCGCGCCGGCGTCGGCGGGCCCGCTCGCGGCGTACCTGCTGCCGCAGCCAGCCGACGTACCCGATCAGTAGCGCCGTCCCGAGCACCTGGACGACCCAGAACCAGGCCGTCATCAGCTCGGCGGCGGCGAAACCAGCGGCCGCCAGCGCGAACAGCAGCACCAGGGTGCGACGGCGCCTGCGCAGCATGCGGCGCCGTACTCGGTCACGCGAGAACGCTGCGGCGGCCACCGCCGGCCGCCCGCGTCCATCGACGGGGGCGTCGTCGAGCGGGTGATGCCGGTACGAACGGGTGCGGCGGCCGGGCGGGGCACGGCGGGTCAGGACCCGGGCGCGGCTGGCGGACCGGTCGGCGTCCCCGGCCTCGTCGTCCTCGTGCCGGCGGACGAACATCGGGACCAGGACGACGAGCCACATCACGACGAGCACGATGACCATGAGGATGGTCGAGCTCACCGTGTCCCCCCTGTCACACCGGTCCCACGAGTGATCACACGCTAACGAGTCGTCGCAGGTCAGCCGGGGAGGCGCCGCGGTGTGTCGAGAAAAGCGGTCAGCCGGTCGGGCGGCCGAGCCGGCGCATCAGCCCGCCCGGGACGTCCTCGACCGTGAGGGCGTAGCTGACGTGATCCCGCCAGGCGCCGTCGATGTCCAGGTAGCGCTGCAGGTACCCCTCCTCGCGGAAGCCCAGCTTGGCCACGACCCTGCGGCTGGCGACGTTCTCCGGGCGGATGTCGACCTGGACGCGGTGCAGCCCGACCGGGCCGAAGCAGTGGTCGGTGACGAGCGCGACGGCAGTCGTGATCACGCCGCGGCCGGCGTGCTCCTGGTCCACCCAGTAGCCGATCTGACCCGACCGCAGCGCGCCGCGCACGATGTTGTTGACGGTGAGCTGGCCGACGAAGCGGTCGTCGTAGGTGACGACGAACGGCAGGAGCGCGCCGGCGCGGGCGGATCGGCGTACCGAGGAGAGCAACGACGGCCAGGCCGCAGCGCTGTGCCGGGCCCGCCAGGATTCGGCCGAGGTCGGCTCCCACGGGGCGAGCCACGCCTCGTTCCGCAGCCGGAGGCCGCTCCACGCCGATGCGTCCCGGAGCCGCGGCGGCCGTAGCCCGACCCGCTCGTGGTTCAGCCGCGCCGGCCATCCGGGATGGCGGGTCATCGCCGGGTGTCACGCTCCGCTCGGTGTTGGTGAGTCGTGGTCCTCGTCCCGACTTGGCGCGCTGCGCTCGCCTGGCTCGCCGGGGGTGGCGGCGGAGCCGGTGCGCGGCGCGCCCGGCCGGGTCAGGCGCCGGACAGCAGCAGCGGGATCACCGTGACCTCGTCGCCTTCGGACACTTCGGTGACCTCCTCGTCGATCACGATGAGGCAGTTCGCCCGCGCGAGGCTGGCGAGCAGGTGCGAGCCGGCACCGCCGACCGGCTCGGCACTGTAGCGCCCTTCGTCGTCGCGGTGGAGTAGTCCGCGGCGGTACTGCCGGCGGCCGGCCGGGCTCGACATGCCCTGCAGGGCGGTCGCGGTGACCGTGCGGCGGAACAGCCGGCGTTTGCCGAGCAGGAGCCGGATAGCCGGCCGGACGAACACCTCGAACGACACCAGCGCGCTGACCGGGTTGCCGGGCAGCGTGATGATCGGCGTGCCGTTCACAATGCCTGCGCCCTGCGGCATGCCGGGCTGCATCGCCACCTTGACGAACTCAACCTCGCCGCCGAGCGAGTCCTTGACCACTTCGTACGCTCCCGCGCTGACGCCACCCGTGGTGATGATCAGGTCGGCGTCGCCGACGTGGCGGGTCAACGCGTCGCGGAACGTGGCGACGTCGTCACCCGTCATCGGCGCGGCGATCACCTCGGCGCCGGCGTCACGCACGGCCGCGGCCAGCATCACCGCGTTGGACTCGTAGATCTGACCGGGCCGCAGCGGCGTGCCCGGTGCCACCAGCTCAGAACCGGTCGACATCACCAATACCCGTTGCCGCGGAATCACTTTCAGCTCGCCCAAGCCCAGCGCGGCGGCCAGGCCCAGCGCCGCGGGGGTGAGCACCTGGCCAGCCCGCAGCACATTGGTGCCCGCCGTG
>DASXTS010000426.1:0-27796 GCA_036505275.1 Pseudonocardiaceae bacterium
CCCGGCGTCGGCGGGCGTGCACGTCGTCGTCGGCGAGGTCGGCGCCCAGCGCGGTGAGCGCCGCCACCGCGCCCCTGTCGCCTGCGGCGTCGAGCTGCCAGACGTTGGCCAGCCCGGGCAGCCGGTCGCGCACCGAGTCGACGGTGGCGCGGTGCCTGGCGCTCTCCACGATCACGGCGGTGGCCTGCGAGTCGGACAGGATCCACTCGACCTGCTCCGCCGAGGACGTCTCGTACACCGGCACGGTAACCGCGCCGGCGGCCAGGATGGCGAAGTCCATCAGCGTCCACTCGTAGCGGGTCCTGGACAGCAGCCCGACCCGGTCGCCCGGCTGCACCCCGCTGGCCACCACGCCCTTGGCCACCGCGAGCACCTGTTCGCCGAACTCATGGGCGGTCACGTCAACCCACTCGCCGGCCACCTCGCGCCGGTAGACGATGGCGTCGCCGAACCGCTCGGCGTTGGCTAAGACCATGTCTGACAGGTTGTCCCCGGCGGCCACCGTCACGGTGGCGGGGACACTGAACTCACGCACCAGGACCTCCGGGCCGCTGAGGGCACTTCATTGCCGGAATCTAGCCGGAATCTAGCCGGAATCCAGCCGGCCCGCGGGCGGCTCGGCAGCATCGCGGCGCTGCTGGCAGGCTGACGGGGTGCCATCGGTGGACGTGCTGGACGAGACCTTCATCGTGGCGTCGCCGCGATCGCTCGCCGCGATCTTCGCCGACTGCCGGCGGTGGCCGCGGTTCTGGCCGGACCTGCGGCTGTCCGTGTACGCGGACCGCGGCGACGAGGGGCTGCGCTGGACGGTGCACGGCATGCTGGTCGGCACCATGGAGGTCTGGCTGGAGCCGGTGCTGGACGGAACCATGCTGCACTACTACCTGCGCGCCGACCCGGCCGGCCGGGACGGGGCGGTGGTGTCGATCTCGCCGCGGGCCGCCGCTGCCGAGGTCCGGCGCCGCCAGCTGGCCGCCAAGCGCCTGGCGTTCGCCCTCAAGGATGAGCTGGAGGCCGGCCGCGAGATCGGCCGCCCCGCCGCTCACCGGTCGTAGGGTGCTGCCCATGCGCGTGCATGTGGTGTCGGACGTGCACGGCAATACCGGCGCGCTGGCCAGGGCCGGGGATGGCGCTGACGCGCTGGTGGTGCTCGGCGACCTGATCGACTTCGTGGACTACCACGACCATACCGGTGGCATCCTCGGGCGGATCTTCGGGCCGGAGGTCGTGCGGCGCTTCGCCGAGCTGCGCTCCGGCGGCGGCACCGGCGAGACCGGCGACCTGCTGACCTTCGTCCGCGGCCTGTGGGCGCAACTCGACGACCCGGCCCAGGTGATCGAGCACGAGGTGCGCGAACAGTACGGCCGGATCTTCGCCAGCCTCACCGCGCCCACGTACGCCACACCGGGAAATGTGGACCTGCCGCACCTCTGGCCGGAGTTCGCCGGCGCCGGGGTGACCATTTGCGACGGGACGACAGCGGACGTCGGCGGCCGGTGGTTCGGTTTCGTCGGCGGCGGCCTGCTGCCGGACGGCGTGCTGCCCCGCCGCAACGGCCCGTGGCGGCCGTACCTGCGTACCCCGGCCGAGTTCGCCGACGCGGTCGACCGCATCCGGGCCGCGCCGCGGGTGGACGTGCTGGCCAGCCACATCCCGCCGGCCGTGCCCGAGCTGTGCTATGACGTGGTGGCCCGCCACCCGGAGCGCGGCTCGCCGCAGCTGCTGCAGTTCGTCCGGGCCAGGCAGCCGCGGATGGCGCTCTTCGGGCACGTGCACGCTCCGCTGGCGCGGCGCACCCGGATCGGCCGCACCGAGTGCGTCAACGTGGGCCACTTCCAACGCAGCGAGACGCCGTACGTGCTGCGCTGGTAGTCGGGGTAGCCTCCGCCCATGGCCGACCAGACCACGCAGTCGATCGAGATCGCCGCGCCGGCCGACCGGGTGATGGCGGTGATCGCCGACCTGTCCAGGTACCCGGAGTGGGCCGACGGCATCAAGGAGGCCGAGGTGCTCTCGCTGGACGCCAGGGGCCGGCCGGCGCGGGCCCGTTTTGTCCTGGACAAGGCGGTGGTCAAGGACGAGTACACCTTGGCCTACGACTGGGCCGACGACGGCCGGTCGGTGAGTTGGCGGCTGGTCAAGGGCCAGATGCAGAAGGTGCAGAACGGCTCGTACACCCTTCATCAGCGGGGGGACGCCACCACCGTCACGTACACGCTCTCGGTGGAGCTGAGCATCCCGATGATCGGGCTGCTCCGCCGCAAGGCCGAGAAGGTGATCATTGACACGGCACTGAAGGAGCTCAAGCGCAAGGTCGAGGCTGGCTGATCGTGCGGGTGCTGCTGTTCACCGGAAAGGGCGGGGTCGGCAAGACCACGCTGGCGGCGGCGACCGCGGCCCGGCTGGCCGCGCAGGGTCGCAAGGTGCTGGTGGTCTCCACCGACCAGGCGCACTCGCTTGCCGACGTGCTCGACGTGCCGCCCATTGCTATCAGCAGTGGCGACCCGGCCGAGGTCGAGGGGCTGTTCGCGGCGCAGCTGGACGGCCGGCGGCTGCTGGACGGCGCCTGGTCGTCATTGCGCGCCCACCTGGCGGTGCTGCTGGCCGGCGCGGGGGTGGACGAGGTGGCCGCCGAGGAGCTGACCGTGCTGCCCGGGGTGGAGGAGCTGCTGGCCATCGCCGAGGTGTACGAGCTGGCCCGCGCCGGCCCGTGGGAGATCGTGCTGGTGGACTGCGCGCCGACCGCGGACACGCTGCGACTGCTGGCCCTACCCGAGGCGTGCGCCGGGTACCTGGAGCGGCTGTTCCCCGCGCACCGGCGGATGGTGTCCGGTGTGCTGCCCGGCATCCGGGCCGGGCTGGACCGCTGGCAGGACGTGGCAGACGCGCTGTCCAGGCTGGCCGAGCGGCTGTCCCGGCTGTGCGCGCTGCTCACCGACCCGGAGGTCACCGGGGTGCGGCTGGTGCTCACCCCGGACCGGGTGGTGCTCGCCGAGACGCGCCGCACCCTGACCGCGCTGACGCTGCTCGGCGTCCGGGTGGACGGGCTGCTGGCCAACCGGCTGGTGCCGGAGCCGTCACCGCGGGCGCGCGGCGCCGCTGCGACGTGGTTGCGGGCGCGCCGGGCCGAGCAGGACGAGGTGCTCGCGCGGTTACGCCGGGACACCGGCGGCCTGCCGCTGGACACCGTGCCGCACCTGGCCAACGAGCCGGTCGGGCTGGCCGCGCTGTCCTCGCTGGGCGGGCTGTCCGGGCTGTCCGGGCTGTCCTCGCTGGGCGAGCCGGGGCTGCGGTCCTTCGGCGAAACCGAGCGGGCGGAGCCGCTGTTGTCCGTGCGGCGCGTCGCCGGCACCGGCCGCGCGCTGGACTCCGAGTTCGAGCTGCGGATGGCACTGCGGATGGCACGGCCCTTGCACGGGCAAACCGCGTCGGCGGTCGAGCTGGCCAGGGTCGGTGACGAGCTGGCGGTCACCATCGACGGCCGTCGGCGCCTGGTCGGCCTGCCGTCCGTGCTGCGCCGCTGCGTCGTCGTGGACGCACGGCAGCACGCCGACGGGCTGACCGTGCGGTTCCGGCCGGACCCAGCGCTGTGGCTGCGCCCAACGGCTGGGCACGGCCGCGGCCGTCCGGAGCACCGGTGAGCACGGCCGCCGGCGCCGGCTGCGCCGCTTGCCTGGGCCGTGGCGAGGTCGGCGAGGATCTGAGGTTGATCGCGCTCGCGCTGTTGGACCGGTTCGAGCCCGGCGCGCGGTCGGTGCTGGCCGGCCTGCGGGTGGAGGCCGACGCCGCCGCCTCGGACGGCCAGCAACGGCCGTCCGCGTGCCAGTGGTGCCCGCTGTGCTCACTGATCGCGCTGGTCCGCGGCGAGGCGCCTGAGCTGGGCGGCCGCATCGCCGAGCAGGCCACAGCGCTGCTGACCACCCTGCGCGCCCTGCTCGAGCAGCCGCGTACGCCGTCTGCGGAACCGCCGCGACAACCTAGGGTGCAGCAGATCGAGGTGCGCCCGGCGCCGAACGACGGCCCGGCCGGCGGGGCGGACGGGGAGTGCTGACAGTCGGCGTCGACGTCGGCGGGACCAACGTTCGGGCCAGCGTCGTGGACGCCACGGGCGCCGTGCTCGACACCGTGCGCACGCCAACCCCCGGCGAGGACGCCGCGCTGGAGGATGCCATTGCGCTGGTCACCAAGGAGCTGGCGGATCGGCACCCGGTGGCGGCGGTGGGCCTGGCCGTCGCCGGCTTCGTCGCCGCCGACCGGCACCGGGTGATGTTCGCACCGCATCTGTCGTGGCGGCAGGCCCCGGTGGTGGAGCGGATGCGCCGCCGGCTCGGCCTACCGGTCGTCCTCGAGCACGACGCCAATGCCGCCGCCGTCGCCGAGTACCGGTTCGGCGCGGCCCGCGGCGCGGCGTACGCCGTACTGATCGCCATCGGCACCGGCATCGGCGGCGCTCTCCTGATCGACGGCGAGGTGTACCGCGGCGCGTACGGCGTCGCCCCCGAGCTGGGTCACCTGCGGCTGGTGCCCGATGGGCGGCAGTGTCCGTGCGGCAAGCGCGGGTGCTGGGAGCGCTACTGCAGCGGCACCGCACTGGCCGCCACCGCGGTGGAGCTGATGGCCAGCGCCCCGTGGCGGACCACGCTGCTGCACGGCTATGCGGCCGGTGACCCGCACCAGATCACCGGGCGAACCGTGGCGGCCGCCGCCCGCGACGGCGACCAGCTGGCCATCCGCGCCATGGCCGACCTGGCCCGCTGGCTCGGCGAGGGCCTCGCCGTGGTCGCCGATGTGTACGACCCTGAGCTCATGGTGATCGGCGGTGGCGTCTCGGAATCGGCCCCGCTGTTCCTCGACGAAGCCCGCGAGCACTACGCCGCTGTGATCACCGGCGCCGGCCACCGCCCGTTGGCCCGCATCCGCACCGCCCAGCTCGGCGGCGACGTTGCCAGCATGGTCGGCGCCGCTGCCCTGGCCCGAGACCTCGTCGCCGGCCGACCAGGCTCGGGTCCAGGCGGTCGACCACGCGGTCGACCAGGCGGCCGTACAGGTGGCCGTCAAGGCTAGAGCTGGGCGCCGTCGTCCCAGCCCGAGTCGGTGGGTGGGCCCCGGCGCAGCCGGGCGACCAGCCAGACGATCGCGCCGGTGATGGACAGCAGGCCGAGCGGCAGCCCGTACTGGTCCGACAGGCCGAGCACGCCGGGGATGGCCAGCAGCGCGACGCCGAGAGCGAACAGCAGCGCGGCGCCCACGGTGGCGGGCTGGGGGCGTGGCAGTGGCGGCGGTTCCGGCGGCACGTAGTGGTCGTCGTCATCCTCGACCACGTCCTGCGCCGGGATCTCCTCGGTCGGCACAGCATCCGACCCCGGGTCCGAGGCCGTGTCCAACCCTGTGTCCAACCCTGTGTCCAACCCAACGTCCGGCCCCGTGTCCGGCCCCGAGCCCATATCCCCGGCCGGGTGGTCACGCGGCCATTGCGGCCGGTTGTCCTGCCAGCCGGCGATGATCTCGGCGAACGCCGCGTCGACGTCCGACGCGGTCGGCTCGCCTGGGCGGTCCGGATCGTCGGGGTCGAGGCGCTCGAAGCTCACGCGGGTTCACCCACCCGCCGGGCATGGACCCGCCTGGCGAACTCGACCGTACCCGCGAAGATCGTCGGCGCGTCGTTGTCCAGGGTGGCGACGTGGAAGCTGTTGGGCAGCACGACCTCGGTCGCGTCGGTGCTGGCGATGCCGGCCAGCACGATCTTGGAGTTGATCGGCTCGACGACGTGGTCGACGGCCGACCGGTACAGCAGCACCGGTTGGGTCACCGCCTCGAGATCGGCGCGCACGGTCCGCCAGAGGTTGCGCAGCGAGTTGGCCGCGCGCAGCGGCGTGCGCTCGTAGGCCAACTCGGTGACCCCAGGCTTGGCGATGTCGCTGCCGATCGGTGGCATCGACGCGACCACCCTGGACAGCGCCGGCAGCAGTGCCATCTCCCGGCGCAGCGACATGACCGACGGGTTCACCAGGACCAGCCCGGCAACCGACGAGCCGCGCTGCTCCGCCAGCCGCAGCGCAAGCGCGCCGCCCATGGACAGCCCGCCGACGACGACCGTCGCGCACCACGCCGCCAGTTCGTCCAGCTCCTCGGCGACCCGGCCGTACCAGTCCGGCCAGCGGGTGCGGTTCATCTCCCGCCAGTTCGTGCCGTGGCCGGGCAGCCGCGGGCAGCGCACGGTGAGGCCGTCGGCGGCCAGGTGCTCACCCCACGGCCGCATGCTCTGCGGCGATCCGGTGAACCCGTGACAGAGCAGCACGCCGATCTGATCGGAGCGGTCGTACCGGAAGGGTTCTGCACCGGGGAGCACTGGCACTGGCAACCTCCGCGTGCGGTATGTCGTCCGGGTGACACTGTGGTCATCGTCGCACGGGGACCACCCGTGACGGGAGGTCGCACCGTTGTGCCAGACGGCCCGCGCTCCGTAGTCTGGCCTGCGGGGCCCGGTGCCAGCGGGGGCAGATCGGAGTGGGTGCGCAGTGCTGTACTGGGTACTCAAGTACGCCGTGCTGGGCCCCGTGTTGCGCCTGCTGTACCGGCCCCGGATAGAGGGCGTCGAGAACCTGCCGCGGCGCGGGGCGGCGATCCTCGCCGGCAACCACCTCGCAGTCGCCGACTCGATCTTCTTGCCGCTGCTCGTGCCGCGCCGGATCACGTTCCTCGCCAAGCGGGAGTACTTCACCGAGCCCGGCCTCAGGGGATGGGCCAAGCGGCTGTTCTTCGGCGGCACCGGCAACGTGCCCATCGACCGGTCGAGCGGCTCGGGGGCGCGGGCGGCGCTGGCCACCGGCGTGCGCATCCTCAAGGAGGGCAAGCTGCTCGGCATCTACCCGGAGGGCACCCGCTCGCCGGACGGCCGGCTGTACAAGGGCAAGACCGGCATCGCTCGGCTGGCCCTGGAGGCTCGGGTGCCGGTGATCCCGGTCGCGATGATCGGCACCGACAAGATCAACGTCATCGGCTCGGCCCGCTGGCGGATCAAACCCGGCGTGGTGGTGGTGCGGATCGGCCGGCCGCTGGACTTCTCCCGCTACTACGGCATGGCTGGCGACCGGTTCGTCGAGCGTTCGATGGCGGACGAGATCATGTACTCGCTGATGGAGCTCTCCGGCCAGGAGTACGTCGACGTCTACGCCGCCAAGGCCAAGGAGGACCAGGCCAAGGCAGCTCGCTCGGACAACGGTCGGGTGGCGGCCAGGATGCCGGCGGCGCGCGCCGGCTAGCCGCCCTGCGCCCCCCGCGCCCCGTAGGGTGCGTCCGGTGCGGTACTTCTTCGACACCGAGTTCATCGAGGACGGGCTGACCATCGACCTGGTCTCCATAGGTGTCGTCGATGAGACCGGCCGCGAGTACTACGCGGTGTCCACCGAGTTCGACCCCGGCAACGCCGGGCCATGGGTGCGCGCCAACGTCCTCGACAAGCTGCCGCCGCCGTCTTCGCCGGCGTACCGAAGCCGCGCCGGCATTCGCGAGTCGCTGCTGGAGTTCCTGTTCGCACCGCGCGAGGAGATCGAGCTGTGGGCCTGGTACGCCGCCTACGACCACGTCGCCCTGGCCCAGCTCTGGGGCACCATGCCCCAGCTGCCGCGGGCCATCCCGCGCTTCACCCGCGAGCTGCGGCAGCGCTGGGAGGATGTCGGTAAGCCGCCGCTCCCCAAGCCACCCACCGACGCCCACGACGCCCTGGCCGACGCCCGCCATAACCTGGTGCGGTGGCGCGTCATCGAGCTGGCCCGCCAAAACCTCTCCTTCCCCGTCCGCTGACTTCCCGGGAGTGAGCGCGGAAGCGGGCCAGGGGTACGGCGTAGTCGTGGCGGCCGGGCTCGGCGACCAGGTGCGGCGTGCCGGCGGTGGCGGCCGCCGTGGGCAGGTCCGGGAACCAGTGCAGGGCCACGGCTGCGGAGAGCGCAGCGCCACGGGCGGAGCCGGCGCCGTGCGGGGTGACCGTGAGCGGGCGCCGCAGGACGTCGGCGAGGAGCTGGCGCCACCGCGGATCCATGGTGCCGCCGCCGGCCAGCACGAAGGCGTCCGCATCGTGGCCGGCGGCCAGCAGGGCGTCCCAGGCATCCCGCAGCGCGAAGGCGGAGCCCTCAAGGGCGGCGCGGAGCAACTGCGGGCGCCCGTGCTCCAGCCGCAGCCCCCGCCAGGCTGCGGACAGCCGAGGGTCGAGGTAGGGCGTGCGCTCGCCGGCGAGGTAGGGCAGGAACACGACGCCGTCGGCGCCGGGCGGGCAGTCGAAGGCCTCCGAGTACAGCCGGGGCCAGCTCACCCGGAGGACGCGGCGCACCCACTCCAGCGCAAGCCCGGCGGACAGCGTGGCGGCCATGGCGTACCACTGCGCCGGGCCGGGGCCGCAGTACAGGTGGGTGCGGCGGGTGGGGTCGGGCCGCACGGTATCCACAATGCGGCAGATCTGGGCGCCGGTGCCGACCGAGACCTGCGCGCCGCCCGCGCCACGGCCGGCGGTGCCCGAACCGACCAGGGCGGCTGGCGTGTCGCCGCGTCCCACGGTCACCGGTAGCCCGGCCGGCAGCCCGAGCGCGGCGGCGGCCGCCGGCAGCAGGACGCCGCGCAGGTCGTCAGACGGCGCCACCGGCGGCAGCAGCGCGGCGTCCAGCCCGAGCGCCTGCACCCAGGGGCGGTGCCAGCCTGCCGTGTCGAAGTCCCACAGCAGGGTCGCGGAGGCGTCCGTGGGGTCGGTGACGGCCTCCCCGGTCAGCCGGGCGCCCAGCCAGTCCTTCGGCTGCAGCGCCAGGTGCGTGTCGTCCAGCCCACCCGCCGTTTGGCGACGATGTGACATCGTCCCGGGCCTGATGGGCACATTCCACATCGTCGGCTGCCGGTTCAGCAAAAACAGCGTTACGGCCGGCATGCCGGCGACCACCGGATTCGCCAGTGAGGCCGCATACGGCGCCGCCAACCGGGCCACCTCGTCGGGCGACCGGACGGACGCCCATGTGATCGCCGGCATCAGCGGACGCAGCCGGCGGTCCACCAGCACGACGCCGTGCATCTGCCCGGTCAGCCCGACAGCAGCCACCGCGCAGGATCGGCCGGCCTGCGCGAGGACGCCGCGGACCGCCCGCACGGTCGAGCGCCACCAGAGCCGCGTGTCCACCTCGGCCGCGGCGGAATGAGCGGCCCAGGACTCGGCGACCGGCCGGCCGGCATCGTCCACCAGTGCGGCCTTGGTGGAGCCGGTGCCGAGGTCGATGCCCAGCGTGGCGCGCACCGCGCGGACCCGAGCGCACCCGGACGCTCAGCCGAAGAACACCGAGGCGACCTCGTAGAAGGCCGGGTCGACCAGTTTGAGCTCTCTGGTGGCGTCCGCCAGAGGCACCCGCACGATGTCGCCGCAACGCAGCGCGACCATGGTGCCCGAGGCGCCGTCGTGCACCGCGTCGATGGCCGCCACCCCGAACCGGGTGGCCAGCACCCGGTCGAACGCGGTCGGGGTGCCGCCGCGCTGGATGTGGCCGAGCACGATCGCCCGCGTCTCGTAGCCGGTGCGCTCTTCGATGGCGCTGGCCAAGCGTTCGCCGATGCCGCCGAGCCGGACGTGCCCGAACGCGTCCACCTCGGCGGAGGTGGTGACCAGCGCACCGTCCTTCGGCGTGGCGCCCTCGGCGACCACCACGATGGAGGCGAACCGGCCGCCCTCGTGCCGGCGGACGATCTTCTCGCACACCTCCTCGATGTCGAACGGCCGCTCGGGGATCAGCAGCATGGTGGCGCCGCCGGCGATCGCGGCCCAGGTCGCGATGTGCCCGGCGTGGCGGCCCATCACCTCGACGACCATGACCCGGTCGTGGGACTCCGCGGTGGTGTGCAGCCGGTCGATGGCGTCGACGCACACCTGCACGGCGGTGTCGAACCCGAAGGTCAACTCGGTGGCCGAGAGGTCGTTGTCGATCGTCTTGGGGACCCCGACGATGGTGAGCCCTTCGACGGCAAGCTTGGTGGCGACGCCGAGGGTGTCCTCGCCGCCGATCGCGATCAGCGCGTCGATGCCGAGTCGGGCCAGGTTGGCCTTCACCCGCTCCGGGCCACCATCGACCTTGTACGGGTTGGTCCGCGACGAGCCGAGCATCGTGCCGCCGCGGGGCAGCAGGCCGCGGAAGGTTTCCACGGATACCGGCACCACATTGCCCTCAATTGCACCGCGCCACCCGTCCCGGAAGCCAAAGAGCTCGTCGCCGTAGAAGACCTGGCCCTTGCGGACGACGGCCCGCATGACCGCATTCAGCCCGGGGGAGTCGCCGCCGCCGGTCAGCATCGCCACACGCATGGACGTGAGGATGCCAGACACCAGGACGCCAGGGAGAACGTGTTGGCAGCAACCGGCAATGCGGTAGTTCGGCATTCGGCCATGCTTCTCTACGCTTGTCGCGTGAACTGGACCGTTGACTTGCCGGTCGAGGTGCTGCCGCAGCTACCGCCGCTGTCGCCGCAGCTTCGGGCCGATCTCGACGCCGCGCTGGCCGCGCCGGCGGCCCAGCAGCCGAACTGGCCGGACGAGCATGCGGTCGGGATGGTGCGCACCGTGCTGGAGAGCGTGCCGCCGATCACCGTGCCCGAGGAGGTCGACCGGCTGCGCCGGCGGCTGGCCGAGGTGGCCCGCGGCAGGGCCTTCCTGCTGCAGGGTGGCGACTGCGCCGAAACGTTCGTGGACAACACCGAGCCGCACCTGCGCGCCAATATCAGGACGTTGCTGCAGATGGCCGTGGTGTTGACCTACGGCGCGAGCATGCCGGTGGTCAAGGTGGGCAGGCTGGCCGGCCAGTACGCCAAGCCGAGGTCAGCGCAGACCGACGCGCTGGGGCTGCCGTCCTACCGCGGCGACATGGTCAACTCGCTGGCCGCGACCGAGGAGGCCAGGGTGCCCGACCCCGGCCGGATGATCAGGGCTTACGCCAACGCGGCCGCAGCGATGAACCTGGCGCGGGCGGTCACCGCGGCCGGCCTCGCCGACCTGCACCGGGTGCATGACTGGAACAAGGACTTCGTGCGGCGGTCCCCTGCCGGCGCCCGCTACGAGGCGGTGGCCAGCGAGATCGACCGGGGGCTGCGATTCATGACGGCCTGCGGGGTGGACGACGTGAGCCTGCGCAGCGTCGAGCTCTTCGCCAGCCACGAGGCACTCGTGCTCGACTACGAGCGCGCCATGCTCCGGCTGCACGGCGGCCGGCTCTACGACCTGTCGGCGCACTTCGTGTGGGTCGGCGAGCGGACCCGCCAGCTCGACGGCGCGCACATCAGGTTCGCCGAGCTGCTGGCCAACCCCGTCGGCATCAAGCTCGGCCCGACCACCACGCCTGAGCAGGCTGTCGAGTACGCCGAGCGGCTCGACCCGCACGGCGAGCCCGGCCGGCTCACCATGATCAGCCGAATGGGCAACACCAAGGTGCGCGACGTGCTGCCGGGCATCATCGAGAAGGTCGATGGCACCGGCCGTAAGGTCATCTGGCAGTGCGACCCGATGCACGGCAACACCGAGGAGTCGCCCAGCGGCTACAAGACCAGGCATTTCGACCGGATCATCGACGAGGTGCAGGGCTTCTTCGAAGTGCACCGCGCCCTCGGCAGCCACCCCGGCGGCATCCACGTCGAGCTCACCGGCGAGGACGTGACCGAATGCCTCGGCGGCGCTCAGGACATCTCCGACGCCGACCTGAGCGGCCGTTACGAGACCGCCTGCGACCCCCGGCTGAACACCCAGCAGTCCCTCGAACTGGCCTTCCTCGTCGCCGAGATGCTCCGCAACTAGCGCTCGCTCTTTTGGCCACGTTTCGACGACGATGTGACATCGTCCCGGTTCTATTGCGGAAATGTCACATCCTCGCAATTAGTCAGAGAGTACGGCGTACACCTCGGCGTCGGTGACCTGGTGGAAGTCGGCGTAGTGCCGGCCGACGGCGATGAACCGGCGGGGAGCGGCGACACAGACCACGTCGTCGGCGAGGGCGTCGAGGGCGGTCAGCGTGGAGCGCGGGGCGACGGGGACGGCGAGCACGACGGCGGACGGGCCGCGGGCCCGCACTGCGAGCAGGGCGGCCCTGGCGCTGGCGCCGGTGGCCAGGCCGTCGTCCACCACGACGGCGACCCGGCCGGCCACGTCGACGGCGGCGTGCCCGCCGCGGTAGGCGTGCTCGCGGCGGCGCAGCTCGGCGATCTCGCGCTGGACGACGGCGTCCAGCTGCTCCGGCGTGGCGCGGCCGCGGGCCAGCACGAGGTCGTTGCGCACCTGCACCGGGCGGTCCGGGTCGGCACCGCTGGCCACCGCGCCGAACGCGAGCTCAGGCTGCCCCGGCAGGCCGAGCTTGCGGACGACCAGCACGTCGAGCGGGGCGTGCAGGGCCGCGGCCACCTCGGCGGCGACCGGCACCCCACCGCGGGGCAGCGCGAGCACCGCGCAGTCACCGGTGACCACGGTCGCCACCATGGACGCCAGCGCCTTGCCGGCTGCCTTGCGGTCGGCAAACGGCAGCCGGTGACTGCCGATGGTCAGTGCCGTGCTGCCTCCTCGCTGCCAGGGACCAGCGCCAGGGACCAGCGCCAGCGACCAGCGTCAGAGACTCGCGCCTGAGACTAGGGGAACGCGGTGAGCACCACCACCGAGCCGGGTGTTGCGCGGGCACCCGGTCCGGGGTTCTGCCCGATGACGGCGCTGGAGTCGTTGGGGATGAGCTGGTTCACCTGCACCTGCAGACCGATCTTGGTGAGTAGCTGCCTCGCCTCGCCGACCGACTTGCCCATCACCATCGGCACGGGGGCCGTGGTGGAGAGCTCGACGGTGATCTTGTTGTTCGCCGGGTCGACGAGCGAGCCGGCTGACGGGTCGGTGGCGTACGCCCGCGCGCCGTCGTCGCACGAGCCATCACACTTCTCGACCGGGTCGAAGCCGGCGCCCCGCAGCTTGGCCAGCGCCTCCGGGCGCGACAGCCCGACGATGTCGGGCACCACCAGCGCGCTGCTCACCACCAGCACGACGCTCTTGCCCCGGCGGGTCTGCTGCCCGGCGCCCGGCTCGGTGCCGATCACCAGGCCGCCGGCCACGTGGCCGTCGAAGCGGCGGTTCGGCTCGCCGCTCACCGTCAGCCCGGCGTCCCGCAGCGTGGCGACCGCCTCGTCGACGGTTCGGCCGCGGACGTCCGGCACCTTGATCGGCTGCGCGCCCTTGCTCAGCGCGATCATCACCTGGGCCCCGACGGTGAGCTCCGTTCCGGGCGGCGGCGCCAGCTTGAGCACCGTGCCCTCCGGGACCCCGTCGTCGTAGGCGTCGGCCTTCTCGTCGCGGCTGGCCTGCAGGTCGGCGTTGGCCAGGTCGGCCCGCGCCGCGTCCAGGGCGGTGCCGGCGGCGATGTCCGGCACCTTGGGCCGCCCCTGCGACACCACCACGCTGACATTGCGGCCGCGCAGCACCTTGCTGCCGACCGCCGGCGCCACTGAGATCATGAACCCGGTCGGCACCGCGTCATGGTGATCGCCGGTGATCTTCGGGTCGAGCCCGGCCCGGCGCAGCGCCAGTTCGATGGCGCCGCGGTTGAGGTTCTCCAGCGAGGGCACCACCGTCCAGCGGCCGACGGCCAGATGCCACGCGCCGTATCCGACCATGGTGGTGATCAGGACCACGATCACCAGCCAGATCAGGAAGAGCCGCCGGTCCCTGGACCGCTCCAGCAGGTAGGTGTCGCCCGGCTGGCGCGGCGGAACACGGCCCGACCCGGGCGGCCCCGGACGCGGTACGGCGTGCGGCCCGGCGTTCGACCCCGGGCGCGGCCCGGCGCGCGCATGGGCCTGCTCAGGGTGCGGCGCGGGTGTCCTGCTGAGCGCCCTGGTACCCCGCGGCCCCTGCTGGCCGTCCGAGCGCACGTGCGGCCCCGCCGGCTGGGTCGGTGCGTCGTCGTCGGCGACGGGCGGCGCGGGCGGCCGGACCGGCACCCGCGGTACGGCGAGCTGTGTCCGCACCCGCTGCAGCGCAACCAGGAACGCGGCGGCATCGGCCGGCCGGTCCCGCGGATCCCGCCTAGTGGCCCGCACCACCAGCTCGTCGAGCGCCTCCGGGACGCCCGGCACCGCGGTGCTCGGCGGTGGCACGTCGTCGTTGACGTGCCGGTAGGCCACCGACAGCGCGGTGTCACCGGTGAACGGCGGGTGGCCGGTGAGCATCTCGAAGAGCACGACCCCGGCCGAGTACACGTCGGTGCGGGCGTCCGCGCTGCCGGTGGCGACCTGTTCCGGCGAGAGGTAGGCCACCGTGCCGAGGATCACGCTGCTGCTCGTGGTCCCGGCCTCGGCGATCGCCCTGACCAGCCCGAAGTCGGCGACCTTCACCTCGCCGCCGCGGCCGATGAGCACGTTCTCCGGCTTGATGTCGCGGTGTACCAGGCCCTCCCGGTGCGCAGCGGCCAGCGCGGAGAGCACCGGCTCGAGCACAGCCATCGCCAGCGGCACCGGCAGCGCGCGGTGCGCCCGCAGCAGGTCGCGCAGCGTGCCGCCGTCGACCAGTTCCATCACCAGGAACACCCGGTCCTCCGGCAGGGCGCGGTCCACGCCCTGGTCGTACACCGCGACCACTGAGGGGTGCCGCAGCCGCGCGGTGGCGCGGGCCTCGCGGATGAAGCGGTCGAGGAACGACTGGTCACCGGCGAACCGCGGATCCATCACCTTGATCGCGACCGGGCGGTCCAGCCGGGTGTCCAGGCCGCGGTACACGGTGGACATGCCGCCGCGAGCCAACACGGCCTCCACCCGGTATCGCCCGTCCAGCAGCGTGCCGAGCACACCACCGGACTTGGCCGTCCCCGCCGTACCCGACCCCTGCACGGGACCGATCGTAGGCGAGCTACTTGCACGAACAGGTCAAGACGCCACCACACCTGCTGTGGCACGCTGCTCAAACGTGAGCACCATCCCCGTGGCCGACGACGTGCTGGACGCCGAGGTCGAGGTCCTCGCGGTGCCCGAGGTGGCCGAGCGCCTCAGGTTGCCGATCACCCGGGTGCACCAGATGTTGCGCGACCACCATCTGCTGGCCGTGCGGCGGGCCGGTGTCATCGCCGTGCCTGCCGAGTTCCTCGATAGCGCCGCCTTGGTCAAGGGTCTGACCGGAACGATCACCGTGCTGCGCGACGGCGGCCATCCGAACGCCGAGATCCTGCGCTGGTTGTTCACCGCCGACGAGTCGCTGCCAGGCACTCCCATTTCGGCGCTGCGTGCCGACCGTGGCCGGGAGGTCAAGCGCCGCGCCCAGGCCATGGCGCTCTGAACGGCCCTTCATCCGCCGCCCGATTTTGGCGACGATGTGACGACGATGTGACATCGTGCTCCTTCTAGTGGGGAAATTCCACATCGTCGGCGTGGGGCGGGCGGCTGGGCACCGGGGAGGACGGCGTGCCGAACCAGAGCAGGGGCCCGCTGGAGCAGGTGAGTGTCCTGGTCGGCCAGGCGGTCGGGGTGGCGGGCTGGCTCAGTCGCACTGGCTGGGGCATCGCCCGCCGGCTGCCCGGTGGCGCGGCTGCCGAGCGGGCGGCGCGGCCGGTGCAGGAGCTGGTGGCCGCGCAGCTGCAGCGGCCGCTTCGCTCCCTTGGACTGTTGGACCACGGCCCGGCGCGTCGCGAGCCGGCAGCCATCGGGCTGGACCCGACGGGGGCGCGGTTGGTGGACGGCCAGGTCGGCGCTCGGCGGGTGACCGCGGTGGTGCGGCCGCGCAACGATGAGCTCGAACCGCTACGGGCGGCGATGGCCGAGCTGCTGAACTGGTCCGTCGAGCAGACCAGGGAGCAGGGGGAGCGGCAGCTCTACGCTGGCATCCTGTGCCAGCTGCTGCCCGAGGAGGCCCGGGTGCTCGCCGCCCTGTCGGACGGCTCGCCGTACCCGCTGGTCCACGTGGCGTCCCGCGGCCCGTTCGGCGGCATCAAGCGGCTCGTGCTGGAGAACGCCTCGACGGTGGGCAGGGCCGCCGGCACCGCCCTTGTCCTGAACACCCCGACGTTGGTCACCCGGGCTGGTCGACGTGGACCCGGAGGACCGGTCGCTGGCCGCGCAGTACGACATCCTGCTGACCGACGATCTGGTCCGCGCCGCCGAAGCAGAGGCCAGAGCCGACGGCCGCGGCGCGCCCAAGATCATCCGTCAGTCGGTGCGGCTGTCGGAGCTGGGCCGGCGGTTCTGGGCCGCGTGCCACCCGTCCGGGGCGAGCCTGCCGGCCCACTGACCGACAACGGCCCACCGCGGGTGACGCTGGACCGGATGGTGAGGGATCAGGCGGACCGGTCGGCCGTCTCGGCCGCGCCGGCTGCCTGAGCAGTGTCAGTCGAGCCGGCTGCCTTGGCCGCTCCGGCCGTGCCCGAGCCGTCACCGGTTCCGGCGGGTTCGGTGACCGCGGCCGGCCGGCGTCGGGACAGTCTCAGCGGGTCGGGGCGCACCAGGGAGACGGCCGCCAGCGCCGAGATCGCGGCGACCCCGATCAGATACGGCACGTCGTACATCGCGGCCTGGCCGTTCGGGTAGGCGATGAGCACCAGCCACGCGGTCGCGGCAACGCAGGCCACCAGCGCGCGCCGCCGCCACGGCATGGCCGCGGCGAGCACCAGCGACCAGGTCAGGTACCACGGCAGCACGGCCGGCGACAGGATGGCCAGGAAGAACATCACGATCGCGGCCCGCCGGACGGCATCCGGGCCGCCGCCGCGGGCCAGCCACCACTGCCGGGCGGCGATGCCGGCCAGCAGCACCCCGCCGGCGATCCGCATGATCGTGATGGGCACCATCTGGTTGACGTCGGCGAAGATGTTCGCCAACGCGCCGATGAGCTGCCCGACGCCGGTCGGCACGGACAGCCAGTTCACGATCATCGACGGCGCGGTCAGCGCGGGGATCCAGCCCAGATCGAGGCCGGACGCCAGGGTGATCGCGCCGAACAGCCCGCCGAAGATCCCCAGGCTGGCGCCGAGCGCCTTGCCGAAGCGGACCGGTGCGCTGCCTGGCAGCCGCGCGGCCCAGATCCAGACCAGGAACGGCAGCAACCCGGCCGCCGAGACCTTGACCGCGACCGCGAGCGTCAGCAGCACGACGCCCAGCAGGTGCCGGCGGTCCAGCACCAGGAGCGTGCCGGCCGCCATCAACCCGACCAGCAACAGGTCGTTGTGCGGACCGCCGGCCAGGTGCACCACGGTCATGGGGCTCGCCACCGCCAGCCACAGCGCCACCGGTAGCCGGCCGCCGAGGTGGCGCACCAGCCCGGGCAACGCCCAGCACAGCATGCCGAGGCCGGTCAGCAGCACCAACCGCATGACGATCACGCCGCTGATCAGGTTGTCGCCGGTGGCCGCGTACACGTACCTGGCGATCATCATGAACAGCGGGCCGTAGGGCGCCGGGGTCTCCTGCCAGAAGTAGTGCACATTGACCGCGACGTCGTCGGGCAGCACCTCCGGCCCGACGACGTACGGGTTGTACCCGGAATGGACGAGCGCCCCCTGCGCCAGGTAGCTGAACACGTCCCTCGTGAACAGCGGCGGCGCCAGCAGCAGCGGCGCCGTCCAGGCGGCGGTGGCGACGAACACGCCGCGCGAGCCGACCCGGCCGGCGAGCACTCCACGGCCCAGCCGCACCCAGGCCCACAGTTCGAGGAAGAACCCGGCGTACACGACCGTCGTCGCGAGGTCGCGGCCGTGCCCGTACCGGACCCAGGAGAACGGGCTACCGGCCAGCACCGGGTCGTGCACCAGCACCCCGGCCGCACCAATCGCACCCACCGCGAGCAGCACCGACCCGACCGCGCCCAGCGCGATCGTCCGGCGCGGCAGCGCCGCCCGCTCGGCCGCCGACGGCTGGCTCACGGCGGACCCGTCGGCCTGGGTCCGCGGAAGGTACGGGGTCGGGGGCATCGCCGGACATGGTGGCACATCCGCCGGATGGCGCAGCGCGGGACGACCCGCTAGCTGGTGCGTCGAGTGGCGGCCATGGCCAGCTCGGCGAGGCGGGTGGCCGCGGCCATGGTCACCGGCGCGGTATCCAGGGTGGCCAGCGCAGACTCGGTGAGGGCCTCGATCCGCTGTTCGACGGCGTGCACGGCGCCGAGCTCGACGAGCGCGGACCGGGCGGCGTCCAGCTCGGCCTCGGTGAGGCCCGGCCGGCCGAGCGCGCGCCGTACGACCTCGGCCGCGGCGCCGGCGCGACCATCGGCCGACCGGCGCAGGGCGAGGGCCACCAGAAGCGTGCGCTTGCCCTCGCGGAGGTCGTCGCCGGCCGGCTTGCCGGTGACGGCCGGATCGCCGAACACGCCGAGCAGGTCGTCACGCAGCTGGAAGGCGACCCCGATGTCGACGCCGAACCGGTGGTAGGCGGACATCAGTGGCTCGCCGGCGCCGGCGATCGCCGCGCCGAGCTGCAGCGGCCGGACGACGGTGTAGGCGGCGCTCTTGAACAGCGCCACCCGCAGCGCGGATTCCTCGGTCTCGTCGCCGGCGGCCTGGGCGCGGACGTCGAGGTACTGGCCGCCGAGCACCTCGGTCCGCATGGCCGTCCACACAGCGCCGGCCCGGCGCAGCGCCTCCGGCGACAGGCCGGCGTCGCGCAGTAGGTCGTCCGCGCAGGTCAAGGCGATATCGCCGAGCAGAATCGCGCCGGCCAGGCCGAACCTCGCCGGGTCGCCCAGCCAGCCGGACGCGCGGTGCAGCTCGGCCAACTGCAGGTGTACGGTCGGCCGCCCACGGCGGGTGGTCGAGGCGTCCAGCACGTCGTCATGCAGCAGCGCGCCGGCCTGCAGCAGCTCGAGCGCGGCGACCGCGCGCAGCACCACCGCGGGGTCGGCCGGATCCTCGGCGGGTTCACCGGCGACGGCACCCGGTTGCGGATCACCGCACGCGCCGCGCCAGCCCCACCAGGCGAACGTCGGCCGCAGCCGCTTGCCGCCGCTCAGCACGAATTCGGCGAGGACGCCGGCCGCCGCGCCGACGGCCGGGTCGATCAGTTCGCACTGCCGCCGCTTGTCGGCCAGGGCGGTGGCCAGCGCCACGGTGAGTGCGTCGTGCAGCGCCGCTGGGCGGTCGAGGTCGAGCGCGAGGCTCATTCGGTCATTGTTCCCGGTCACACAGGGTAGGTGAGCGGTCGCAGTTCCGTGACACCTCGGCTGGCCACTGCGGTGCGCCCGGTCAGGTGCCCGTCTTGCCAAGCTCAGGGGATCGGCACCTAACCTGCATTACGTGACCCCCACGGTGATCCAGCGGCTGAACCATCGCGAGCGGCCGGTCTTCTCGGTGGAGTTCTTCCCGCCGCGGGACGTCGCCGAGGAGCAAGTGCTGTGGCGGGCCGTGCGCCAGGTCGAGCCGCTGGACCCGGCGTTCGTCTCGATCACCTACGGCGCCGGTGGCTCCACCAGGGATCGAACGGTCCGCACCACGGCCAGGATCGCCCAGGAGACCACGCTGGTACCGATGGCGCACCTGACCGCCGTGAACCACTCGGTGGCCGAGCTGCGCAACGTGATCGGCTGGTACGCCGCGGTCGGGGTGCGCAACGTGCTGGCGATCCGTGGCGACCCGCCGGCCGGCCCGTCCGCGGACTGGGTGCCGCATCCGCAGGGCATCCACTACGCCGACCAGCTGGTCCGGCTGGTGCGCTCGCTCGGGCCGTTCTGCACCGGCGTCGCGGCGTTCCCGACCGGCCACCCGCGCTCGCCCGACCTGGACAGCGACACCGACAACCTGGTCCACAAGATCAGGGCTGGGGCCGAGTTCGCGATCGCCCAACTGTTCTTCCGCGCGGAGGACTTCCTCCGGTTGCGCGACCGACTGGCGGCCCGCGCCTGCGACGTCCCCGTGCTGCCCGGGGTGATGCCGCTGACCACGCCGCGCACCCTGCGCAAGTCCGTCGAGCTGGCCGGCTGCGCTCTGCCGCCCGAGGTGGCGGACCGGCTGGACCCCCTGGTCGACGACGCCGCCGCGTTCCGCGCCGCTGGCCTGGACGTGGTCACGGAGCTGTGCCAGCGGCTGCTCGCCGAGGGCGTGCCCGGCCTGCACTTCTACACCCTCAACCGCTCGACTGCGACCCGCGAGCTGGTGCACCGGCTCGGCCTGGTGCGAGCCCGCACCTGAGCCCGTACCTGAGCCCGTACCCGAGCCCGTACCCGAGCCCGTACCTGGGCGCTACCGGACGGTGGCCGGTCGCAGGGACCTGCGGTGCGCGACGAAGGCCAGCAGCGCCACCGCGAGCACCACGACCGCGGCGAGGCCGCCGACCAGGGCGGCCCACCGGGTCCAAGGTGCGGCGTTCGGGTCGGTGTACCGGGCGGTCGCGGTCAGCTCGCTGATCTGGCCGGGGGCCGGCCGCCAGGAGATCTCGTTGCCGGACTGCCGGCCATTGGTCGCCGTGATCCGGCCGGGGAAGCTGAGCTTGACTCCGACGTCCACCCGCTCCGGGGCGGCGATCTCGACCAGGTCCACGTGGCCGGTGAACAGCACCAGGTCACCGGAGCGGCGCAGCTGGAACCGCAGCCGGCGGCCCTCGCCACCGGGCACCTGGTTCAGCCGGCCGAACTCGTCGAAGGTCAGCGCGTCGAACAGCAGCCGGGTGCCGGCGTAGCCGTCCTGCCGGTACGGCTGACTGCGCACCCGCGCCTCAAGATCCGACGGCGGGGCGAGCACCGCGCCGGCCTCGTTCTGGTTCGACACCACGGTCGCGATCACGAGTTCGCCCGTCACCGTGTCGTCGCTGCGCACGGCGGCGGCCACCTGCGCGCGCAGGCATCCGCTGGCCAGCAGGGCCACCGCCAGCACGCCGATCGCCGGCGCCACCCTCGTCACCCGCGCCGCCGCCATGAACAGTGATCGTGCCAAACCGGTGATCGGCCTGGACAGAGGGTGCCGGTAGCGTCGGCCCATGGCACAAACCCAGTCAGGCGTGCACGAGATCAGCGACCGTTTCGTCTCCGAGTACGTCGCCCTGCATCCCATCTTCGCCACCTACGCTGGCCTGCCCGGACACGACGACAAGCTCACCGACTACGCACCGGAGGGCCACGCCGGCCGCGCCGAGCTGGCCAGGTCGGCGCTCGCCGAGATGACCGCCGCCGTGCCGGCCGACCCGGCCGAGCAGGTCGCGAAGGCGGTGTTCACCGAGCGGATCGGGCTCGCGCTCGAGTTGCACGAGGCCAAGCTCGACGTCAGCGCGTTCAACATCATCGACAGTCCCGTGCAGGACGTCCGGCAGGTCTTCGACCTGATGCCGACCGAGACCACGCAGGACTGGGCCACGATCGCGGCCAGACTGGCCGCGGTGCCCGATGCGCTTGGCGGCATCAGCGCCTCGTTGGCGTATGCGGCATCGGCCGGGCGCCCGGCCGCGATCCGCCAGGTGGAGCGGATCGCCGGGCAGTGCGAGACCTGGGCCGGGGTGACCGGCGAGCCGGCCTTCTTCGACCAGTTGGTGACCAAGGCCGACGGTGTGCCCGGCGTGACCGAGACCCTGCAGCGTGACCTCGAGAACGCCGCGCGGGCGGCCACCAAGGCCTATGCCGAGCTGGCCACCTACCTACGCGAGGACCTGGCGTCCAAGGCAACGCCGCGGGACGCCGTCGGCGAGGAGGTGTACCGGCTGCAGTCCAGGAACTTCCTCGGCGCCACCATCGACCTCGACGAGGCCTACACCTGGGGCTGGGATGAGTTCGCCCGGATCGAGGCCGAGATGAAGCGGGTCGCCGGCCGGATCAGCCCCGGCGCCAGCATGGCCGAGGCGGCCCAGCGGCTCGACGCCGACGCGCGCTACCAGATCAGTGGCCGGGACGAGTTCGCCGCCTGGTTGCAGGGACTGTCCGACCGGGCCCTCGGCGAGCTACGTGGCGTGCACTTCGACATTCCGGACGAGGTGATGCGGCTGGAATGCAAGATCGCGCCGCCGGGCGGCGGTGTCGGCGCGTACTACACCTCGCCGAGCGAGGACTTCAGCCGCCCTGGGCGGATGTGGTGGTCGGTGCCAGCCGACAAGCACGACTTCACCACCTGGCGGGAGGTCACGACCGTCTACCACGAGGGCGCCCCCGGACACCACCTGCAGTGCGCGATCGCGCTATGCGCCGCCGGCAAGCTGAACACCTTCCAGCGGCTGATGTGCTGGATCTCCGGTCACGGCGAGGGCTGGGCGCTCTACGCCGAGCGGCTGATGCGCGAGCTTGGCTACCTGGGCGACGACGGCGACCTGCTCGGCATGCTCGACGGGCAGCTGTTCCGCGCCGCCAGGGTGGTGGTGGACCTCGGCATGCACCTGGAACTGCCGATACCCGCCGGGTACGGCTTCCACGAGGGCGAGCGGTGGACGCCGGAGCTCGGGCTGGAGTTCATGCTCAACCGCACCATCAACGACCCGCACCACGTGCACGACGAGATCGACCGCTACCTAGGCTGGCCCGGTCAGGCGCCGTCGTACAAGCTCGGCGAGCGGCTGTGGCTCTCGGCCAGGGACGAGGCACGGGCCCGCGCCGCCAGCCAGGGCCGCGCTTTCGACCTCAAGGCGTTCCACACGGCCGCGCTGGAGATGGGCTCGATGGGCCTGGACACCCTGCGCGAGCAGCTCGCCACGCTGTAACGGCGCGCTGCGCCTGCTACAGCGGCAGCTCGCGGCCGAGCACCGCGAACCGGCGCGGGTCACCAGAGAAGCGGTAGTTGCGCAGCAGCTCGCGGAAACCCATCCGCAGGTAGAGCCGCCACGCCCGGCTCGGTCCCTCCGGCGTGGACAGCAGCACGCAGGCGGCCGGCGTCGGCTCGGCAACCAGCCCGCGCAGCAGCGCCTCACCGATGCCGTGGCCCTGCGCGTCCGGTCGCACATGCAGCTCGGTCAGCTCGAAGTAGTCGTCGAGCCAGTGGCGCACAGCGGGCGCCGGCAGCACGGTGGCCAGGCCCTTGGCCACCTGCTCGTGCCACCACTGCTGCGGCCCGCCGACGTAGCCGTAGCTGACCCCCAGCATCCGGTCCTGGTCGTCCAGCGCGGCCATGCACCGCCACCCGGGCCGGCTCATGTGCCCGACCCACATCGGGGCCCGCTGCTGCGCGGTGCCCGGCGGATAGCCCATGGCAGTGACGTACAACTCGAGGGCCTCGGCCAGCCGCAGCCCCAACTCGTGCGACGTCAGCGCCACCAGCCTCGCGGACGGCATGGCGGTCATCGGGCCGCTCCGAGCTGGGCCTCCCGACCGCCGGTCAGCTCGAGCAGCTCGGCGAACGTCGTAGGGAACACCGCTTTGGGGTGGCCGGCGGCCGCCCACACCACGGGGTGCCTGCGCAGCTCGCTGTCGACCAGCGTGCGGATCGGCGCCGGATGCCCGGTGGGCGCCACCCCGCCGATGGGCTGGCCGGTGTGGGTGCGGACGAAGTCGGGGTCGCCCATCCGGATCCCTTCGGCGCCCAGGAGCTGCGCGAGCCGTTCCGTGTCCGCGCGATGCGCGCCGGAGGTCAGCACCAGCACCGGCGCACCGTCGGCGTCGAAGAGCAGGCTGTTGGCGATCGCGCCGACCTCGACGCCGAGGGCCTCGGCCGCCTGGGGCGCGGTCCGCACGTCGGCGGCCAGCACGCGCAACGCATCGGCGCCGGCCAGGCCGGCCGCGGCCACAGCTTCGGCGACCCTGCGGATGCCGGGATGGTCGAGGTCGGTCTGCGACGGCACGCGCTCATCCCACCACGTCGGCCGATGGATTTGCGCGCGGACTTGACGCGTCCGTGTCGCGGGTTACCCTTGAACTACTCGAACACATGTTCGAGAACGGCTCGGTGGCGGGGTGGGGGAAGCACCTCGCCGCCGAGCGCCGCCGGCTTCCCCACGGCGCGGTCACAGCACGTCCGAAGCGCGGGAGGCCGACGATGACAGTGATCCCCCTCTTCACCGAGCAGGGCGACGCCGGACGTGGACGGCGCCGGCCGGCTTCGCCGAACCGCAGCGTGCCCCCGCCGCCGGCCTCCACGCTCGGGCTCATCGACCAGGCCCGCAGCGGGCTGGCCACGGCGGCCGCCGCAGCGGACGTCGCCGAGCGGTACGCCGGGGCGCACCTCGCCGCGCTGCGTGCGGCGGCCGCCGTGGTTGCGGCGCGCGCAAGGCCGGACCGCCACCGTCGCCGTCAGCTGTCCGTGTGGGCGCTGCTCGCCTCGCTGGCGCCCGAGCTGCGCGAATGGGCCACCTTCTTCGCGGCCGGCTCGCGCACGCGAGCGGCCGTGCAGGCCGGAGTCACCAGGCTGGTCTCGGCGCGGGACGCCGACGACCTGGTCCGGCAGGCCGGGGAGTTCATCGACCTCACCGAGCGCCTGGTGCAGGACGGCCGCCGATGACCTCCAACCACTGGCCGTCGATGCGACCGACCCTGATCGACTACGGCCGGCTGCTCGACGGAATCACCCTCGAGGGTGAGCTGCTCGCGCAGTTCGCCGCCAGCGCCGGGCCCGACCTCGAGGTGCCGGGACGGCCGGGGATCACCGTTGCCGACACCGTGTTGCTCACCGGCACCGCCTATCGCCGCGCCCTCGCCTGGATCCGGCACGGCGAGCAGCCGGACGAGTGGCAGCGGCCTCCAGTGGAGGGCGCCGGCGACGTGATCGCCTTCCACACGGACGGCCGCCGCGAGCTGGTTGCCGAGCTTTCCGCGCACCGGCCCGACGAGCCGTGCGCCACCTGGTGGCCCGCCCACCGTACCTACGGGTTCTGGCGCCGCAGAATGGCCCACGAGACCGCCGTGCACCGGGTCGACGTGCAGGCCGCTGCCGGGGTGGCCCCCACTCCGGTCGACCCCGACTTCGCCGCCGACGGCATCGACGAGACGCTCCTGCTGTGGTTCGGCCACCAGATGGCCGAGCGCAACGTCACCGCCACCGAGTCGGGCGCCGTTGGCGTCGAGGCCGCCGGCCGCGCCTGGTTGGCCATTCTCAGCCGGGCCCGCAGCAGCGCCCGCCGTGCCCCCGCGGTCGACGCCCGTGCCGCCGACGCCCTTGTCACCGGCGACCCGATGAACGTCTACCTCTGGTTGTGGGGCCGCGTTCCCGATCAGGCCGTTGACACCACTGGAGACTTCGAGGCCAGCGCTCAGCTGTGGGGCCTGCTGCGGCTGGCCACCCCGACGACCATCGTGTAGCCAGCGTCGATGGGGTGGCTGCCGAGCGCCGCCTCAAGCACGCAGCCGCAGCCCTTTGGGGGTGACCCGGAAGCCCGCCTCACGCAGCACGTCGGCGAGCCGGGAGCCCAGGGCGACCTCGCCGTCGGCGCGCTCGACAGCGAGCGAGCCGAGCCAGCCGTCGTGCACGGCGCGGGCCAGGCCCGCGGCGGCGGCCCGCAGCGCCTCCGCGTCCTCGGTGAACGACAGCAGCGAGCGGCCACCGCGCTCCACGTACAGGGCCGGGCTGCCGTCCACCAGCACGGCGAGCGCGCCGGCCTTGCGGGCCGGGCGGTGCTTGCTGGCACCGACGGGGTCGGGCCAGCGCAGCGCGGCGCCGTACGGCTGGGCGGGATCAGTGGCGGCCAGCACGACGGCCGCGTCCCGCGCGCCGACCCGGTCTCCGCCGGCCGCGGCGATCGGACCGGGGGCGCCGTCCTGGCGGGACAGTGCGCGCAGCCGGTCGATGGCACCGGGCACGGCGAACTGCGCCGCGCCCAGCCCCTCCACAACGTAGCCGCGGCGGCACCGGCCGGATTCCTCCATGGCGCGCAGCACCTTGTACACCGCCGCAAATCCCCCGGTGATCCGTTCGGTGTCCAGAGCGTCGCGGGTGAGCACGCCGTGCCGCTCCAGGAACGCCTCGGCCCTGGCGTGTGCCCGCCGGGTCGCGTCGGGCTCGCGCGCCGGCGCCAGCCCCCATCGGCCGGCCACCGTCGGTGGCCCGGACCGTGACTGCGTGACCGGCCGGCCGGCCGACTGGTACGCCTGACCACTGAACGGCCCGCCGCGCAGCCGCGCGTACCGGCCCCGCGGCGCGGGCCGGCGCGGGCGGTGGGCCGCGCCGCGACCGGACACCAGGGCGCGCACCGGCGCCAGGGTGTCACCGGCCACGAGCCCGGCCCACGTCAGGTCCCACAGCGCGGCGGCAACCGCGCCGTCGTCCGGGGCCTGGCCGCCGTCGGCGATCATGCCAACCGCCGCACGCTCGGCAAGCTGTCGGAAGAAGAGCGCACCACCGTCCAATGTGGACAGGATCGCGGCGTGCAGCGGGGTGAGCTCGGGTGGCTCGGGGTCCGGCAGCAGCAGGCCGGCGATGTCGGCCGGCGCCAGGGTCAGCCAGCCGTCGCCGCCGGGCAGGGTGCCGCAGCCGGTCCAGACCACCTCGCCGGCCGAGGTCAGCTCGTCCATCAGGGCCGGGCCGTACCCCGGCAGCCGGGCGGGGAGCACCAGGGACTCCAGAGCACTGGCCGGAATCGGCGCGCCGGCCAGCTGCTCCACGCAGGCCAGCACGTCCTCCGCGGTGGGCGCGGCGCGCAGCCGTCCGGTGCGGCCCTGACCACCCGCCCGCGCCATCCGCGCGGCCGCCACCGGGAAGCGCTGGGGACTGCCGGGGCCGGCGCCGGGCCTGTCGTTCGGGGCATACCCGCCTGGGCTGGCGCCGGGCGGGCCGAACGGTGTGCTCATGCCGCCGGATGGGCCGTCCGGGTAGCCGCCGCCGCGGCCGGGCCGTCCGGCTGAGGACGGCGCCAACGGGGTGATGCCGTGCCAGGCCGGCAGGAAACGGCCGAGTGCCGCCTGCTCGACCGGCTCGACCTCGGCGCGTAGCCGGGCCAGCGAGCCGCGGCGCAGCCGGCGCAGCACGTCGGCGTCGCAGTACTCCAGGCCGACGGCCGGCGCACCGCCGGGGCCGACCGGCCGCAGCTCGCCGCGGACCATGCGGCCAACCCCGACCATGCGGTCGAGTACGCCGGTGACCACGGCTATGCCCAGCCCGAACCGCTGGGCCGCCGCCGCGGCTACGAACGGACCACGGGCTCGGGCGTACCTGGCGAGCAGGTCGGACAGCGGGTCGGGCACCGGCTCGGTGAACGCCTCGGGCACCCCGACCGGTAGCGCCACGCCGAGCGCGTCCCGTACCCGACCGGCGTCCTCGATGGCCAGCCAGCGCAGGTCGCCGGCGATCCGCACCCGGATCACCCGCCGCGCGGCCTCCAGCTCCGCGAGCCAGTCGGGGCGCACGCCGCGCTCGGCGGCCTCCTCGGTGGTCAGGTCGCCGAGCCAGCGCAGCAGGTCGGCGGCGTCCTCCATGGAGCGGGCGTGCCGGTCGGGCAGCAGCCGTTGCAGCGACCGCTCGACCTCGTCCACCACATCGGGGTCGAGCAGCTCGCGTAGCGTCTCGGTGCCCAGCAGCTCGGCCAGCAGCGTGCTGTCCAGCGCGAGCGCGGCCGCTCGCCGCTCGGCCAGCGGCGCGTCGGTCTCGTACAGGAACATCCCGACATACCCGAACAGCAGGCTGCGGGCGAACGGCGACGGCGACTGGGTCTGCACCTCGACGACCTGGACCCGCCGTGAACGCACGTCGGACATCAGCTCGCGCAGCCCGTCCAGGTCGTACACGTCCTGCACGCACTCCCGCATGGCCTCCAGGACCACCGGGAACTGCTCGTACCGCGCGGCGACCTGCAGCAGCGCGGCCGCCCGCTGGCGCTGCTGCCACAGCGGGGTGCGCCGTTTCGGATCACGCCGCGGCAGCAGCAGCGAGCGCGCCGCGCACTCCCGAAAGCGGGATGCGAACAGCGCCGAGGTACTCACCTCGCCGATCACGATCTGCTCGACCTCTTCCGG
>DASXTS010000427.1:0-13946 GCA_036505275.1 Pseudonocardiaceae bacterium
GCCGTCTCGGTATGGATGAAGGCGATCTCGTCCCGGTACCGGTGGTACTCGGTGAACCCGGCCAGCTCCTCGTCGGCGTACACCTCGTAGCGCGACTTCTCTGGGTTGTCCCGGACCGTCACGGGCATGGCGCAGACCTCCTGTTCCGGTGAGCCGGTCCACGTGAAGACGCCGGGCTCGGCAGGGCGGCGGCCCCTGCTATCGGTATACACGTCGTCGGCGGACGGGTTGCCGTCGATCTCAGCAGGATGCCACGGCCGCGGTAGTAGTCGACCAGCGGTTCGGTCTGCTCGGCGTACCGGCTGCTACCGACGTCAGCCGGTGAACCGGCGTTCGAGTTGCGCCCAGGCCTGTGTCATCGACTCCAGTGGTTCGAGCAGGCGTTCGAGGACCTCGAGCTGCTGCTCGAACGCATCCAGGCCGGTGCGCAACGACTCGATCGCGCCGCGCTGCGCCCGGATGGCGCCCGCTATCGCCGCGACCTGGGCGGCGGAGATACTTCCGGGCGTCGGGATCGACGGCAGCCCCACCGACGGGCCACCCGCGGGTGCGACGCCCGGTACCTGCCACACCATCGAGTTCAGGCGGTCCAATGCCCCGCGTAGCTGGGAAAGCAGGTCGTTCGACAGTTCTGGCCGATCCTCGGTGGGCATGACGGTCCTCCTCTGGGGCTAGCTCGATCTTGCCAGGTGAACGCCGGGTCTGACTGGGCGGATTTCAGCGGTCGTCGCCAGGCTGTGATCAATCTGTCTGGTCGGGGTGGCTTTCCGGGGGGTGCGCCTGGCGCCAGGATTGCCAGATTTCGGGGCGGAGTCGGCCGCGGTCGGGCACGTCCAGTCCGCTGCGTCGGGCCCACGCGCGCACTTCGGCGGTGCTGGGCTCGGGTGCGGTGGGCGCGGCGGCGAGGTCGTGGTCGGCGCCGAACAGGTCCTGGGTGTGGCTGGTGTCGCCGGCCCAGGTGTGGGCGGCGGCCAGGAATCGGTAGGTGTACTCCTGGGCCAGCTGGCGGGTCTCGCAGAACACGATCGGCACCGTCGGGAAGGCGACCTGTAACTCGGCGACGGCGTCGGCGGCCACGGACGGCCGCACCCGGGTGAGCGTGAAGACTTGCGAGTACCGGTCCTCGACGACAACCGCCGCCCTTGGCAGCGCGGACAGCTCGGTGAGCTGGTATTTCAGGGTGCCGTCCAGCAGGCTGGAGACCAGGTCTGGCAGCGACTTGCGTTCCACCGCGGCGATGAGCTTGTCGCCGACGAGCAGGCCGTAGTCGCCGCAGGGCAGGCCCCGGCGGACGGTGTGCACAGGTTTGCCGGTGAAGTCGTAGCCGTAGCGTTCGTGGACGTCGATGACGATCGGCAGCTGGGCTATCCCGGCCGCCCGCGCGGTTGGTGTGCGGACCCCAGGGCGGGCCTGTTTGCGGGTGCGCGGCGTCTGCCAGAACACCACCTCGCGGCCGCGAGCTGTGGTGAACACCAGCTGGGAGCGGTTCTCCCGACCGCGGGCGGCGACGATGTCGACCGCGGCGCCGCGGCGCCGGCACGATCGCAACGGCACGGTCTCGACCAGCTCTGGTTCGGCCGGCCACTCGGTCAGCGGCACCGGATGGCAGTACAGCGCCTTGGTTCGTGGCCAGGTCCCCGAGGTGCGAAACACCAGACCGGTTCCGAGGGGCACCCACAGCAGGTAGGGCAGCCTCGAGTCCGCGTCCGGGTTCACCGCTACCAGCAGGTCCACAAGGTAAGTCTCGCCCAGGCCGAGGCCGGCCCCAGGATTATCCAGCGGCCGGCAGCCGACCATTTGGGCCCCCGCGACTGCGGACCGTCACAAGGCAGTACCCGTTCGTCCGCAGGTGCCCACCCAATTGGCACAACTCTTGCCTTGATCGGTGTTACGGAGAGTACTGTGCAGGCGTTCACGCCGCCCTGCGGCGGCCTCGGTTTGCCCCAGCCCCGATGGGAACGCCATGACCGTCCGTAGGTTCGCCGCAGTGGGCGCTGGGCTCGCTCTCGCGGTGGCAATGTCCGTCTATGCGGCACTGCCCGCAAGCGCCGACACGCCCGCGTGGTCGATGGGTGGCCATGACTTCCAGAACACCAGATCCAACCCGGTCCAGAAGACGGTCTCCGCCTCGAACGCGAGCCGGCTGGCCACCAAGTGGGCCGCCACCACCCACGGCGACGTGTCCGCTACCCCCGCGGTCGTCGGTGGTGCGGTCTACTTCCCCGATTGGGGCGGCTACATCACCAAGGCCGACGTCAAGACGGGCGCCACAATCTGGACGAAGAAGCTGTCCGACTATGGCTACAACTCCGCGCCGGACCTGGTCGCGCACCAGCCCCGCGGTGGTCGGCAACGTCGTCTACATCGGTGACCAGGGCGGCGGCAGCTTCTTCGCACCGAGCCCAGGTCGCCTACTGGCGATCGACGCGAAGAGCGGCGGGCTGCTGTGGAGCACTGTGATCAACCCACACCCGTTCTCGATCATCACCCAGTCGCCGATCGTGTCCAATGGCACGGTGTACGTTGGCGCCGCCTCCGCGGAGGAGAACAACGCCGCCTTCATCCCCGGCTACGTCTGCTGCACGTTCCGCGGCTCGTTCAGCGCAGTCGACGCGGCGACCGGACAGGTGAAGTGGACCACCTACATGGTCCCGAACAACGGCGACGCGCCCGGCGGCTACTCCGGGGCGGCGGTGTGGGGCAGCACCCCCGCCCTCGACGCCAGGTCGAACACCGTGTACATCACCACCGGCAACAACTACGCCGTCCCCGACTCGGTGAAGGCCTGCCAGGACGCCGGCGGAAGCCCGTCGCAGTGCCTGGACCCAGCTGACCACCTCGACGCCATCGTGGCCCTCGACACCACCAGCGGCGTGATCAAGTGGGCCACCGGGGTACAGGGCTTCGACGACTGCATCGTGTCCTGCATTCCGGACATTGCCCCGAACCCGTGCCCCACCGCGACCCCCGGCCCGGACTTCGATTTCGGCTCCGGTCCCATCCTGTACACGGTGAAGAACCCGATGGGCGGTTCCCGGCAGCTCGTCGGCGCGGGCGCCAAGAGCGGCATCTTCTGGGCCCTCGACGCGCGCACCGGCCAGATCGTCTGGAGCACGCAGGCCGGCCCCGGCTCCACCCTCGGCGGCATCCAGTGGGGCAGCGCATACGACGGCGTGCGCATCTATGTCGCCGAGGCCAACTCCGCGTTCCTGCCCTACGACAACAACCCGAGTCTGCCGCACACCGGCTCATGGGCCGCCCTGGATCCCGCGACCGGCGCGATCCTCTGGCAGACCGCCGATCCGAGCGGCAGCTTCGATACCGGCGCCCTGTCCACATCCAACGGCGTGGTGTACGCCGGGAGCATGAGCGGCCATATGTACGCGCTCAACGCCGCCACCGGCGCCGTCCTGAAGGACATCGTTGGACAGGGCTCGTCCAATGCCGGCCCTGCCATCGACAATGACGGAGTCGTCTACTGGGGCAACGGCTACGGCCGCTTCGGCCTGGGCGCCCCCAGCACAACCTTCTACGCCCTCTCCCTCGACGGCAGGTAAGCCCGGCAGCGGGCGGTTGAGCGGTCGGTGTGTGGAGCGCATGAACGCGACGGGAGTCACCCGTGCCGGCGTGAGGACCGGACTGCTGTCGCGTTCACGGGGACATTGCAAGATCCGCACGCCTCGGCGCGCCAACGGTGCTCACCGACGCGGCCAGCGCTGAGCTGGTCAAGTACGCCGCCAACTGCTTCCTGGCAATGAAGCTATCCTATGTCAACGCAATCGCCGAACTCTGCGAGCGGCTCGGTGCTGACGTCAACGATGTCACCGCGGGTATGGGCCATGACCGGCGAATCGGCCATGCCTACCTTTGCCGGGGCCCGGTTGGGGCGGTTCCTGTCTGCCGAAGGACACCCACGCCCTGCTCCAGGTGTCCGACAGTGCGGATTTCGAGTTCCGACTGCTGCGCGCCACCATCGACACCAATACCCGGCAGTTCCAACGGATTGCCGACAAGATCCGGATGGCGATCACCGGATCCCGCCAGGGCTCGCTGCGGAATGTCCGGATAGGGCTCCTCGGACTGACCTTCAAGGCCGGCACCGGCGACCTGCGGGACTCGCCGGCGCTGGCCGTCGCCGCATTGCTCCGGCAGAGCGGCGCCGAACTGATCGGCTACGATCCGGCCCTCGACCCGACGACCGACAGTCCGGCATTGGCCGGTATCAGTGGCTTTGGTATCAGGGCGGTCGACGAGCCCGTCATGGTCGCCAAGGACGCCGACGCGTTGGTGGTGCTTACCGAATGGCCGCATTTTCGCAGCCTGGACTGGCGTCAGTTGGCCGGCGTTCAGCGCCGCCCAATCCTCATCGACACCCGCAACCTGCTTGACCCGGACATCATCGCCCGCGCAGGCTTCTCCTACTACGGGCTCGGGACTCGACCACGGTTGGCCGGCGACTCGATGGGGTGCATCCCCTCGATATGCGCGGTCGGTCACGTTTCGCTGTCTCCGACATCCCGCTGAGTAGCACTCTCTTCACGATCGGCGGCCTACGAGGCCAACCACGGCTCACGCCCCGGGCGACCTGACCGACATGCCCGCGGCGCGACCGCGTATCACTAGCGGTGCTGTTCTTGCGGCACCTACAATGCGATGAGTCGTCGGTCGGTACGTCGAGGCCTCTGACAACGGCTACTGAGAGGTCGAGCTTTGCCTCACGTCTTCCTGAGCTACAGCCACCAAGACGCCGGCTACGCCCGACGTATTGCTACCAGTCTGGCGCGCCGCTCCATCGACTGCTGGATGGACGATGACATCGAGTACGGAGACGAATGGCCAGCTGTCGTCGACGACCATCTAGACAACTCTGTTGCGCTGATCCTCATCATGACCAGAGCCGCCAAGGAATCCCGATGGGTCGCCGGAGAGTTAAGCCGCGCCCGGATTCGCGGCATTCCGATCTTCCCCCTGCTCCTCAGTGGCAAGCCCTTTCCCGGACTGGCCCGGCTGCACTACGTTGACGTCGTTGGTGGACGACCTCCACAGGCGGAATTCTACAAGCAGCTCGCTCTCAGAACTGGGCAGACCGATTCCGGCGAGACCAAGGCGAAGCTCCTGAGCGCTGTGGACTGGAAGGTGCCGACCGCAAAGGAGCAACTCGCGACCTTCCTTACCTCCGGGGTCGACTTTTCAGGCATCGACCTATCAGGCCGAGACCTGTCGGCCATGAACCTCCGGTCGATCGACCTTCGCGGTGCGAACCTCCGGGGAGCGAATCTGTCGGGTGCCAACCTCATCGACGCCAATCTTGGCGGGGCTGATCTCAGCCATGCGAAAGTGATCCGAACCAATCTGACCTGGGCGAACCTGCAGGCGGCGCAGCTCAACGGAGCGCAACTGGTGCGAGCCCGGCTCGTCGGCACTGTGCTGGTAGCCGCGAACCTATCCTATGTCTGGGCCTCTGACCGAGAGGAGGCGCTCCGGCAGAAATACGGCACGGATCTAACTGACGCCGACCCGGCTGATCTCGCGATTCCGATCGGATATGTCTTTCCCGGCACGTTGGGCAGCTGGCTGTGGGAGCAGCGGCGCGCGATCGACGCCACGCTGCCACACGAGGCCGGGCCTCTCCCATGGTCGTCAAGCACCAGGTCTTCCGCGGCTGATCTCACGGAGGCAGACCTGACCCGGGCGGACCTCACAAATGCGGACCTGACCGGCGCCACCTTGACCCGTGCGAGGTTCGACGAGGCCGACCTGACCAAGGCCAAACTCACCGACGCTGATCTCACCGATGTCGTCGGGTTCGAGTTGGCAAGGCGGGGATGACCGACTCAGCTCCGCCGACCGTACGTGACGAGCGCCCAGGCGAGACACCCGAACGCGGCCGTGGACATGACCGTGCGCGCGAGGTTCCAAGCCGCCCACCTGGCTTCGTCGAACCGCGCGCGCACGGAGGCAAGATCGCTGATGCGGTCCGGCTCCCCGGCGGCCTTGATGGCGTCGTTGAGCGGTACGTTCACGGCGAACGTGATCACGACCGTGGCGAGGTACAGGGCGAACGCGGCCGCGGTCCACGGCAGTACTGGTCGCCGGTCCGGGCCGAGCTGCAGCGCCCCGGCCAGGCCGGTGAGCACCACGCCGCCAAGGAAGCACGCCATGAACCATGGGTTGATGATCGCTCGGTCCATCGACTGGAAGGCGGCGACGAAGGTCCGGTCGTCCGTCGGGCGCAGCCCCGGCATGATCGTGTGCGCGTAGAGGGCGAAGACGCCGGCCACCAACCCCACGGTGATGGTGGCCGCCACCAGCACGGCGCCGGCAAGTGGCTCCATGCCGCCAGCAGCGTACGCGGGCGTCCCGTGCGGCGGGTGCGCGGTCATGTCGGCCTCGCGGCTGAGTACGCGGGGCGGGTAGTGGCCAGCGCCAGCGCCGGCATGGCAGTGCGTCGGCCGCGGCTCATCCCCACCAGGATTCCGACGATGACCAGCATGGTGGCGGCGAGGTCCACCGCGGTGGGACGGCCGATGCCAAGGGCCACGGTGGTGAGGATTGCGCCGATCGGCACCACGCCGGCGAAGAGGCCGGCGCGGTCCGGGCCGAGCCGGGTCAACGCCGAGTACCACAACAGGAAGGCGGCGCTGATCACGATCGCGAGGTAGCTCAGGGCGGCCAGCTCGGCCGTGGTGGGTACCCGCAACACGGCGCGCCCGTCCACGGTCGCCCCGATCAGGAGAGCCATCGGTGCCGCCGCCGCGGCCGCGTATGCGGAGACCCGGATCGGCCCGAGCCTGGGCAGCAGCGGCATGGCCAGCAGCGAGAAGGCCATCTCGCAGGCCAACGCGCCCGCGGCCAGCAGGAGTCCACGCGGGCTGCCGGTGCCCAAGCCGGTGGTCAGCGCAGCGCCGGCGACGACGACGCAGCCTGCGGCGACAACCCGCGCGGATGGCCGGCGGCGCCCGTCGGCGGTCCCGATCAGCACTGGGCCGGCGACGGCCAAGGCGACCGGCACGCAACCGATCACCGTGCCGACCATGGCCGGGCTGGCGTGCCGGGTGGCCTCGATGACGCAGACGTTGAAGAGCACCAGGCCGACGGCGGCTTGCGCAACCAGCAGCAGCACGTCCCGCAGCGTCAGCCGGGTCGACGGGCGCCGGCTGGCCGACGCCACCGTGAGCAGGATCAGCGCGGCCGCGCCGTAGCGCAGCGCTTGCCCGCCGTAGATCGGATAGTCCTTGATGACCGCCGAGACGCCAGCCAAGGTGCCGACCAGGAGCATGGCCGAAGCGGCTCCGGCCACTCCGGCCACTCCGGCCGCCCCGGGTAGGAAGGTTCGCACGTCCGCCCTCATGTCGAGCACGCTACGAGCGGATTGGTCTCTACGATTGGTCCAATCAGCGTCGGATTCGGAGAACCAATCGTGGACCTCCACCTCGAGCTCAATCGGGCCGGCGGGCAGGCGGCGGCGCAGCTCGCCGCCGGGCTGCGCGACGCGGTGCGGTCCGGACGGTTGGCCGCGGGAACCCGGCTGCCGCCCAGCCGGACCCTTGCCGCCGACATCGGCGTATCCCGCGGCCCGGTCGTCGAAGCGTACGAGCAGCTGGTGGCCGAGGGCTTCCTGATCTCGCGCCAGGGCGCCGGCACGTGGGTGGCCGACGTCGCCCGCCGGGCAGCCGCGCCGGCAGGCGCACCCGCCCCGGCGAGTGGGCCGACGAACGGCCGCCCGCCGATCGAGTACAACCTGATGCCGGGCACGCCCGACCTGGCTGACTTTCCCCGCGGGCAGTGGCTGGCCGCGCTCCGGCACGCGCTGGCGACGCTGCCACACCACCGGCTTGGCTACGCCGACCCGGGCGGGCTTCCCGAGCTGCGCGCCGAGCTGGCTGGCTACCTGCGCAGAGTCAGGGCCGCCGACGCCGCGCCGGATGACGTCGTCGTGGTGGCCGGCGTGGCCCAGGGGATGAGCCTGGGCGTGCGGGCGGTGGTGGACAGCGGACGGCGGCTGCTCGCCGTGGAAGACCCGACCAGCCTCCGCTCCCGTTCCCTGCTGCTGGCCACCGGAGCGCAGTTGGTCCCCGTGCCGGTCGACGCCGAGGGCGTGGACGTCGCGGCCCTGCGCCGCACACCGGCCCGGGCTGTCCTGCTGACCCCGGCCCACCAGTACCCAACCGGCGCCGTGCTGTCGGCACGCCGCCGAGCAGCGCTTCTCGGCTGGGCCGCCGACGTCGACGCCATCGTGCTCGAGGACGACTACGACGCCGAGTTCCGCTACGACCGCGACCCCGTCGGTTGCCTGCAGGGGCTCGCGCCCGGCTGCACGGCCCTGATCGGCTCGACCAGCAAGTCGCTGGCCCCTGGGCTGCGCCTCGGCTGGATCGTCGCACCGCCTGCGCTGGCGCATGCCGTGCGGCTCGGCCGCGCCCACGACGACCTCGGCTCACCCGTCCTGGATCAGGCCGCACTCGCCCGGCTCATCACCTCCGGCGCCTACGACCGGCACCTGCGGCGGATGCGACGCCGCTACCGGACCCGCCGAGATGCCTTGGTGGAAGCGCTGAACCGGTGGTTGCCGGCGGCCCGCGTCCACGGCATCTCCGCAGGCCTGCACCTGCTGATCGAGCTGCCGCCCGCCTGCGACGAAGCGGCCGTAGTGGCGCTCGCGGCCGCACGAGGCGTCGCCGTCGAACCGGTAGCGTCGATGAGAGCAACCGCCGGCGGACCACCCGCGCTCGTACTCGGATACGCCCGGCTATCCGACCACCACCTGGCCCGAGCTGTCCGACTCCTCGCCGAAGCAGTACACGGCGCCTGACCGCCACCGTGTTGTTGTGAATGTTCGATGGCCTGGTGCGACGGATACAGTCGGTCCATGTCAGCGACCCTGCCGGCTTTGCGCGTGGTGTTCGCCGAGGACAACTATCTGGTGCGGGAGGGCACCGCGGCGCTGCTCGCCGAGGTTGTCGAGGTCGACCTGGTACGGCTGGTGCGGGATCCGGATGAGCTGTTTGCAGCCGTCGGAGAGCTTCGGCCGGACGCTGTGCTCACCGACATCAGGATGCCGCCGACATACACCACCGAGGGCATCACCGCCGCCAAGCGCATTCGCAGCGAGTACCCGGGCACCGGGGTGGTTGTGTTGTCCCAGTATGTCGAGGCCGACTACGCGTACGAGCTGCTCGCCGACGGAGTCGCCGGGCTGGGGTACCTGCTCAAGGAGCGGATTGCCCAGGTCGAGGAGTTGGTGCGGGCGTTGCAGGAGGTGTGCCGCGGGGGCTCGGCGCTGGACCCGAAGGTGGTGGAGGGCCTGCTGGCCCGCCGGTCGGCGCACGCGGTCTCCCCGTTGCGGGGGTTGACCGACCGCGAGCGGGAGGTGTTGGAACAGATGGCCGCCGGGCGCAGCAATGCGGCGATCGCCGGCCAGCTGTACCTCAGCGAGCGAGCCGTCGAGAAGAACATCAGTTCGGTGTTCCAGAAGCTGAACCTTCCGCCGGAAGGCGATGTGAACCGCCGGGTCGCCGCCGTGCTGACCTTCCTGAAGGCGACGGCCCCAGCGTGATCGGTGGTACGGCTGCCCGCACCTGGTCGTGCGGCGTGCGCCCTGCCGGCGAGCCCGGCCGTGGGTGACGCTGGTCCGGTGGCCCGTGTTCGCGTTCTCGTCGTGGATGATCACGAGTTGTTCCGTCGTGCCGCTGCCGCGGTGGTCGACGCGACGGACGGGTTCGTCCTCACGGGCTCGGTCGCCACCGCGGAGGAGTCGCTCACCGTGGCGGCATCGACCGGGCCGGACCTCGTACTGATGGACGTCAACCTGCCCGGCATGGACGGCATCGAGGCCACTCGACGGCTGCGCTCATCGGCCCGCCCGCCGCTGGTGATCCTGCTCTCCACCGAGGAGGAGGACGACTTCGGCGCCCGGGCGCAGGAGTGTGGTGCGGCCGCCTATGTCGCCAAGTCGGCATTCGGCACCGAGCGGCTCGCGGCCATCTGGGCATCGGCAGCGAGGTGACCGGGGTCGTCCTGATCCGGCGGTACGGGGAACTCGACTCGCCCACCCACGACACGCCCGCCGACCGCCTCTCCGCGATCGACGATCGCCTGGTCGTCGACGGCCAGGCCGGTTGCCTGCAGCACGAGGCAACCGTCCACTATGGACAGGTCCAGGGAGTCGGACTTCTCCATCAGTGCCACCGCACAGAAGTACGCGGCGGATTCCGTGCGCGTGTCGAAACGGCGGCCCGACAGGGCAGGCGCGACGGACAGTATGTCGGCGCGCCCACGCCGCTCGCATTGCGACTGCAGCGCGGTCACCAGTCCCCGACGGGTCAGCGCCACCGGGAACAGGCCCTGGGTGACCTCACGGAGGGCGTCCAGACCAGCGCGGGTGGCCGCCTCCAGCCGTTGGAGGCCTTCGTCGGCCGCGGCGGCGTCGCCGGCCTCCAACGCCTCGACCGCGGCCGGGATCGGCCGCAGGTGGGACAACACCTCTTGTTCGATGACGCCCGCGATGCGCCGCCGCTCGCCATCCCTGGCGGCCATCAGCCGGCGTCGCGACGCCGCCAGCTCGGCCGACTGGCGTCCCAGGTGCTTCACCTTGCCCCCCAGCTCGGCGTCCAGCCGTAGGTTTCGGAACGCCAGCCCGGCCTGCGCCGTGAGGTCCTCGAGCAGCCGGCGCTCGGCCGGGCGCAGCCCACGCCCGGCCGGCATCGTCACCGCGATGCGGCCCAGCGCCTCGCCCCGGTCGCGTACCTCGAGTTCGACGTCAGGCACCCGCTCGGCGCCGTCCGGCCACGCGGCGGACAATCCTGCGGCATCCGGCGGGGCTGCGGACAATCCTGCGGCATCCGGCACGTCGGCGGTGTCCGGCAGATCCAGGGCCACCCGGGCCTGCGATGCGCCGACACTGCCGGCCACCGCCTCGGCCAGCGCCGGCAGCAACTGCGCCGGGGCAGGGCTGTGCCCCAGCCGCCGGCTGAACTCGGCCAACGCCTCGTACGGTGCCGCTCGCTGCCCGTACACGAGCCGGTCGGCCAACCGCTGCACGTGCTGCCGTAACGGCTGAAACGCCAGCGCCACCAGCACGAGCGCCACCAGCGATGGCCAGGACCGCACCAGAACCCGGTTGCCGAGCATCGCCCCGAGGCCGACCACCACCGCCACGTACCCGACGGTCACGAACGCGGTGAGCAGACCCAGCACGACCGCCCGGTTGATGATCACGTCGATGTCGTACAGCCGGTAGCGCAGGATGGCGATTCCGGTGCAGACCGGCAGGCTCGTGTAGCCGAGGAACAGCGGCAGGTCGACGTACCAGGGCTCGCCCGGCCCACCCGCGAGCTGATAGCCGAGAAGCACGGCGAGACCCACCGCGAGCAACGCACCGGACGCCATGATCCACCGCATCTGCTGCCGCTGTACGCCGGTCGACCGGCGCAGCCGCAACACCAGGGCGAGCGCGGCGGCCGCGATTGCCAGCACCAGCATCAGCGTGCTGAGGTCGAGTAGCTCACCCGCCAGGGGTCCGGGACGGAACCCGTCCGCCTGGACCTGCCCGGGCCCGACACCGACCACCAGCACACCGGACCAGAGCAGGTACGACGCCACGAGCAGCGCCATGACCGGCCACCACCGGCGGGAGATCAGCCGGCCGTCGGGTACGAGCAGGAACACCGCACACATCAACCCCAGCCCGAACGCGGCACCAAAGAACTGTGAGATCCAGGCCGCCGCATGGCCCGCTGCGGCCGAGCCACCCTCATGCAGGACCAGGACCCGGTATGCGTAGCCGCTCGTGGCGAAGCCGACGCCGCCGCCGGCCGCACCGACGCTGAGCAGCCACCCGATGCGGTTCCGCGGCTGCCGAGCCAGAATCACCGAGCCGACGACGGCGCCCAGCAGCACCCCGATCGGGATGACAGGGAAGCCGTCCGCGAAGCTCGCCGCCGAGAACAGGTGGGTCGCGGAGTCGAAGTAGAACCCGACGTACGCCGCGATGCACAGGCACGTGAAGAGGCACAGCGCCCAGGAGTAGCGGGCCGCGGCCATCATCGGCCGCCATCGATGGCCGGAATGCTGATCCGGACAACGGTTCCGTGGCCCGGCTTCGAGTCGAGGCCAATCCGGCCACCCAGAGATTCGGCCCGGTCCCGCATGTTCGCCAGCCCGCTACCCCCGCCGGCCGTGCCTGGCGCGAAACCAGCTCCGTCATCGGCGACGACCAGCTCCATCCTGTCGGCTTCGCGCGTGATGCGGACCGCGGCGCCGGTGGCTCCGGAATGTTTGGCCACGTTCTGCAGCGCCTCCAGGCAACAGAAGTACAGGGCGGCCGTGACCTCGCCGCGCGGGCACCGGGACTCGTCGACGGTCAGCTCGACCGGCACCGAGCTGGACGCGACCGCCGCCCGCAGGGCGGCCGCGAGACCGTCGTCCGTCAGCAATCGGGGATAGATGCCCCGGGACAGGTCTGCCAGGGTGTCGATCGTGTCCTCGGCGGCGGTCTTCAGGCCGGCGAGTACCGCGGGCGCCCGCTCGGACGATCTAGCCACGAGCGTCCGCGCCAGGCGAAGGTTCACCGCGAGCGCGACGAGGTGCTGCTGGGCGCCGTCATGGATATCGCGCTCCAACCTGCGCCGCTCCTCGTCCTGGGTGATGACGATCCGTTCGCGCGAGGCTCGCAGGTCCCGCGCCCGCCGAACGCTCTCCCGCAGCCGTAGAGCCAGCTCCGTGCGCAGCCGCACGGAGCGCAGCACCAGACCCGCCTGCGCCGCCAGCCCGGCGAGCAGTTGCTCCTCCACCGGGGTGAGCGGCTGCCGATCGCGCTCCTGGACGACCAGCATCCCGAGTACCTCGTCGGCGTGGCTCACCGGGAGCGCCCACCGTCCACCATGGACCCCTTGCTCGGGCGGCGCCTGGCCGTCGGAGCCGGGGGAGCCGGGGGAGTCCCCGGTGTCTCTGGAAAGGCCGGAGCCGGCGTCCGGTGGCCACGTCGCGGCGAGCACCAGCCTGCCGTCGATCGAGAGCCACACCTGGGCGTACTCGCCGGCGGTGGCTTCCGCGAGCAGCCTGGCCATCCGATCGGGGATCTCATCGGTTCGGTACCCGCCGGCCACCTCCTCGACAAACCGGGTGAGCAGGTCGTAAGGCGCTGCCCGTTCGCCACGGACCAGCCGCGCCGCAACAGGCCGCAGCCACCGGCGCACCGGCTGGAAGCCGAGCGCGACGATCGCCGTGGCGACTACGGACAGCGCCAGGGTCGGCGAGTTCGCATGCCCGAGGAAAGCTTCCCCACCGCGCACCACGACGACGTAGACCGCCGTGACGAACAGCGCCACGCCGAGCAACTCCAGCAACGCCGGCCCGGACTCCCAGCGCCGGACACGTCGCCGGCCCGCCATGCCGGACAGTCTCACCCGCGTCGGCCGGTTCCGACAGGTGCCTGGCCGAACCCGTGGGTGCGGTCAGCACCCGGCCGCCGCACGAGAGGCGGCGTGGCAGCACCACCGACCACGCGCGGTCCCTGACCCCCGAGTGTGCGGCCGCCACGGTGGGCCGCCGGGCCGCGGCGACGTTGACTGTGAGCTGCCATTTTCGACACCACCGAGGGAGCACCCATGACCGCAACCACCGCCGACCGGAGCCGAGCCGCGGCCAGAGCGGTCGGCGTCACCAAGGCCTACGGCACCGGCGAGACACGCGTGCTGGCGCTGGACGACATCAGCGTCACGTTCCAGGCCGGCCGCTTCACCGCGATCATGGGCCCGTCCGGCTCCGGCAAGTCGACCCTGATGCACTGCCTGGCCGGGCTGGACGAGGTGAGCCACGGCGAGGTGTACGTCGGCGAGGCCAAGGTGACCGGACTGGGCGACCGGGCGCTGACCCGGCTGCGCCGGGACAAGGTGGGCTTCATCTTCCAGCAGTTCAACCTGCTACCCACCCTGACCGCGCGGGAG
>DASXTS010000428.1:0-1785 GCA_036505275.1 Pseudonocardiaceae bacterium
GCGTGCAGGTGATGCACTCGCCGCACTACACGCTGCCGCTGGCCAGCCCGGTGGCCAGCGTGGTGACGCTGCACGACGCGACGTTCTTCACCAACCCGAGCCTGCACTCCGCGGTCAAGGCCCGGTTCTTCCGAGCCTGGACACGGGCCTCGCTGCGGCGAGCGACGCTGTGCGTGGTGCCCAGCCACAGCACTGCGACCGAGCTGGTGCGGGTCGCGAGCGCGGATCGCCGGCGGCTTCACGTCGCGCCGCACGGCGTGGATACCGAGCGGTTCCACCCGCCGTCGCCCGAGGAGGTGGCCGCGGTGCGCGCCCGGCTGCGGCTCGGCGCCGGTACGCCGTACGTCGCGTTCCTCGGCGCGCTGGAGCCGCGCAAGAACGTGCCGGCCCTGATCCGCGGATTCGCCCGCGCCTGCCGCGACCGGGCCGAGTCGCCGGCCCTGGTGCTCGCCGGCCAGCCGGGTTGGGACACCCAGATCGAGCGCGCGCTGGACGCGGTGCCGCACCGGCTGCGCGTCATCCGCGCCGGCTACCTGCCGTTCGAGCAGCTCGCGGGGTTCCTCGGCGGTGCGACGCTGGTGGCGTACCCCTCGCTCGGGGAGGGCTTCGGGCTGCCCGTGCTGGAGGCCATGGCGTGCGGCGCATGCGTGCTCACCACCCGCCGGTTGTCGCTGCCCGAGGTCGGCGGCGACGCCGTGGCCTACTGCGGCATCGGGGCCGGCGACATCGCGGCGGCCCTGGCCGAGCTGCTCGACGACCCGGCGCGGCGCGCGGCGCTGTCCGCCGCGGCGCAGCTGCGGTCCAAGGAGTTCAGCTGGGCGGCCAGTGCGGCGGCGCACCGCGAGGTCTACCAGCGGGCGGCCGTGCTGCACCGCCGCCGGCACTGAGAGGGCTCGGTGAGAGGATCGCACTCCGTGACGGCTGACAAACGGGTTCAGGGCCACTACGGCGACGAGCTTGCCGTGGTCACCGTGACCTACTCGCCGGGCGAGGTGCTGGACACCTTCCTGGACACCCTCGCCGACGCCACCAAACGCACGCCACGGGTGATCCTGGCCGACAACGGCTCGGTCGACGGCGCCCCGGAGCGCGCCGCGGCGATCCGCGAGGGCGTGCAGCTGCTGCGCACCGGCGGCAACCTCGGCTACGGCACCGCGGCCAACCGTGGCATCGCCAACCTGCCGCCGGAGGTCGGCTGGGTCGTGGTGGCCAACCCGGACATCGAGTGGACGCCGGGCTCGCTCGACACCCTGTTCGACGCGGCGGACCGGTGGCCGGGGGCCGGCTCCTTCGGCCCGCTCATCCGCGAGCCAGATGGCGCCGTGTACCCGAGCGCCCGGCTGCTCCCGTCGCTCGGTCGTGGCATCGGCCACGCCGTGCTCGGCCGGCCGTGGCCTGCCAACCCGTGGACCCGCAGCTATCGGCAATCATCGTCGGCGTCGCTGGTCGAGCGGCCGGCCGGCTGGCTGTCCGGCTCGTGCCTGCTCGTGCGCCGCACCGCGTTCCAGGCCATCGGCGGCTTCGACGAGCGCTACTTCATGTACTTCGAGGACGTCGACCTCGGCGAACGGCTGGGGCGCGCCGGCTGGCAGAACGTCTACGTGCCCGCCGCCGAGGTCGTGCACCTTGGCGGCCACGCCACCGCCCGCGCCTCGGAGCGCATGCTCGCCGAGCACCATCGCAGCACCTACCGCTACCTCGCCGGCCGCTACCGCGGCCCGTGGCTGGCCCCGCTGCGCCTGGCTCTGCGCCTGGGCCTCGCCGTGCGCTCGTGGCTGGCCGTTC
>DASXTS010000429.1:0-2871 GCA_036505275.1 Pseudonocardiaceae bacterium
CGGTGCGGCGGCAGCCCGCGCGCCGCCGGAGGCAATGGCCCGCTCGACGTCTTCGCGGCGGATCCGGCCGCCGGCGCCGGTGCCGGTGAGGCTGGCCAGGTCAACGCCGCCCTCGGCCGCCAGCCGGCGCACCACCGGCGAGAGGAGCACGCCGCCGTGTCCGTCACCCCCAGTGGCGGGGACCGGCCGCACCGGCGCCTGGACGGTCACAGCCGCGGCACCGCCGGCGGGAGCGCCCGCACCTGCCGGCTGGCCGGCCGGCGGGGCGGCGCCCACCGCCCCCGGCTCACCGATCCTGGCCAGCGGCGTGCCGACCGGCACGGTCTCGCCGGCCTGGACGAGGATCACCAGGAGCACCCCGTCGTACGGGCTCGGGATCTCGGAGTCCACCTTGTCGGTGGACACCTCGAACAGCGGGTCGTCGAACGCCACCGGCTCGCCCACCTGCTTGAGCCAGCTGCCGACCGTGCCCTCGGTCACCGTCTCGCCGAGCTTCGGCATGGTGACCTCGTGCACCTCGCCCGTCGGCACCGACACGCCGGGGGGCTCGCCGGCCATCCCCTCCGAGCCGCCCATTGCCGGCGAAGCCGCGTCGGCAAGCCCTGGTCCGCCGCCGGCCACCGCGGCGGCGCCGCCGGCCGCCGCAATGCCGCTCGCGACCACCGGGCTGACACCATGGCCCGCACCGCCAACCGCACCGCCAACCGCGGCGCCGACCGCCGCACCAGCACCGCCGACGGTGACCGGTGACCCCGGCGGGCCGATCTTGACGAGCGGGGTGCCGACCGGCACGGTCTCCCCGGCCGGCACCAGGATCTCGGTGATCACGCCGTCGTACGGACTGGGGATCTCCGAATCGACCTTGTCGGTGGACACCTCGAACAGCGGGTCGTCGAGGGCGACCTCGTCACCGACCTGCTTCAACCAGTTGCCGACCAGGCCCTCAGTCACGGTCTCGCCCAGCTTGGGCATCGTGACCACCCACACGTCGTCGGTCATGGCACCTCTCCACAGACGGGTCAGCCGTGCAGGGACCGGCCCGAGAACGTGATCATGGTTTCGCCGATGGCCTCGGCCAGGCTCGGGTGGGCGTGGATGAACGCGCCGACGTCGGCCGGCGTCGCCTCCCAGTTCACCGCGAGATAACCCTCGTGCAGCAGCTCGCTGGCCCACGGGCCGACCAGGTGGAAGCCGAGGACCGGGCCGCCGCGGGCCGCCACGATCTTCACCAGGCCGTCGGTCTCGCCGAGGATCATGGCCCGGCCGTTGCCGGCCAGCGAGTGCTTGTGCACCTCCACGTCGTGGCCGGCGGCCCGCGCCTCGGCCTCGGTCATGCCGGCCCAGGCGACCTCGGGGTGGGTGTACACCACCCAGGGCACCTTGCCGTAGTCCACCGGGAAGGGCTGCTCGCCGAGGATGGCCCGCACCGCCACGATCGCCTCGGCGTAGGCCACGTGGGCCAGCCCCGGGGTGTCCACGCAGTCGCCGATGGCGTACACGCCGGGCCGCGAGGTCGCCATGGTCTTGGTGTCCACCTCGATGAACCCGCGGTCGGACACCCGGACGCCGGCCTGCTCGCAACCGATGTCCTCGGCGACCGGGCGCCGGCCGATCGAGACCAGCAGCTGGTCGACCTCGATCTTCTCGGAGCCCGTCTTGGTCTCGAACGGCACCAGCAGCCCGTCGTTGGTGCGCTCGACGGCGCCCACCCGGGCGTCGGCATGGATCTTCGTGCCGCGCCGGGCCAGGCTGCGCTCCAGCACCGCGGCCACCTCGCGGTCCGGCCCGATCGGCAGCACCCCCGGCGTCAGCGCCTCCAGCAGCGTGGTGTCCACCCCGAGGTCGGTGAACACCGAGGCGAACTCGGCGCCGATCACCCCGCCGCCGATCACCGCGATCCGCTCCGGCAGCCGGTCGGCCGCGCTGTTGGTGGCGTGGTCGGAGGTGACGATGCGCTCGCCGTCGATGTCCAGCCCACGGAGCGTGCGTGGCACCGACCCGCTACAGATGATCACGCCGCGCCCGCTCATCGTCTGGCCGTTCACGGAGACCGCGCCGTCCGCGGTCAGCCGGCCATGCCCCGCGACCACCGTCACCTTGCGCCGCTTGAGCAGCCCGGACAGGCCGCGGTACAGCTGGTTGACGATGCCCGCCTTGCGGTTGTTGGCGGCCGGCCAGTCCGGCTCCGGCTTGACCCCGGCTGGCAGCCGCACGCCGTGCTCTGCGGCGTGGCCGACGGTCCGGAACACCTCGGCCGCGTGCAGCAGCGCCTTGGCCGGGATGCAGCCACGGTGCAGGCACGTGCCGCCGACCTTCTCCTTCTCCACTAGCGCGACCCGAAGGCCGGCCGACGCGGCGTACAGCGCCGATGCGTACCCGCCGGGCCCGCCGCCCAGCACCACCACGTCGTAGTCGGCGCTGCTCATGCGGTCGCCACCTTCCGCAGCGTCTCAGCGATCTGGGCCGGCTGCGGCACCACCGCGTCCTCCAGCGGCGGGCTGGTCGGCGTCGGGGTGTTCTTCGCGGCGATCCGGGTAACCGGCTGGTCGAGGTGCCAGAAGCACTCCTCCTGGATGGTGGCGGCGATCTCCGCGCCGTAGCCGAGCCGCTTCGCGGCCTCGTGCAGCACTACCGCCCGGGAGGTCTTGCGCACCGATGCCACGATGGCCTCGATGTCGAGTGGCACGAGCGTGCGCAGGTCGACCACCTCGACCGAGATGCCGTCCTTGTCCAGCTCCTCGGCGATCTCCAGGCCCTGCGAGACGCCCGCCGAGTAGGTGATGAGGCTGACCTGCCTGCCCTCGCGGACCACATTGGCCTGGCCGAGCGGGATTGGCTCCATGCTGAGCTTCCCGGACGCCCGCAGCCGCC
>DASXTS010000430.1:0-7594 GCA_036505275.1 Pseudonocardiaceae bacterium
CCCCAGCGACCAGCAACTCGGCGAGCATCTGTGGCACCTCGTGCGCGACCCCACGCGCCTCGTCGGTGCTGAACTCGTTGAGCATGATCGGCCACATGTCGTCACCACTGGCGTGCGCGTACACCAGTTCCCAGAGCTTTCCCTGTGTTTCCTGCCGTGGCGTGAGTTCCATGGTCATTCTCCTGTCTGAGTTGTGGTGACGTTCTGGCGATCCTCTGGGCTTTGTTGCATTAGCCGATAGCGGAGCATGCCAGGGAGCAGGTTGTTCGAGCTTCGGGTCAGCTTCGGGTCAGATGACCTTGGCCAGTTGGGCGAATGCGACAGCGAGTCGACGACCGGCCGGCTCGTCGGTGGCAATCTCGTAGTGTCCGCGGCGCAGGTTCTGAACGAAGGCGTGACCGGCGGCAAGGATTCGTAGACCGGTCATCGTCTTGATGCCACGCGTCGGGCGCAGCCGATGTTTCAGCTGCGCGTGGTCGGCCTCGACCCGGTTGTTCGCGTACCGCTCGACGTGGTGCCAGACCGCCGGCCACGTCTCATCGAGAACTCGCCGGTAGGTGGGCGCCCGGTCGGTGACGACCTCCGACGGCGTCACTCCGGTGGTGGTCCTGGCGTGCTGGAAGAACCGACATGCCGCCTCGCTGTCCCGCCGAGTCGATGCATACACGTCGATGACCTGCCCGTACTGGTCGATCGCCCGGTACAGGTACACCCAGCGGCCGGCCACCTTCACGTAGGTCTCGTCCACGTGCCACCGGTCGCCGACTCGATGCCGGCCGAACCGGGCCGCGTCAGCCAGCAGCGGCGCGAACCGCCGCACCCACCGGTACACGGTGACATGATCGACGTTGATGCCGCGCTCGGCCAGCAGCTCCTCGACATCCCGGTAGGACAGGCCGAACCGCAGATACCAGCGCACCGCCAGCACGATCACCTCGGGAGGGAACCGGAAGCCGGCAAACGCCGGACGCGCAGGAACCGGGACACGAGTCGATCGGATAGGCCGCACGCGGACGGATCTTGCCGACGCGGTACCTCATTCGTCAATGCAACAGAGCCCCGCACCCGGGAGAAGCGAAGGTCCGCAACCTCCGACGGAATCCCCAGATCATCCTGTCGATCCAGGGAACCGATCTCGTTCATGGTTTCCTGCTCGAGCCGCCATCGAGGATGCTTTTGGCCGTGCCGCCCTTGGTCGCCGCCGCATTGTCGTGGCCGGCCTGGTCGTGTGGAGCTATCTGATCTGCAGCTCGAACGAGCAGCCGCTTGGCACGCTTCGCTATCGACTAATGCAACTGTGAGTCTGCGTGGGCGGCTCTGGGATTGTTGGGGCCGTGTTCCCGGGCCGCGGTCTGACCCGCAATGCAACTGGCCCAGTTGATGCCTTGGTTCTGATCTGTCGGCTGTGGCGCTGGGAGTGCTTACTGCCGCCGGACCGGTGGGCGTGTCCCGATAGGGGCCTTGCTGTACCAGGGCACCGTCACAGTTCTGACCGCCCGGCCGGCCGGCGAGGCCATCCGTTGCCCGAGCCGATCAGGAGACGAACGACCAATGACCAGCATGCCCGAGGTTCCCGTGGACAGCGACACCAGCCAGCACACCGAGCAGGTGATCGTTGGGGTGGACACCCAGAAGGACACCCACGTCGCCTCAGTGATCACCCTGGTGGGTGTGCGGGTGGACAGCCGGGTTTTCCCGGCCAGCGCGGCCGGCTACCGGCGGCTGCTGGCGTGGGCGAGGAGCCTCGGTGCGGTGCGGCGGGCGGGGGTGGAAGGCACCGGCTCCTATGGGGCGGCCCTGGCCCGCTACCTGCGACAGGAGGGCATCGCCGTGGTCGAGGTCAACCGGCCCGACCGGGCCGCCCGCCGTCGCCGCGGTAAGACTGACCCGGTCGACGCGGAGGCCGCCGCCCGCGCGGTCTTAGATGGGCGGGCGACCGTCACGCCGAAGACCACGGACGGCCCGGTGGAGATGCTGCGCATGGTCAGGCTGGCCCGAGCCTCGGCGGTCAAGTCCCGCACCCAGGCCGTCAACCAGCTCAAGGCCGTCCTCGTCGGCGCTGACCCGGCGCTGCGCGAATCTCTGTCCGAGCTGACCGGCGCCGCCTTGGTCCGCGCCTGCGCCAGCCTGCCGGCGGCCCAGCCCTGCAATGTGGCCACCGCCACCGCCTACACGCTGCGCTGCCTCGCCCAGCGGATCGGCCAGCTGACCACCCAAGCCCGTGACCTGCAACGGCAGATCACCGCGGTCATCAACACCCACGCCCCACAGCTGCTGCACCGCCGCGGGGTCGGCCCCGACAGCGCCGCGGCGCTGCTCATCGCCGCCGGCGACAACCCCGACCGGCTGCACAGCGACGCATCCTTCGCCGCCCTGTGCGGGGTCAGCCCCATCGAGGCGTCCTCCGGGAAGACCACCCGACACCGGCTTAACCGCGGCGGCGACCGAGCGGCCAACGCCGCGCTCTACCGCATCGCCTTCACCCGGCTACGCTGCGACTCCAGTACCCGCACCTACCTCGACCGGCGCACCGCCCAAGGCAAGACCCGCCGCGAGGCCATCCGCTGCATCAAGCGCTACCTCGCACGGAGATCTACCGCCTACTCCAACCCCCCACGCCAGAAGCCGGGACAAAGGGCCCATCCTCGCGTCCTGGGCCGCGAACCAACACCAGCCCGCGCACACCTCGCCTCGCCTAGCTGATCGAACAGGCTGACAGACGGGTTCGGAAGGTGGTGATCAAACGGTTCCGACGACCGGCAGGCGGGTGATCAGATGTGTCCGACGATCGGCAAAGGTTAGTCGATGAGGCGGTTGACGATGGTGGTCATCCGGTCCACCGGGATTGCGAAGCCGATGCCGATGTTCCCGGAGCGGAAGTTGCCGAGGGTGGCTATCGCGGTGTTGACGCCGACGACCTGGCCGGCGGCATTTACCAGCGGGCCGCCGGAATTGCCGGGGTTGATCGCGGCGTCGGTCTGGATCGCGGTCTGCCGGTTGCCGGTGTCGCCGAACTCGGCCTCCCGGTTCACCGCGCTCACGATGCCGGCGGTGACAGTGCCCTCCAGGCCGAGCGGCGACCCGACCGCGAGTACCGGGTCACCGACCCTCAGCGCCGAGGACCGGCCGAGCGGCAGCGGCTGCAGCCGAGATGGATCCGACGCCTGGAGCACGGCCAGGTCGTTGTCCTCGTCGACGCCGACGGTTTCGGCGGCCACGGTGTCGCCGTTTGCCAGTACCAGCCGCACCTGTGACACGTCCGACACCACGTGCGCGTTGGTCACAACGTGGCCGTCCTGGTCAATCGCGAACCCGGAGCCGGTCGCCCGGCCGGCACGTACCGAGACCACGCCGGGAAGCACACCGGCCGCGGCTTCGGCGATCGGCGTACCGGATCCGCGAGTGGGCGGTGGCGCCTGCTGGATCGCCGAGGACGTGACCGGGTCGTCGGAGAACGCTCCCCCGGTGACCGCACCGGCCAGCCCGCCGGCCAGCACCGACAGAGCGACGCCGGTGAGCAGGAGGCGGCCGGGGCGGCCGTGGGGGCGAACCGCCACGCCGGCCGCAATGTCCGCCGGCTGCGCGCGGGGAGCCGGGGCGACCGAGGCCGGGGTGGCGGGATTGTAGGGGCGCGGGGCGGGGAGGAAGTCCGGCCCGCGCATCGGGCGGCCGAGGTGAGCGCTCATCGTGTGCTCCAGATCAGGGCAGGCGGGCGAACCACAGCAGGGAGGCGAGCCCGGCGAGCAGGGCGGTGGCCAGCGCGATGCCGGCAACCAGGGTCGTGATCTCGCGTTCTTCAGTGGTCCAGCCGATGGAGGACTGCAGGTCTGAGTAGACCTCGCGCAGCTCGGCGTCGCTGCCCGCGCTGTACGACGCACCGGAGGTGGTCTCGGCGAGGTCCTGCAGGGTCTCGGGGTCGGCTGGCACCTGGATGGTGCGACCCTCCAGTTCGATCGAGCCCTCGGGCGTGCCGTAGGCAATGGTGGAGACCGGTACACCGGCCTGGGCGGCGACATCGGCGGCCTGCTCGACCGGCCGGCCGGAGGTATTGGCGCCGTCGGAGAGCAGCACCACCCGGCCCGGCGGCGGGTCCTCCGATGCCTGGTCGTCGACGCTCCTGATGCTCTGCAGGCTGGTCTGCACGGCGTCGCCGATCGCCGTACCGGCCGACATCTGCAAGGTCTCGATCGCGGTGATCGTCGCCTGGTGGTTGGTGGTCGGCGGCGCGACGAGCGAGGCGCTGCCAGCGAACGACACCAGCCCGACGTTGAACCGCTCCGGCAGATTGCGGACGAAGTCGGCCGCCGCATCCTTGGCAACCTCGAGCCGCGACGGCGAGACGTCGGTGGCGGCCATCGAGTTGGACACGTCCAGCGCGACCACCACCGTGGCGCGTTCCCGCGGCACCCTCACGTCCGCGAACGGCCGAGCGATCGCGATGACCAGCACCACGAGCGCGGCCAGGAACGCCAATGCGGGCGCGTGCCGGCGCCAGCCGGGCCGCCGCGGGGTGATCTTTTCCAGCATTGGCAGTGCCGCGAACCGCACGGCGTACGCCGACCGGCGGCGCTGCACGACTAGGTAGCCGATCACCAGCGCCGCGACCACCAGCAGCAGCCACAGCCACATCGGCTGTTCGAACCTCATCGGGTCAGCTCCCTCGATCGGGGGGCCCGGCGGGCCGCGACCCGCCGCCGGGCAGCGGCGAACGCGGCGACGTCGCGCACCCAGTCCGAATCCGTGCGCAAGGTCAGGTGCGCCACACCCGCCGCGCGGAACGCCTGTTCGGTGCGTTCGGCGTGCTCGGCCGCGGCGGCTGCGTACCGCTCGCGGATCCGCCGGCGGCCGGTCTGCACCTCGTGCCGGCGCCCGGTCTCGGGGTCGACCAGCGTGAGCAGCCCGACCTCGGGCAGCTCCACCTCGTGCGGGTCGACCACCCGGACCGCGATCACCTCGTGCCGCGCCGCGAGCCTGCGCAGCGGCCCCGCCCAGTCCTGCCGGAGATCGAGGAAGTCCGACACGACCAGCCGCAGTCCGGGTCGGCGGTGCTCGGCGTTGAGCCGGTCGATCGCGCGCGCCAACTCGGTGACCGGCTCCTCGCCCGGCGCCCGGCGTGGCACCGCCAGCAGGCTGCGCAGCGTCCGGCGCAGGGCGGCGGAACCGCCGGCTGCCGGGATCCTGGTGAGTTGGTTGCCGACGGCGACACGTACGCCGAGCCGGTTGCCGGGCCGATCCACGAGCAGGCCGATCGCGGCCACAGCGGCGACGGCGAGATCGCGTTTCTCCTGCAACGCCGTACCGAAGTCCATGCTGGCCGACGCGTCCACCAGCGCCCATGCCTCCAGTTCCCGTTCGGCCAGGGGCGCCCGGACGTGCGGCTCCAGCGACCTCGCAGTGACGTTCCAGTCCATCCGGCGGACGTCGTCCTGGCCGGGGTGGTAGGGGCGGGCCTCGTTCGGCTCGCTGCCCGGCCCGGTCCTCAGCCCGGTCACGTCGCCGTGCAGGTAGCCCTCCAGCTTCCTGGTCACCGACAGCTCGAGCCGGCGCAGCGCCTGCTCCCGCCCGTCCAGGACGCTCATGCCGCCTCATCTGCCGGTACGACGTGCGGCTGCGCGACGGCCGACAGCACTCGCGTCACCATGGCCCGCGGGTCGTGCCCGTCGGCCATGGCGTCGAAGGTGAGTACCAGCCGGTGCGCCATCACATCCCCCGCCACGTCGGCCACGTCGGCCGGCAGCACGTAGTCCCGGCCGCGCAGCAGCGCCAGCGCACGACCGGCGGCTACCAGGCCCAGCGAGGCGCGCGGGCTGGCGCCGAACTCGAGCACACCGGCCAGGTCCGGCAGGCCGTACGAGGCTGGTTCTCGGGTGGCGTGCACCAGGCGTACGACGTACTCCGCGACCGCGTGGTGCACGAACACGTCCTCGGTCGCGGACTGCAGCGCGGCCACTTGCTCGGGCGAGAGCACCGCGTCTGCATGCGGTCGGTGCGCGCTCATCCGCTGCAGGATCGTGAGCTCCTCCATCGGCGTCGGGTAGCCGACATTGATCTTCAGCAGGAACCTGTCGCGCTGGGCCTCCGGCAGCGCGTACACGCCCTCGGACTCGACCGGGTTCTGCGTGGCCAGCACCAGGAACGGCACCGGAAGCTGGTAGCTCGTGCCGCCGATGCTGACCTGCTGCTCGGCCATCGCCTCCAGCAGCGCGGACTGCACCTTGGCCGGCGCCCGGTTGATCTCGTCGGCCAGCACCAGGTTCGCGAAGACCGGGCCGAGCTCGGTGTCGAAGCCCTCCGCGGACGGCCGCCAGATCCGGGTGCCGACGATATCGCCCGGCACCAGGTCCGGGGTGAACTGGAGCCGGGCGAACCGGCCGCCGATCACCTCGGCGAGGGTGCGCACCGCCAGCGTCTTGGCGACGCCGGGCACGCCTTCCAGCAGGCAGTGTCCGCGGGCGAGCAGCCCGACCAGGATCCGCTCGACCAGGTGGTCCTGGCCGACGATGACCCGCTTCACCTCGACCAGCGCGCGCTCGAGGACGGCCGACTCGGGCAGGCGGGGTTCCGCACCAGCCCCAGCCGGTGCGGAACCGCCCGTCTCGACGGTCACGCCTGCTCCTCCAGATCGGTCTGCGACGGCGTCTGTGACTCCCCGCCGCCCTGCTGGTTCTTCTCCGGGCAGTCCTCGCTGCTGCCGCTGGTGTGGCCGGTACCCGGTCCGTTCTCGACCACGACGTACCCCTGCTCCGGCGTGGCCGGGTCGTCCCCGGCGGCGGCGTACGCGACGCCTCCGAGGCCGAGGGCAGCAACCGATCCAGCAGCGCTGGCGGCCAGCACGGCCACCCGGCGGGTGGGTTTCCTCATCTGTCGCTCCTTCGTCTCGACGGGGCCACCAGTCCAGCCACCGGGCACGAAAACGACCGGAAAGCGGACCGAAAGCCAGGCGAAAGACGAGTCCTGGGTACGTCGTCGGCGCGGCTACCTTGGACGGGTGCGACTACTGGTAGTGGAGGACGAGGAGGGGTTGGTCAGCGCGCTGCGGTCCGGGCTCGGCCGGGCCGGCTACGCCGTGGACGTCGCCGCGACCACGGTCGAGGCGACGGAGAAGCTGGCCACCACGGCGTACGACCTGGCGATCCTCGACATCACGCTGCCGGTCGGCAACGGCCTGGATCTGTGCCGGGCGATCCGACGCGGCGAGATCGAGGTGGCGTCCGGCAGCGAGCTGCGCGTGCTAATGCTGACCGCCCGGGCAAGCCTGTCCGACCGGGTCCGCGGGCTCGACGAGGGCGCCGACGACTACCTGACCAAGCCGTTCGCGCTGGTGGAGCTGCTGGCACGGATCCGCGCGTTGCTGCGCCGCGACGTCACCAACGGTACGGCGCAGCTGCGGGTCGCCGAGCTGGTGCTGGACAGTGCGAAACAGCTGGCCAGCCGCGGCCCCCGCGAGCTGCAGCTCACCCGGAAGGAGTTCGGTGTGCTGCGGTACCTGATGTCGCGGCCAGGGCACGTGGTGTCGGCCGAGGAGTTGCTGGAACACGTCTGGGACGAGAACGCCGACCCGTTCACGCAGAGCGTCCGGGTCACCGTCGGCACA
>DASXTS010000431.1:0-13452 GCA_036505275.1 Pseudonocardiaceae bacterium
CCCAACATCGACGCAACGGTGGTACTTGAAGGCACGCCATTAGCCGCCGCCAGCCGCCTCCACGGCCTCGGTGAAGCCCACCGGGCAGGACACGCCGGTGCCGCCGATGCCGCAATAGCCGGCGGGGTTCTTGGCCAGGTACTGCTGGTGGTAGTCCTCGGCGTAGTAGAAGTGGTCCAGGGGCGCGATCTCCGTGGAGATGCTGCCGCGGCCGGCGGAGGAGAGAGCCTCCTGGAAGGACGCGCGGCTGGCTTCGGCGGCGTCGCGCTGGGCGTCGTCGGCGTAATAGATGGCGGAGCGGTACTGGGTGCCGATGTCGTTGCCCTGGCGCATTCCCTGGGTGGGGTCGTGGTTCTCCCAGAAGACCTTCAGCAGGGTGGCGTAGGTGACGGCCGCTGGGTCGTAGACGACGAGGACGGCCTCCGTGTGGCCGGTGCGGGAGGAGCACACCTCTTCGTAGGTGGGGTTGCGGGTGTAGCCGCCGGCGTAGCCGACGGCGGTGGAGTAGACGCCGGGTAGCTGCCAGAAGAGGCGTTCGGCCCCCCAGAAACAGCCCATGCCGAAGACGGCGGAGGCCAGGCCGGCCGGGAACGGGGGCACGATTCGGCGATCGCGGTGCACGTAATGGTACCCCGGCGCCGGCATCGGATTGGGGCGGCCGGGTAGGGCGTCCGCCGGGTCGATCATCGCGGTTTTACGAGAACCGAACAGTGCCATGGCACCGAGGGTAGCCCGGCCGGAGCAATCGGAGCGTTGTCGCAGGTCTTTCCGGTTACTAACGGCACTTGGGCAGAATGGCCGCGGCTACCGCATGCGACAGAGCCGCAGAGAGGTGCTTTCCCGTGACCTGGCTGGACGAGCTGCACCAGTTGGACGAGCAACTGGCCGCTGGTCGGTTGTCGGCCGAGGACTATGGCCGGCAACGCGACGAGCTGCTGTCCCGGAGTGCCTCGACGGCGGGCGCACCGGCTGGACCACCGCCGTTTACCACGCCGACTCCCGCGCCGACTCCCGCGCCGACTCCCACGCCGACTCCCGCGCCGCCGGGCGAGCAGCCCGGCGAACAGCCACCCCGACATCAGCGGCCGGCCGGGCCGTTTCCGCCGCCGTTCCGCTGGGAGCAGTCGCCGCCTGAGCCGACCCAGGTGATCGGCCAGACCGGCGGCGAGGCGAGCGGCGGCTCGGAGCCGACCCAGGTGGTGCAGGGCCGGCACGGCCCGCAGGGCCAGGGCGGCGACACCGAGCGCACGCAGATGATGCCGACCGCACCGCGGCCGCCACAGGCCGTGGGCGTGCCGCCTGTGCCGAGCTGGCAGCAGGACCAGGCGCCGCCGTGGGGCGGCATGGGCCTGCCGCCGACGACAGACACCACGCCGGCCTGGTTCAAACAGGGGCCGGAGGTGTTCGAGGCCGACCGGGGTGGCTCGCGCGCGCTGCGCATCCTCGGCGTCGTCGGCGTCCTGATGCTGCTGGTCGGCATCAGCGTCGGCGCGTACTACTTCTTCCGGCCCGACCCGACCGGTGCAAGAAGCGGTGGCCAGGGTGCGGCCACGGCCGCGTCCACCACCCAGCAGGCGGCGACCAGCACGCCATCGCCGCCGACGACCGCCAGCCCGGAGGGCCCGCCGATCGCCCAGTTGCCCGGCGCGGCGACCGACACCTCGCGAGTCAAGACGTTCGCCGACGTCGAGGCCGTCGGTTACCTGACCAACCAGGAGATCGACGCCTACCAGTCCTCGAACGCCGGCACGGCCAAGATGGCGATCTCCAACTCGGGGGACAGCCGAATCATCGTGCTGGTCACCCAGCAGGTCGACCCGGCCGGCGCGGCCAAGACCAGGGACGACCTCAACGACCTGCAGCTGAGGTTCAAGCTCACCACCCTGTCGGCCCAGCCCGGGGTGCGCTCGGCCGGTATCGACAAGGCCGACCCAGGGCCGCTGCGCCGGGCGCACTACGCGTCCGGCCGGTATGTCGTGCGGATCCAGGTGCAGGGCATCGACAAGGCCGAGGTCGACCGGCTGTACTCGGAGGTGCTCGGCACCCAGCTGGACGAGCTGCCGGCCGATGCCTGACCCGGCCAGGGTGGCTGCACCGCGGCCGGCAGTAGGCACGATCGTCGCTCGGAACTACCTTCCCGCCGCGCACGTGCTGGCCGACTCGTACCGGGAGCACCACCCCGGCGCGCCGTTCGGCGTGCTCGTGATCGATGCGGACGCCGGCGAGCTGGATGGCCTGGCCGAGCAGGTCCCCGGCACCAGCCTGTTCGGGCCGGCCGATCTCGACCTGGACGCCGACGACTTCGGCCGGATGGCCATGGCCTACTCGGTGACCGAGCTGTGCACCGCGGTCAAACCGTGGCTGCTGCGCCGGCTGCTCGCCGAGCACGCCACGGCGATCTACCTCGACCCGGACATCGAGGTGTTCGCCCCGTTCGGCGACGAGGTGGGCCGGCTGGCCATGGCGCATGACATCGTCCTCACCCCGCACGTCACCGAGGCCATGCCGCGGGACGGCCTGCGCCCGTCCGAGGCCGACATCATGGCCTCCGGCGTGTTCAACCTCGGCTTCATCGGCGTGTCCCGCGCCGCCGAACCGTTCCTGCGGTTCTGGGCCCAGCGGCTGCGCACCGATGCGATCTCGTCGATCACCGAGCAGCTGTTCACCGACCAGCGCTGGGTGGACAACGTGCCGGCGCTCTTCCGGCATACCGTGATCGACGACCCCGGCTACAACGTGGCGTTCTGGAACGTCTACCAGCGACCCCTCGATCGCGGCTCCGACGGCCGGCTGACCGCGTCCGGCCGCCCGCTGCGGTTCTACCACTACAGCGGCTACCGGCCGGAGAAGCCGTGGCTGGCCTCGACGCACTACGCCGACAAGCCGCGCGTGCTGCTCTCCGAGCGGCCGTTGCTGGCCGAGCTCTTCGCCGGCTACCGGCAACGGCTCGCCGACGCCGGGTACGCACGGGCACTCGACGAGGTGCCCTACCGGTGGCGCACGCTGGCCGGCGGCGGCCGGATACCGGCGTCGCTGCGGCGGACGTTCCGCCAAGCCTGGATCGACGCGGAAGGCATCGGCGCCACGCCACCGCCGAACCCCTTCGGCCCTGGCGGCTCTCCGGGCCGGGGCGACGAGGACACGGACGCCTTCCTGCGCTGGGCCACCGAGCCGGCGACACCGGCGCAGCGGCGGGCCGGGCTGCACCGGTGGGCCATGTCGGTATGGAGCTCGCGGGAGGACCTGCGGCAGGCCTTCCCCGACCCGCTGGGCGACGACGCGGGACGGTTCCGCGAGTGGTGCGCCACCTCGGGAGTGGCCGAAGGCGAGCTGGACCGCAGCGCCGTGCCGGACGGTGCAGGCGCCGATCCGCCTCCGGTGCGCGACACCCTCGGCGTGAACGTGCTCGGCTACCTCACCGCGGAGCTCGGCGTCGGCGAGCTCGGCCGGCTGGTACATGCCTCGGTGCTGGCCAGCGGCGTGCCGGTGGCCACAGTGGTGGAGGAGGGCACGGTCTGCAACCGCACCGGGCACCCGGTGCCGGACGGCGTCACGGCCGGCCCGCCGCAGTTCCCGGTGAGCGTGCTGTGCGTGAACGCGGACATGACCGGCGTCACCCTGCGCGCGCATCCCGACCTCGGCCGCGGCCGGTACGTCATCGGCGTCTGGTCCTGGGAGCTCGCCGACTTCCCGCGGGCCATGCACCACGCGTTCGACCTGGTCGACGAGGTGTGGACGATCAGTGCGTTCTGCTCGTCCGCCATCGCCGAGCACGCCCCGGTACCAGTGCACACGTTCCCGGTACCGGTGCACGACCCGCTGCCGGCGGATACGCGCGAGCCGCGGCGCGACGGGCCGGTCCGATTCCTGTATGTGTTCGACCACAACAGCGTGTTCGACCGGAAGAACCCGCTCGGCGCCGTCGACGCGTTTCACCGGGCCTTCCACGGGCGCGACGACGTCCGGCTGGTGATCAAGTCGATCAACGGTGACCGGCACCCCGGCGACCGGGAACGGCTGCGCGCCGCGGCGGTCGGCGACGACCGGATCGAGCTGGTCGAGAGCTACCTGGACGCCGACGAGGTGCGCAAGCTCTTCCTGACGGCGGACTGCTACGTGTCGCTGCACCGCAGCGAGGGCTTCGGGCTGACCGTCGCCGAGGCCATGGCGCGCGGCCTGCCGGTGATCGCCACGGCGTATTCGGGGACCGGCGAGCTGCTGGACGGCCGGACGGGCTGGCCGGTGCCGTACCGGCTGGTGCCGGTCGGGCCGGGCAACGCGCCGTACCCGGCCGACGGCGTGTGGGCCGAACCCGACATCGACGCCGCCGTGTCCGCGCTGCGCGAGGTGGCCGACCACCCGGAGCTGGCCGCCCGCCGCGGCTCCGCCGCCCGCGAACACGTGCTGGCCACCCGGTCGACCGCGGCCGCCGCCGGCTGGGTGCGCCACCGGCTGGAGGAGGCGTACGAACGCTGGCGCGGCGGGATGCATGCACCCGGTGCGCCGGCCCCCGCAGCGGTGACCGCGGTCCGCGCCGCCCGCGAGGCGCTGCGCTGGCGCGCCGACGCCGACGCACCGAGCCGGATGCCGCTGGCCCCGGCGCTGCGCCGGGCCGTGCTGCGCGCCGTCGACCACTACGACCAGCACCAGCGGACCGTGATGGGCGCGCTGATGGACGGCGTGGAGACCGGCGTCGGCCGGCTGGCGGAGCTGGCGACCGGGCTCGCCCACCGGGTGGACCGGCTGGAGCATGAGCTGACCGCCACCCAATTCGAACTGGCCGCGTCCCGGGCCGAACTGGCCGGACTCGGCGAGCGGACCACCGACCGGCACGAGCAGCTGCACTCGGTGCTGAGGCAGGCGCTGGCCGAGCTGGAGGCGGCCGGCCAAGCCCTGGTGGACCGGCTGGCCGCCGAGCTGCGGGCCGACGTGCGGTCAGAGCTGAGCGCTCGGCTGGACGCTCGGCTTGACGCTCGGCTGGACGCTCGGCTGGGCGCGGAGCGGGAGGCCAGGGCCGAGCAGGTGGCGGCAGCGGCGAGCGCCGCAGCGCTGCGCGTCGACGAACTCGACCACAAGCTGGTACGGCTGCTCGCCGAACGGGACGAGCGGCTCGGCCGCGCCGAGGGGACCGCCGCCGACCTGCACCGCGAGCTGCACCGCGAGCTCCCGGCCCTGCGGACCGGCCTGCTGCGCCACCATGATCTGCTCAGCCCGTCGGAGGGTGCGCCCACCGAGGTGGTGGCCACCGACGTCGGTGTGCTCCGGCTACCGGCCGACGACTGCGTCATCCTGCCCTGGCTGCGCACCTACGGGTGCTGGGAGCCGGACGAGTCGCGCCTGCTGGAGGTCCTGCTGCCGCCCGGAGGTGTCTTCGTCGACATCGGTGCGCACGTCGGCTACTACACCGTGCGGGCGCTGCGCCTGGTCGGCGCCGCCGGCTCGGTGTACGCGGTCGAGCCCTGGCAGCAGGCCCGCGAGCTGCTGCGGGCCAACGTGGCGGCGAACGTGCCCAGGGCGGTACGGCGCGCGCTCACCGTGCTGCCGGCCGCCGCGTGGGACGCCGATGGGCCGCTGCGGCTCGCGCTGTCCACGGATGGCAACACCGGCGACAACCGGATCGACCCGCGCGGCACCGTCGAGGTCACCGGCATCAGGCTGGACGCCGTACCGGACCTGGCCGCCCGGCGCGTTCACGTCATCAAGTCCGACGCCCAGGGCCGGGACCATCGGGCGCTGGCCGGCGCGGCCGGTGTGCTGGCCGGGCACCGGCCGCACGTGCTCTGCGAGTTCGACCCCGCCGCCATCGCCGAGGCCGGCGAGGACGCCGCCGCGGTGCTGCGGCTGTACCGGTCATGGGGGTACCGGCCAATACCGGTGACCGCGCAGGTCGTCGACGCGGTGGAAGTGGGCGGCCACCCGCGGATGCCGCCCGAGCCCGCCGGGCGCAGCGACGCTGAGCTGATCGAGATCGCGTGCTCGGCGACCGACGGGTTTGTGACCCTGTGGCTTCGGCCGACTCTCGTGGGGAGGACGAGGTGACCCTGTCCGGGAAGGCCGCCACCTGGGACGCCCTCGGTGCGGCCGACCCGTTGTGGGCCGTGCTGTCCACCGAGGACGGCCGCGACGGCGGCTGGGACGAGGCCGAGTTCTTCGCCACCGGCGTCAGGGACGTCGCCTGGCTGCGCGCTCTGGTCGAGCGGGCCGGCGGATCGTTCGGCGGGTGGGCGTTGGACTTCGGCTGCGGCGTCGGCCGGCTCACCCGTGCCCTCGCCGAGCACGCCGAGCGGGTCGTCGGCGTCGACGTGGCGGCCAGCATGATCGCGCGGGCCCGCGCCTCGAACACGCTCCCCGGCCGCGTCGAGTTCGTGCCCAACCTGGCCCGCGACCTGCCCTTCGAGGACGGCTCGTTCGACGTCGTGGTGAGCCTCATGGTGCTGCAGCACCTGCCGCCGCCGATGACCCTGCGCTATCTGCTGGAGTTCGCCCGCGTCCTGCGCCCCGGCGGTGTGCTGGCCGTGCAGCTGCCGAGCGAGCCGGCCGCCGCCGAGCCGTTGCCGGTGGCGGCATGCCGCGCCACCATCGAGGTGGTGTCGGCCCCGGCGACACTACCGGCCGGTGACGTCGGCTGGGTGCGGCTGCGGGTCCGCAATGCCAGTGAGCTGGAATGGCCGCCGGGTCGCCTGCTCAAGCTCGGCAACCACTGGCTGAGCGGCGGCGAGCAGGTGATCCGCGACGACGGCAGGCATGACCTGCCGCACGCCGTACCACCCGGCACCACTGTCGATGCGGACCTGCGCATCTGCGCGCCGCGTCAGCCGGGCCGGTACCTGCTGGAATTCGACCTCGTGCAGGAGTTCGTCGCTTGGTGGGCCGACAACGGCAACCCCGCGCAGCGCCATCCAATCCTGGTCACCCCGAACGCCTCGACCGAGCCGGCCAGCGCGTCGGGCGTGTCCCGGCAGGCCGCTCGTCCGGTCGGCGACTCCGTCATCGAGATCCACCCGGTGCACCGCGACCTGGTGTGCGCTCTGCTCGAGCATGCCGGCTGCAGCATCCTGCGCGTCGAGCCGGACGGCCTGACCGGCCCCGGCTGGCTGAGCTACACCTACGTCGCCACCGCCGCCTGACAGGGCCTGATGATCCCGGCTCTGCTGGGGCGGCTCTCAGCGGCGCGGGTGCACAGCCAGCTCGTCGGCGATGATGCTGACCACGGCTGGGTCCACGACCGGCGCCATGCCGGAGGCCAGGTTGCGCTCCACCGCCTCGACCACGACCACGTCGGCATCAACCAGCACCTTGACGGCGTCGGAAGCCTCGGCGCCGGTGAGGGAGGTGTAGTAGACCATGTCGATGTCCGAGAAGGCGGCGGGCAGGTAGCGGCTGGCCGGCAGCAGGAAGGAGTCCGACAGCACGCCGACCGGCTCGGTGATCATTCCCGCGCCGGTGGTGGCGTGCAGGCGCACCGCGCCGCGCAGGTCCTCGAGCGGCTGGCGGGTGCGGTCCCGGCCGCCGTCCGGCGCGAGCGAGTAGAGCTGCCCGACATTGTGACCGCCGCGGCCGAGGAGCTTGGGCAGGTCGGCGGCCGCCTCAGCGCTGCGTTCCGGCCGGATCTGCCAGCCGGTGCTGACGCCGGGTTGGAGCTGCTCGGCGACCTGGCGCACCATCATGATCGCGCCGCGGTCGTCCCAGTGTGTGTCGAGCTGGTGGTAGGGCGGGTGGCCGTCCACGGTGGCGATCTGCCGCACGCCGTCCAGCAGATCCAGGGCGCCGGCCTCGGTCCGCACCCGTCGCCAAAATTCCTCCGAAGTGGCGGCTGCGCAACTCTTGCCGACGAATGTGTCCGGCATGTGGTCGGGTACGGCCGTTGTCTTGTCCGGCGGCACGACCAGCACGAACCTGCGCCCGGACGCCTCGACGGCGGTGCGCAGCCGGATCAGGTTGCCGATCACCTCGTCCATCGACCGCAACGGCCGGCACTTGCCCTGCACGTCGAAGCCGTAGTACAGCCAGCCGTCCTTGCCCTCGATCACCTTGGGGAAGCCGGCGGCCATCGGTGGTTCGGCGAGTCCGGGTGGCGACTGCACGCCGGCCGTGGTCGGCGGCGCGAACGGCGGGGCCTGCGCCGGCCATTTTTGTTGGACGAAGGGTGACGGCTCGCCGAATACGCCGCGGCTGATCCGGTCGACGCCGCGGATCGCCGAATCACGGAACGGCATGTGGTCGATGGCCCAGTCGGGCAGGCCGGCGAAGAAGCCCCAGCCGGCCAGCGGGCTCGGGAACCCGGCGAGCCTGTGGTTCTCGAACTCGGCCGGTCGCACGCCGATGGCCAGGGTCAGCGCGGGGACGACGAAGAACACCGCGGCGCAGATCAACGCCACGAGTTGGCGGCTGCCGTGCCGCGGCCGGTGCAGCGGGTGGTCGCTGGGCAACCACGACTCGTGGGCCAGTTTCAACGGCGGCAGGATGACCGTGCGCTCGGCATGGCGCTCCGGCTCCTCCAACCGCACGGCGCTCAGAGTATCCGGGGCGGGCCGTCCGACCGCTCGGACCGACGCCACTGTCGGACCCGCCAGCTACCGTCGGACGTGATGTATGTCGTCCAGCGACCGACCGATCCGGCGCTCCTGCCGTTCGTCAAGGCGTTCTGGTACTTCGCCGGACCGCCAATGCACCCGCGCGAGCGGGTCCTGCCGACCGGAGCCATGCAGCTGCTGGTGAACCTGCATGAGGACGAGCTGCGCAGCTCTGGAGCGGACGGCTGCGGCGTTCGCCGGGTCGCCGGCGCGGCGCTGCAGGGCGTGCTCCTCGGGCCGGTGGTGATCGATACCGCGCAGCAGCGGACCATCGTCGGTGTCGGGTTCCGCGCCGGCGGCGCCTTTCCGTTCTTCGCCGGCCCGGCGTCGGAGACCAGTGGCGAGCTGGCCGGGCTGGACACCCTGTGGGGACGAGACGGCGCCGCGCTGCGCGACCGCCTGCTGTCCGCCCTGCCGCGGTCGGCGCCGCCCGGGCCGGCCGGAGCGTTGGCTGTGTTGCGGGAGCTGGAGGCGGCCCTGCTGGCCCGGGTGGCGCACCCGCTGGTTCCAGACCCGGCGCTTGCGTTCGCGGTCGCCGCGCTCGAGCGCGGCGCCGCCGTCAGCGCGGTGGCCGAGCGCCTCGGTATCACCGGCAAGCGGCTCGGACACCGGTTTGGCGAGCGGATCGGCCTGCCCCCCAAGCGGTTCGCGCGGGTTCGCCGTTTCCAGCGGGTGCTCGGTTCGATCACGCCCGGCGTGCCGGTGGACTGGGCCCGGATCGCGGCCGAGCGGGGTTTCTGCGACCAGGCGCACCTCATCCACGACTTCCGGTCGCTGTCCGGGCTGAGCCCGTCGCAGTACCGCCCCCGCTCCCCCGCCGACCGCAACCACGTCCCCCTGCCCGGCTGATTTCTACAATCCCCGCGGTGACCGCTCGCGCGATCATGGGCGGCATGACGATTCGCAGCATGTACCCGCGGCTCGTGGTGTCCAACGCGGCCGCGGCCATCGATTTCTACGTCGCCGCCTTCGGTGCCAAGGAGGTCGAGCGGTACGCCGACCCGGCCACCGGCAAGATCGTGCACGCCGCCGTCACGATCGGCGACATCTTTGTCGCCGTCAAGGACGAGGGCGACGGCGACCCGGCGCCCACCTCCCTCGGCGGCTCGCCGGTGATCATCGCCCTCGAGGTGGACGACGCCGATGCGGTGGGAGCCGCCATGGAGCGGGCCGGCGCCACGGTCGTCCACCCGATCCGCGACCAGGACTACGGCCAGCGCGGTGGCCGCCTGGCCGACCCATACGGCCACCTCTGGATGATTGCCGAACCCATGTCCTGAATGCCGTACGGCAGCCGCGCGTGTCCGTGGGTGCGGCCGTTCCCACACCGGTGTGTCCGCGGGTTCGGCCGTTCCCACACCGGCGTGTCCGCGGGTTCGGACACGTGAGTTGGCGGTTTCGGCACACGATCATGGTCCGAGGCCGCCGACACGGGCGACCCAACCGGCGAACACGCCCGACCCAACCGGCGAAGACACCCGACCCAACCGGCGAACACGGGCGACCCAACCGGCGAACACGCCCGACGGGTGACGGTGGGAGTCGCCGAAACGGGTCGGCGACCGCCTAGAGGGGTACACCTAGAGCATGGCCAAGCAACGGCGACGGCTCACCCGCGAGGACTTCGAGCGCGGGCTGGACGACTACCACGACCCTACCGCCGGCATCGGCGGCGCGGCACCGGCTCGTAGTGCACTGACCTTGCGCCTTGTGCTCGCGGCCTTCGGGCTGCTCTTCTGCGCCGGGGCGGCGTGGTTCGCCTTCGCGGCCGGGCTCGGCTGGCTCGGAATCGTGTTGGCGGTTCTCGCCGTCATCGCGCTCGGGGACCTCGGCTGGGTGGCCTACCGCAAGTATCGGGGCGAGCCCGGCTGACTCCGGGGCTACCGGCCCACGGCGTAGCCTTGGGCGCCGCGCGGGTTGGCTGCCGCGCGCAGAAAGCCGGTGGCGGGGTCGCGGGCAACTGCGGAGAGACGGCCGAGGGCCCACGGGCCGGCGTCGACCACGTCGTGCCCGCGCCGTCGCAGGTCGTCCAGGGTCGCGTGGCCGAGCCGGGACTCGACGACGACCTCCCGCGGTCGCCAGGCCCGCGGATAGAACGACGACGGGAACGCGCCGGTGTGCCAGGCCGGTGCATCGATGGCGGCCTGCAGGTCCAGGCCGCCCACCGCGTGCGCGAGCCAGAAGCACAGCTGCCATTGGTCCTGCTGGTCGCCACCGGGGGTGCCGAAGGCGAGCGTCGGCCGGCCGTCCCGCAGCGCCATGGACGGCGAGAGGGTGATCCGGGGCCGGCGCTTCGGCGCCAGCGAGTTGGGTAGGCCCTCCTCCAGCCAGAACATCTGCGCCCTCGTGCCGAGGCAGAAGCCGAGCGAGGGGATCGTGGGCGACGACTGCAGCCAGCCGCCCGACGGGGTGGCGCTGATCATGTTGCCGGCCGCGTCCACCACGTCGATGTGCACGGTGTCGCCGCGTCCCGCAAGCTCGGCTTGCGAGGCCTGCGAGGCCTGCGAAGCCGCCTCGGCGGCGAGCGGCGGCTGGCCGTCGACACCGCCGAGACCGGCACCGGACAGCACGAACGACGGCAGCCGCGGCGCCCGGCCGGCCGGCGCTCCCGGCCGCAGCTCGGCCGACGCCGCGTCGCCTACCAACGCCCGTCGACCGTCCACATAGGACACGTCGAACAGCGCTTCGATCGTCGCCTGGTCGGCCGCGTCGCCATACCACGCCTCCCGGTCGGCGAAGGCCAGCTTGGCGCACTCCACGGCAAGGTGCACCGTCTCCGCGGTAGGTACACCGTCCACATAGGACAGCTCGAAGCCGGCCAGCAGCTGCAGTTGCTGCACCAGGGCCGGTCCCTGGGTCCAGGGCCCGCACTTGACCAGCGTCCAACCGCCGTCGAGCCGGACGAGCAGCGGCGACTCGTAAGACGCCTGCCAGCGGGCGAGATCGTCGCCCGTCAGCACGCCGGCATGGGCCCGGCCGGAGTCGTCGTGGAACTCGCCCCGGCAGAAGGAGTCGATGGCCTCGGCGACAAAGCCGCAGGACCATGCCCGGCGGGCCGCCTCGAGCTGCGCCTCCCGGTCGGAGCCGGCCGACTCGGCCTCGCGCAGCAGCCGCTCCCAGGTGTCCGCGAGCACCGGCAGGCGCCACCGCTCGCCGGCCCGCGGCACCGGCAGCCACTGCTCCGCCGAGGTGGGCCAGTGCCGCCGGAACAGCGGCGCGGCCAGCGCGATGGTCGCCGGGATGCCGGGGACCAGCGGAAATCCGTCCCTGGCGTAGCCGATCGCCGGGCTCAGCACGTCGCGCAGCGTCCTGGTGCCGTGGTCGCGCAGCAACGTCAGCCAGGCGTCCCACGAGCCGGGCACGCACGCCGGGAGGAGCCCGTTGCCGGGGACAAGGGTCAGCCCGAGAGCGTCGCGGTAGTGCGCGATCGTGGCGCCAGCCGGGGCGACACCCTGGCCGCACAGCACCCGCGGCGCGCCGCCGGCCACGCTGAAGATCGCCGGCACCTCGCCGCCTGGCCCAACCAGGTGTGGCTCGACCACCTGCAGCACAAAGCCGGCCGTGACCGCGGCGTCGAAGGCGTTGCCGCCGGCCTCCAGCATTGCCATGCCGGCGGCGGAGGCCAGCCAGTGCGTGGACGCGACCATGCCGTGCGTGCCGACAAGCTCGGGCCGGGTTGTGAACATCGACTCGACCTTACGCACCAGGTGGCTTTTCGGCCGTTGTCGGGTCGCTACCGGCCGATGCCGCGGACCTGGAAGCCGACCCGGCGCAACAGGTCGAAGTCGAGCCGGTTCGTTCGGTGAGCACCACGATGGCGGCCCCGCCGTGGGCCGCCCGATACGGATCGTCGACGACCGTGAGGGCGTCCGTGGTCCCGGCCCCGGGGCCGGCAGGCAGGGGTCATAGCCGGCCATCTCGGGGCGATCCTGCGGACGAACACGGGCCGCGGGTACCCGCCTGATCCGCCGACAACCGGAGATCAGCGGCGGACATTTCCGGCAGTGGATAGCCTGCACGCCGTGGAACTGCGGCGCATGGGCGACTCCGGGCTGGTTGTCAGCGTGGTCGGGCTCGGCTGCAACAACCTCGGCCGGCCGGGCACCGGCACCGTCGACAAGCAGGGCACCCGCGCGGTGGTGGACGCCGCGCTGGAGAGCGGCATCGTGCTGTTCGATGTCGCCGACAGCTACGGCACGCCGCGCGGCCGGGCCGAGGAGCTGCTCGGCGAGGCGCTGGCCGGCCGCCGCGAGCAGGCGATCGTCGCCACCAAGTTCGGCATGGACCTCGGCGGCGCCAACGGCCCCGACTTCGACGCCCGCGGCTCCCGGCGCTACATCCGGCTCGCCGTCGAGGCCTCGCTGCGCCGGCTGCGCACCGACTGGATCGACCTCTACCAGCTGCACCGGCCGGACCCGCTCACCCCGATCGAGGAGACCCTGACCGCGCTCGCCGACCTGGTCCGCGAGGGCATGGTCCGCTACCTCGGCCACTGCAACCTCACGGGCTGGCAGATCGCCGACCTGGCATGGACGGCCCGCTCGCGCGGGCTGCCTGCCCCGGTGTCCGCGCAGAACCACTATTCGCTGCTGGAACGCGACGCCGAGCGCGAGGTGGTGCCGGCCTGCGAGCACTTCGGGCTCGGCGTGCTGCCGTACTTCCCGCTGGCCAGCGGCCTGCTCACTGGAAAGTACTCGGCGCATGCACGGCCGCCGGCAGGATCCAGGCTGGCCGGCCGCGACCAGATGCTGGCCGAGGCACCGTGGTCTCGCATCGAGGCCCTGCGCGCGGTCGCCGAACGCGCCGGCGTTCCCCTGCTGGACCTCGCGATCGGCGGCCTCGCCGCACAGCCCGCGGTGGCCTCGGTGATCGCCGGCGC
>DASXTS010000432.1:0-4039 GCA_036505275.1 Pseudonocardiaceae bacterium
AAAGAGCTTTTCGCCACGCATGGCCATCAAGCTGATCGTCGCTCCGGGCGGCCAGGTGACAAAAGTGGAAATCACGAAATCCTCCGGCATCCCCGATGTCGATCGGCAGCTCCGCGAAGGTGCGCGCGGCTGGTGCATGGAGAAGACCAGGGAGGGTAGGGAAGTGGATTTCATGATCAATCTGGACGTGCGGTGATACACCGGCCGAAAAGGATGCCGCCGTGTCACGGCCTTTGCACGGCGTGAGGAGCTGAGCAAAGGCGGCGCCACGCCGGCGTCTTCATTGAAGCGTCCGGCTCCGGCGCCCTTGGTGGTGGGGCCGGGCCAGGCTGTTAAGGTATGGCGGGCGACTTCAGCGATAAGTCCTGGTTACGCAAAGCTGGCCGCGGCCGCGCTTCATTGAAGCACTGGAGGAGGCGGCCGCGTCCAGCTTCAAGCTCGGCCACGTATCGGCGAAGCTGCGCACCATTCAGGTGCTGCGCTTCGCCGATAGTGCCGAGTACGTAACCGAGGACTTATCGGAAGTCGCCCGCCAGGCGTTTTCATTCGGCCGGCCCTGGCCATGGACGGCGCCTCCGCCGGACGAACGGCGGCCGCGCCGGGAAGGGCGCCGTCACTGCTCGCGCAGGACCGGCGAGCTGGTGAGCGCGCTCGTGCCGGCGCCCACACCGCGCCGGGGCTGGCCGGCTGCGGGCGCGCGCGGTGTCGCGCCTGGCGCGGGCTGCTGACGGTCGGGCCGATCACGCGGCCCGCGTGACAGGCGCGGGTGCGGCGCGCGCGGCCGTGGCCGGCGGCGGCGGCTCCGGCCAGGGCCGGGCCCGAGGGGCGAGGCCTTCGGCGCGGCGTAGCGGATAACGACCGCATTCTGTACGGAGCGCCCCGCCGCCAGGGCGGAGCGGCTGAACGCCGCGCAGCTCGAGAGCCGTGGCGCGGAGCCTGAAGCTGCGCGACGGCGCCGCGCGTGCTGGCCTTCCCTGGGAAGAAGAAGGTCGGTTGAATGGAGAGGTGATGAAAGACGAACTGACCAGCGGTCTTTTGCTGAACCACGACTTCCGGAGAACTCAGTTGAGGGATGCGCGATTGTCCCATCAGTCCTTCTTTCAGAGAAGCGTGCCGACGCAGTCGGTGCGGTCGCCAGCGGATTTCGGGCGCAGCGGCGGGGTTTCCCCAAGGGGCGCGTCAAGCGCCGGTGACGTGCCGACGGTGGCGATGATGGCGGCCGCCGTGCGCAACGGCGATTCCTGGACCGCAAGGTGCAGAACCGATGCCTGGCTAGGTCATTGATAAGGCGGGGCTTAGGACTCGACTGGCGCAGGGCCGATTTTTCGGCCGCGGCCTGAAACGTCCTGCTTCTTCGATCGTCCAAGGGATGTTCAGAGTGTATTCATCCGACCGGCTGTGAGGGATCCGTCCGTACGGAGATGAGTTCGTCGGCGACTTCGACTCGACGGAGGCGGCGCGGCAGGCCGCCGAAGTATTGACGGCACGAGTTGCCCGTACAGCCGTGTCCGTGGAAATGCCATCCGGTCGTCAGATGATCAGCGGCTTCCGGATCCACACGGGTGTCGGGCAAACCACCATCGACGCTGGCCATGACCTCAACCGGCGAGCCGGCGGCGCCGCCGCGCGTCGGCGGGGGCCGAAGCGCCATGCTAGTCCCGGCCGGCGATTGCTCCGGCTGATCGCGGGACGGTCGTTCGCCGCTGATCGCGCCCCACACGCGACCATTCATTAAACGGCGCCCCGGGCCGGTATGTCGCAGGGCGCGGTACGCATGGCAATACCACCTCGCAACAAATTTCGGATCGCCGCGGCCACAAAACGTGTAACGGACGGCCGGTGCCCTCGTCCAACAGAAGTTGCACAACCACGTCTGTCTAGTCGGTAGCCGGCCTCATCCTCGGTTCCTTCTAGCAATGTGGCAGTTACGGCGCGAATCCCAGCAACGGTCTCGCGCCCTTGGGAGTCTATGAAGAGAATTCGTCTGCCGCTGCTCCTCGCCGTCGTAGGAATTACGCTGCTTCACACCGTCGTCAATGGTGCCGGCGTGGGCGCGGGCTCCTCACACAGCGTCGCCGCAAAACCTGATGGGACTGCTTGGTCGTGGGGCCTGAACAGCTCGGGCCAATTGGGGGATGGCACTCAGGTCGGTGAGACCACCCCCACCCAGGTCGCCGGCCTAACCGGAATCACGGTGACGGTCGGCGGCGATAGCCATACCCTCGCGCTGAAGAGTGACGGGACGGTGTGGGCCTGGGGCACCAACTCCTCGGGACAACTCGGCGACGGCACGACGACTCAGCGCCTCAGCCCCGTCCAGGTCTCGAGCCTTTCGGGGATCGTCGCGATCGCTGCTGGCGCGAATCACTCGGTCGCACTGAAGAGTGATGGGACAGTGTGGGCCTGGGGCGAGAACACGTACGGGCAGCTCGGCAACGGAGGAACGACGCCGCAGAGTACGCCGGTCCAGGTGTCAACGATTTCCAGCGTGACGGCCATCGGTGCCGGATCCAGCCATTCCCTGGCGGTGAAATCGGATGGCACGGCATGGGCCTGGGGTCGTAACAACTACGGGCAGCTCGGTGACGGCACCACCACACAGCGTAACGATCCTGTCTCCGTGGCGAATCTGACTGGAATCGCGGCCGTCGCCGGCGGTCTGGCCCACAGCGTCGCCCTCAAGAGCGACGGCACCCTCTATACGTGGGGCGTCAATACGTTTGGCCAGCTCGGTGACGGGACGAACACGCAGCAATCCTCACCGGTCCAGGTCCTGACGAGCGTCGCTGCAATCGCCGCGGGTAATTCCCACACGCTCGTCGCGAAGACCGACGGCACGGCATGGACCTGGGGATACAACGATTACGGCCAGATCGGGGATGGGACGACGGCTCACCGGTCGTCGCCCGTGCAAGTCAGCACGATCACGGACGTCACCCGCGTTGCTTCGTTCCGGCACCACGACATCGCGGTCAGCAGCACGGGGATTGTGTGGGCCTGGGGCCTGAACGATAGCGGTCAGATCGGGGACGGCACGACCATCAATCGGCTCACGCCGGTCCGCATCGCGGAAGCGAGCTACGACTGGAAAGTCGGTACGCCGACCTTCAGCGTTGCGGCAGGCACCTACACCTCGAGCCAGACCGTCACGGTTGCCTGCGCCACGTCCGGTGCCACGATCCACTACACGACGAATGGTGTCGATCCGACCGAGACCGACGCCACGGTGGCCTCGGGCTCCACCGTCAGTGTCGACAGCAGCCTCACGTTGAAGGCAAAGGCCTGGAAGACCGGGATGCCCGCGAGCAATCTCAATTCGGCGGTGTACACACTGCAGGTCGCGACGCCTTCCTTGAGCCCGGCCGGCGGCACGTACACGTCCGCGCAGACGGTGACGATGACGACGTCGACGTCGTCTGCGGACATTCGCTACACAACGGATGGCAGCGACCCGGCGGTGACCTCGGCGCTTTACACGGCGCCGATCGCCGTGGCGGCGACGACTACCCTCAAGGCGAAGGGCTTCAGGTCCGGGTGGGATGACAGTACAGCGGCTACCGAGTCCTACGTGATCACCGGGACGCTCACGCCGCCTACTGCAAGCCCCGATGCGGGTACCTATTTCAGCTCGGTAACCGTCTCCCTCAGCGCGGCGGCAGGCGCGACCATTCGCTACACCACGGATGGCTCCGATCCGACGTCGACCTCCACGGCGTACACGTCTCCGTTGAGCTTCACCGCGACGACGACTCTGAAGGCCCGGGCGTTCCAGACGGGGTGGAATCCCAGTTCGACCACCACCGGGACCTACACCATCCAGGTCGCGACGCCCACCTTCTCGCCGGCGGCCGGCACATACACGTCGACGCTGAATGTCGCGATCACTACGGCCACGAGCGGCGCCACGATCCACTACACGACGAACGGCGTGGATCCAACCGAGAGCGATGCGGTCATCGCGTCCGGCTCGACCGTTTTCGTCGGCCGCTCCCGCACGCTGAAGGCCAGGGCCTGGAAGTCGGGCGCTACTACAAGCGAC
>DASXTS010000433.1:0-4167 GCA_036505275.1 Pseudonocardiaceae bacterium
TCTGAGCCTGCTGGGTCAGGCGTACCCGTCGGCCCACGTGTTCCAGCAGCACGGCGCCGGCCTCCGTTTCGAGTTGGGACAACTGCTGGGAGACCGTCGAGGGGCTGTAGGACAGCGCCTCTGCCACTGCGGTGAGGGTGCCGCGGTGGGCCAGTTCACGGAGCAGGCGCAACCGGTGCAAGTCCAGCATCCAGCCCTCCAAGCGTTCGGGTATGCCGAACGATATGGCTCGAAAACATCTGCTGGACACAAGCATTCCAGAAGGGTGAAGGTTGGCCGCGTAGCAAGCCAAGGAGGAGAAGCTGCCGTGACGATCGTGCGGATCAACCGCGCGCGCCTGTGGGGCGACCTGATGCGGCTCAAGCAGATCGGCGGCTACGACGACGCCGCGACCGGGCTGCGGGGGGTACGCCGGCTGGCGCTGACCGACGAGGACGCCGAAGCCCGCCGCCTGGTAGTGCAGTGGATGCTGGAAGCGGGCCTGACGGTGCGGGTGGACCGGATCGGCAACGTCTACGCCGAGCGGGCCGGTGAGGATCCGTCGCTGCCGTGCGTGCTGATGGGCAGCCACATCGACACCGTCGCGACCGGCGGCGCCTTCGACGGCACGCTCGTTGTGCTCGGCGGGGTCGAGGTGATGCGCGCGCTGAACGAGGCCGGGATCCGTACCCGCCGGCCGATCGAGGTGGGCTTCTTCACCGAGGAGGAGGGTGTTCGGTTCGGCACCGACATGCTCGGTTCGGCGGTCACCGCCGGCCGGCTCACCCTGGAGTACGCCCACAACCTCACCGACGCGGACGGCGCAACCGTCAAGGGTGAACTCGTTCGCATCGGTTTCGACGGTGACGCCCACGAGATCCGGCCGGTGCCGCACGCCTACATCGAGTGCCACATCGAGCAGGGCCCGCTGCTGGCCGACGCCGGGGTCGACGTCGGCATCGTGACCGGCGTCCAGGCGATCTCCTGGCAGCGGCTGGCCGTGGACGGAGCGGCGGCGCACGCCGGCACCACCCCGATCGAGTCACGGCACGACGCGGGCCTGGTCGCGCCGAGGTGGTCGTGGAGATCCGGCGCATGTGCGACAGCGGCCGCTTCGGGCAGCTGCGCGGCACGGTCGGAAACTTCGCGTTGCAGCCGTCGCAGACGAACGTCATCCCGTTCGAGGCCGTCCTGACCGTGGACCTGCGCAACCCCGACGACGCGCATATGACCGCCGCGGAGAAGCACCTGGCCGAGTTCGTCGACGAGCTCGCGCAACGGCACGGGGTAACGGTGAGCTGGGAACGCATGGCGAAGACCGCGGTGATCCCGTTCCACGACAGCATCCAGGACGTCATCGCAGACAGCGCCGAGCGGCTCGCGGTGCCGTACATCAGGACCATGTCCGGGGCCGGGCACGACGCGCAGGAGATCGCCGCGACCTGCCCGACCGCGATGATCTTCGTGGCCGGCGAGGACGGTGGTATCAGCCACGCACCCCGCGAGTACTCGCGCCCCGAGGCCTGCGGCAACGCCATCGATGTGCTCGCCAACGCGGTGCTGACGCTGGCCGGGGTGCTCGAGTGATCACCGAGGTGCACCGCTGGCGGCATGAGCTGCACCGGATCCCCGAACCAGGCCTGCAGGAGCACCGCACCGGCGACTATCTCGCCGCTGTCCTGCACGCGATGGGTCTGGAGGTCACCCGTGGTATCGGCGGCACCGGCCTGGTCGCCACGCTACGCCGCGGGACCGGCGGTGTGATCGGTTTACGCGCCGACATGGACGGCTTGCCGCTGACCGAACGGTGCACACGGACGTACCGGTCTGTCCACCATGGCGTCATGCAAGCCTGCGGCCACGACGGGCACATGGCGATGGTCCTTGGTGCCGCCCGGGTCCTGGCGGCCGAGGGCGGCTTCGCCGGCGTCGTGCACCTGGTCTTCCAGCCCGCTGAGGAACACGGGCTCGGCGCCAAGGCGATGATCACGGACGGTTTGTTCGAACGGTTCCCCATGGAAGCGATCTTCGGCCTGCACAACATGCCCGGGCACAGATGCGGCCGGATCAGCACCAGCCCCGGCGGCCTGATGGCCGGCGAGGACAACGTCGAGATCCGCGTCATCGGCCGAGGCGGCCACGCCGCCCGGCCCCAGATGCTCATCGATCCGATCCCGATCGCCGCCGAGATCACGCTCGCGCTGCAGACGGTCGTAGCCCGTAACATCGATCCCGCCGAACCGGCGGGTGCTCTCACTGACCGAGATCACCACCGACGGGGCACGCAACGCGATCCCCGGGCAGGTGATCCTACGAGGTGACACGCGTAACTTCACCTCCGACGTGCGGCACCTGCTGGAACACCGCATCCGCCAGGCGGCCGACGGCATCTGCACGGCACACGGCGCCACCTGCCAGGTGACGTACACCCACGAATTCGAGCCGACGATCAACGACCCGGCCGCTGTCGCCGCCGCTCTGACAGCCGCGCGGCTGACCGTCGCCGAGCAGCAGGCCGAGGGCGACGTCGCGCCGTGGACCGCCAGCGAGGACTTCGGTGCCTTCCTGCGAGAGGTACCTGGCTGCTTCGCGCTGCTCGGCAACGGCGAAGACTTCAACGCCGGCGGCACCCCGCTGCACAGCCCTGACTACGACTTCAACGACGACGCCCTCGACACCGGCGTTCGCTACCACGTGAACCTGGTCCGCACCGTATTGACCGCACCATGACACTCTTCATGAACCCCAGCCGCGACCCCGCATGGACCTGCGAACCCGCGCCCGTTGACGGGCACGCCTTCCACCGAGCCCTACCCGGATACGCGCCCACCCGGCTGACCGACCTGCCCGCTGTGGCCCGCCGGTTCGGTCCAGCCCGGGTCGTCGCCAAGGACGAGTCGACCCGGCTCGGCCTACCTGCCTTCAAAGCCCTCGGCGCGTCCTGGGCCATCCACCGGACCGTGCTCGAGCACGCGCCGAACGGGCCGGTCACGATTGTCACCGCGACCGACGGCAACCACGGTCGCGCGGTCGCCCACTTCGCCAAGCAGTTCGGCCATCGCGCCGAAATCTTCCTCCCCGACGGTGTGCACCCCGACGCCATCCAGGCGATCCGCGACGAGGGCGCCACCGTCATCCACGTGCGGGGCAACTACGACACCGCCGTCCGGGCCGCGGCCCGCGCCGAGCACGGTCTACTCGTTCAGGACACCACCTGGGACGGCTACGAGGACGTCCCCCGCTGGATCGTCGACGGCTACGCCACCCTGTTCCGCGAGATCGACGACCAACTCGCCGGCGATCCCGACCTCGTCATCGTCCCGACAGGCGTCGGCTCCCTGCTACAGGCGGCCCTGGTCCACTACCGCAGCAAAGCCAGGGCCGAAACCGCCGTCGTCAGCGTGGAACCCGAGGCCGCGCCCTGCGTCCTCGCCAGCGTCACCGCCGGCCGTCCGGTCACCGTCAAGACGGGTCCGACCAGCATGGCCGGACTCAACTGCGGGACCGTATCGTCGCTGGCCTGGCCGTACATCAGCCGCAGCCTGGACGCCTGCGTCACGGTCAGCGACGCCCAAGCCGCAAGCGCCGCCCGAGAGCTGACTACTCAGGGAGTCGACGCAGGCCCGTGTGGCGCGGCCTCATTGGGCGCGCTGCATATCCTCCACCGCGCAGGCATCTCGTACCTCCGTCCGGGAAGCACCGTCCTTTTACTGATCACCGAAGGATCCGCTGCGAATCCCGGCCTCAAACCGGGATTAGTCAGCGGGCCCGGTGCAGACATCTGCCGTGATAAGGCGCGGTGCCGACTGCAGCCGGGCTGCGTCTTGGCGCCTGCTGCTAGCCCCTCGGGGCTAGCTTTCCCAGTTGACATGCACCTGACCGAGTCGGTTCGGGCACCGCCACATCCGCTTTCAAATTTGCCCAGCTCAAACGCTATCGGTGGGCCGGATGTGGCAGAACCCGAACCGCATACCCGCAGCTCAGGGGCCGATTGTGGTTGTGCCGGCAGTACGTCGTCGGCTTGTGTGACCCCATCGGCGGAATTCCATGCCGGAGCGAGGGCCGCAATGCTTGAGCACGCCCTGCAAATGCGCCCTCGCCACAAGATCGACGACCCGCGCAATGTCTACCTCCGCGAGCTCGACATCGTCACATCCCTGGACACCGCACTCTCCGCCGTCTTCGCAC
>DASXTS010000434.1:0-4240 GCA_036505275.1 Pseudonocardiaceae bacterium
ACATGGGCCACGCGCTGGACCACACGCTGATGGACATTCTGATCCGCCGCCGGCGGATGCAGGGCTACGAGGCGCTGTGGCTGCCGGGCATGGATCACGCCGGCATCGCCACCCAGAACGTGGTGGAGAAGCAGCTCGCGGTCGACGGCAAGTCAAGGCACGATTTCGGCCGCGACCTGTTCGTGCAGAAGGTGTGGGACTGGAAGCACGACTCCGGTGGCGCCATCCAGGGTCAGATGCGCCGGCTCGGCGACAGCGTCGACTGGTCCCGCGACCGGTTCACCCTGGACGAGGGGCTGTCCAGGGCCGTGCACACGATCTTCAAACGGCTCTTCGACGACGGCCTGATCTACCGCGCCGAGCGGATCATCAACTGGTGCCCGTGGTGCCGCACGGCGCTGTCCGACATCGAGGTGGACCACGACGAGGTGCCCGGCGAGCTCATCTCCTTCAGGTACGGCGGGGACCAGCCGGGCGAGGACTCGATCGTGGTGGCGACCACCCGGGTGGAGACCATGCTGGGCGACACCGCGGTGGCCGTGCACCCCGACGACGAGCGGTACCGGCACCTGATCGGCCGCGAGGTGCGGCTACCGATCGTCGGACGGATGATCCCGATCGTGGCCGACGAGGGGGCCGACCCGACCGTGGGCACCGGCGCGGTGAAGGTCACCCCGGCGCACGACCCGAACGACTTCGCCATCGGACAGCGGCACGGCCTGCCGATGCCGATCATCATGGACGAGGACGGCCGGATCGCGAACACCGGCACGCGTTTCGACGGGATGGACCGCTTCGAGGCGCGCGAGGCCGTGCGAGAGGAGCTGCGCGCCCAGGGCCGGATCGTGGCCGAGAAGCGGCCCTACGTGCACGCGATCGGGCACTGCTCGCGGTCGGACACGGTGGTCGAGCCGCGCCTGTCCCTGCAATGGTTCGTTCGGGTCGGGCCGCTGGCCAAGGCCGCCGGCGACGCGGTACGTGACGGCCGGGTGCTCGTCCATCCGAAGGAGTTGGAGCCGCGCTGGTTCGGCTGGGTGGACAACATGCACGACTGGTGCATCTCCCGCCAGCTCTGGTGGGGCCACCGGATCCCGGTGTGGTACGGGCCGAACGGCGAGGTGGTGTGCCCCGGCCCCGACGAGCGGCCGCCGGCCGGCTGGACCCAGGACGAGGACGTCCTGGACACCTGGTTCTCCTCCGGCCTCTGGCCGTTCTCCACGCTGGGTTGGCCGGAGGACACCCCGGACCTTCGCCGGTTCTATCCGACGTCCGTGCTGGTCACCGGCTACGACATCCTGTTCTTCTGGGTGGCCAGGATGATGATGTTCGGCCTCTACGCCATGGGCGAGAAGCCGTTCGACGTGGTGGCACTGCACGGCCTGGTGCGCGACCAGCACGGCAAGAAGATGTCCAAGTCGCGCGGCAACACCGTCGACCCGCTGGAGTGGATCGACCGCTACGGCGCCGACGCGCTGCGCTTCACCCTGGCCCGTGGCGCCAATCCGGGTGGCGACCAGGCCATCAGCGAGGAGTGGGTGGCCGGCTCCCGCAACTTCGCGAACAAGCTGTGGAACGCCACCCGGTTCGCCCTGATGAACGGCGCGGACGCCGGCGCAGGGTTGCCGGCGGGCGACGAGCTGACCGACGCCGACCGGTGGATTCTCGGCCGGCTGCACGCGGTGACGCGCGAGGTGGACGCGCTGCTCGAGGACTTTCAGTTCGGCAAGTCGGCCGAGGCGCTCTACCACTTCACCTGGGACGAGTTCTGCGACTGGTACCTGGAGCTGGCCAAGGTCCAACTGCAGGCCGCCGAGCGGACCGCGGACGTCACCCGTGCCGTGCTCGGCTACGTGCTGGACACCCTGCTGCGGCTGCTGCACCCGTTCGTGCCGTTCGTCACCGAGGCGCTGTGGACGGCGCTCACCGGGGGCGAGTCGGTGACCATCGCGCCCTGGCCGCCGCCCGAACCGTCCACGGTGGACGAAACCGAGGTGGCCGCGCAGCGGGTGGCCGCCGTACAGAAGCTGGTGACCGAGATCCGGCGGTTCCGCTCCGACCAGGGGATCGGCCCCGGCCAGCGGGTGGCCGCCCGGCTGTCCGGGCTCGACACGCCCGGGCTGGCGCCCTTCGACGCGGCGATCCGCACACTGGCCAGGCTCGGCCAGCCCGGTGCGGCGTTGCGCCCGACGGTGAGCTTCGAGGTGGGTCTGCCGGCCGGCACGGTGACGATCGAGCTGGACACCTCCGGCGTGATCGACCTGGCGGCTGAGCGGGCCAGGCTGGACAAGGACCTCGCCGCGGCCCGCAAGGAACTGGCCGGCACGGAGGCGAAGTTGGCCAACCCCAGCTTCACCCGCAAGGCGCCGAGCGAGGTGGTGGACAAGATCCGGTTGCGGCGCGAGGTGGCGCGGGCCGACATCGAGCGGATCGAGGCAAGGCTGGGAGCGCTGGCGGCCCGATGACCCCCGACTCGGCACTCGATACGGCAGCCGAGCTGGCCGCGGTCGAGGCCGAACTGAACACCCGCTGGCCGGAGACCAAGCTCGAGCCGTCCACCGCCAGGATCGCCGCGCTGGTCGACCTGCTCGGCTCGCCCCAGCGCGGTTACCCGGTGGTGCACGTCGCAGGCACCAACGGCAAGACGTCGGTCGTCCGGATGGTGGACGCTCTGCTGACCAGCCTCGGGCTGCGCACCGGTCGCTACACCAGCCCCCACCTGCAGTCGGTGACCGAGCGGATCAGCGTTGACGGCGTGCCGGTCGACACCCGGCGCTACCTCGACGTGTACCGCGACATCGAGCCGTACCTGGCCATGGTGGACACCGCCCAGCCGATCCGGATGAGCAAGTTCGAGGTGCTCACCGGCATGGCGTTCGCCGCATTCGCCGACGCCCCGGTGGACGCCGCCGTGGTCGAGGTCGGCCTCGGCGGCACCTGGGACGCCACCAACGTGGTCGATGCCGCGGTCGCCGTGATCACCCCGATCGGCGTGGACCACGTCGAGTACCTCGGCAGCGACGTGGCCGGCATCGCCGGGGAGAAGGCCGGCATCGTCAAGCCCGGTTCGATTGCCGTGCTGGCCGACCAACCACCCGAGGTGCAGCGCGTGCTGCTGGCCAGGGCGGCCGACGTGGACGCCACGGTGGCCCGCGAGGGCATGGAGTTCGGCGTGCTCGCCCGGCGGCTCGCGGTCGGCGGCCAGCAGCTGCGGCTGCAGGGGCTTGGCGGCGTGTACGACGACATCCTGCTGCCGCTGCACGGCGCGCACCAGGCGTCCAACGCCGCGCTCGCCCTGGCGGCGGTCGAGGCGTTCTTCGGCGCCGGCGGGTCCAGGCAGCTCGACGGGGAGGCGGTGTTCCGAGGCTTCGCCGCGGTCACCTCGCCCGGCCGGCTGGAGCGGCTGCGCACGGCGCCGGCGGTGTTCGCGGACGCGGCGCACAACCCGCACGGCGCCCGGGCGCTCGCCGTGGCGTTGCGGGACGATTTCGCCTTCGGACGCCTGGTCGCCGTGGTCGCCACCATGGCCGACAAGGACGCCCGGGGCATCCTCGCCCAGCTCGAACCGGCCGCGGACGAGGTGGTGATCACCCGCAACTCCTCCCCGCGGGCGCACGACGTGGACGAGCTGGCGGCCATCGCCGTCGAGCTCTTCGGCGCCGACCGGGTCAACGTCGAGCCGCGGCTGGACGATGCGGTCTCGGCCGCCGTCCAGCTCGCCGAGGACGCCGCGGACGCCGGGCAACTCGCCGGCGCCGGTGTGGTGATCACCGGCTCGGTGGTCACCGCCGGCGAAGCCCGCACCCTGTTCGGCAAGGAACCGGCGTGACCGGGGCGGCGGCGCCACCCGATCCGTGGAAGGGTCTGCGCGGCGTCCAAGCCGGCACCCTGTTCATGGAGGCCATCGTGGTCGGCCTCGCGCTGCTGGTCGTGGCCAAGCTCGGCGGCGGCCCCGGCAGCGCGGCGGGCTGGACGGTCGGCCTGCTCGCCATCGGCATGCTGCTCGCCGCGTTCATCCAGGGCCGCCCTTACGGCCTGCCGGTCGCGCTCGTCCTGCAGGTCGCGATGATCGCGTGCTGGCCGGTGGTGCCCACCCTCGGCGCCCTCGGATTGATCTTCGCCCTGGTCTGGGTCTACCTGCTGTGGCTGCGCCGCGACCTCACCCGCCGGCTCGCCGAGCACAACCGGGGATGAGCTGAGCGCGGTCAGAACCGGAATACCGCTCCGGTGGCGGCCCGCATGA
>DASXTS010000435.1:0-3497 GCA_036505275.1 Pseudonocardiaceae bacterium
GGACAGTTCGCTGGCCGGAGTGGACAGGGTCACCACCAAGCGGCCGGCCGGCTTGGCGGTCACCGAGAACGGGCCGGCGTCGGGCGGGACGTCGGTGGTGAGTCCGTGCGCCTGTTCCTCCGCGGTGGGTCCGGCTGCCAGCAGCGCGAGCGTGTCCGCTTGGGACAGTGGACCACCGGGCCGCGTTACCGCGCTGAGTCGGCCGTTCGTCACCAGGTAGAGGGTGATCGTCGTGGTTGGTTCGACCCTTCCGCTCGGCGGGTCGCCGCCGGTGATGACGCCGCTGGGTCGCACGCCGCAGCCGGCCACGGCGACGAGCGATACGAGGCCCGCGGCGAGCACGCGGCGGGCGAGCCCGGTCCTCACTCGGGGCCTCCGTCCGGATCGTGTGCCCGTGGCAGGCGCAGCGTGAACATGGCGCCGCCGTCCGGGGCGTTGGTGACGGTGAGGTCGCCTCGGTGCAGGCGCGCGTTCTCCCGCGCGATGGCGAGGCCGAGGCCGCTGCCCTCGGACCTGGCCCTGGCCGCGTCGGCCTTGTAGAACCGGTCGAACACGTGCGGCAGCACCGCTTCGTCCAGCCCCGGTCCGTGGTCGCGGACCTCGAGAGCGATCCAGTGCGGGTCGGCGGAAAGCCGTACCGACACCGGTGGCTCGCCGTGCCGCAGGGCGTTGCCGACCAGGTTCGCGAGGATGACGTCCACTCGGCGCGGGTCCAGCCGTGCCGTCACCGCGGGTGGAAGCTCGGTGTGCACCGGCTCCGACCAGCCCCGGGCACGCAGGGTCGCGCGCACCAGCTCGGCCACGTCGACCTCGTCCAGCGCGAGGGCCGCGACGCCGGAGTCGAACCTGCTGATCTCGATGAGGTCGTTCACCAGCCGGGTGAGGTTGTGCGTCTCCTGGCTGACCAGCCCGGCGGCCGTGCCGGCGGGCTCGGGCAGCCGGGCCGCCTCCTCGTCGAGGACGTCGGCGACCGCGGCGAGCGCGGCCAGCGGGGTGCGCAGCTCGTGGGACACGTCGGCCACGAACCGGCGGGCGTCGGCCTCCATCTCGCGGAGCTGCTCGACGTGCCGTTCCAGCTCCGCGGCGGTGTTGTTGAACGTGCGTGCCACGTCGGCCAGCTCGTCGGAGCCGCGGACCGCGATCCTGGTCCGCAGCTCGCCCTCGCCCAGCAGGCGTGCCGCCCGACCGAGCTCGCGCACCGGGCGCAGCACGCCACGGGCGGCCAGCAACGCGAGGACGACCGCGAACGCCAGGGCCGCCCCGCCGGTGAGCCAGGCGAATGCGGCGAGCCGGTCGATGCTGCGCTGTTCGGGAAGCAGGCTGCGCGCGGTGTAGACCTCGATGCCGGACACCCGCGTCGTCCGGTCCCGCTCGACGATCAGCAACGGCGCGCCGATGATCAGGTTGGGCTCGCCCTGCCACACCACGCGTTGCCACGCGATGTCGCCGCCGGCCACCGCCCGCCGCAGCTCCGGTGGAATCACCCCGGGATCCAGGCCGACCGGGGAGTGCGCCTCGTGGTAGACGGCGACCGCGGAGCTGTTCCGGTCGGTCACGGTGCGGGCGATCTCGCCGAGCTCGGCCGGGCCCGGCGCCGGACTCCGCAACGGGAAGAGCGTCTCCAGGCGGCTTGTCATCGCCTGCACCGCGGCATCCTGGGCCCGCTGCAGGATGTCGTTGCGGGCCTGGACGTAGCTCCCGCCGGCCACCGCCGCCGCGGTGACCACACACAGCAGCGCGAACGCGAGCAACAGCCGGGCACGCAGCCCCAGGCTCGGCCGAGGTGCCACCGGCGGCTCACACCGGCCCGAACCGGTACCCGAACCCACGCACCGTCTGCACGTAGACGGGCGCCGCCGAGTCGTCCTCGATCTTCGCGCGCAACCGCTGCACGCACGCGTCCACGAGACGCGAGTCGCCGAGATACCCGTGCTCCCACACCGACTCCAGCAGCTGCTGGCGGCTGTGCACCCGGCCCGGCGTGCCGGAGAGCTCGAGCAGCAGGCGCAGCTCGGTCGGGGTGAGGCTGACCGGCACGCCGCGGTTGGCGACCACCAGCCCGGCCCGATCGATGGTCAGGTCCCCGTGCCGCTCCAGCTCCGCCTGGTCCCGGCCGGTCCGCCGGAGCACCGCGCGAATGCGTGCCTCGAGCACCCTGGGCTGCACCGGCTTGACCACGTAGTCGTCGGCGCCCGCCTCCAACCCGGCCACCACGTCCATGTCGTCGCCGCGCGCGGTCAGCATGATGGTCGGTACCTCCCCGGCGGCCCGGATGCGGCGGCAGACCTCGAACCTGTCCATGCCAGGCAACATCAGATCGAGCACGACGACGTCGGGAAGGTCCGTACGCAGGCCGGTCCAGCCCCTGCTCGCCGGACTCCACCGCGCGCACCCGGTGCCCCTGCCGGGTCAGGGCCAGCTCAAGGCCCTGCCGCACGGCCGGGTCATCCTCGATCAACAACACTCGCGACACGCCGCCGAGTATCGCAGCACGCTCCGTAACTCGCCCGCCGGTCAACCCCATCCACTGTCGGCCGGCCGTGTCCCCGCCTCGTCCGCGCCGTGTCATGGTTGTGTCACGGTCGCGCCGACGGTGGCCGCCGTCGAGAAACCGTGACACGCGGCGGACAACGCACGCACATTCGGCGCCCATCGTGGTCGTCATGAGCGAACCACGCGCCCTCCCACCTCGGCCCCGTGACCGGCTGTTCGCCGCGGTCACGCCGGTGCTCGCCGTGCTCCTGCTGCCCGTGGCGCTCGCCCGCCATCCCGGCCGCGCCCGCGAACTGGCCTGCCGCTGGGCGTTGCGGATGCGATTCCCCGCCGAGGACCTCACCGGGCTCACCGACGGCGCCATGGCGGCGTTCACCGCGGCGCGCACCGAGGCGCTCTGGCGTCACGGCCAGCTCATCGGCCTCACCTCGGGATACCGCGATCCCCTTGTCCAACAACGGTTGTTCGACGAGGAGGTGCGCCGCTCCGGCTCCCCGGCCTCGGCACGAATGGGCGTGCTACCACCGGCGGAATCCAGCCACGTCAAGGGCATCGCGCTGGACGTGCGCCCCCTCGAAGGCGCGCGCTGGCTCGAGGAACACGGCGGCCGCTACGGCCTCTACCGCACCTACGACAACGAGTGGTGGCACTTCGAGCACCACCCAGACAGCGGCGGCACGCACCACGACGACGACCCCACCCCGGCGCCACTCCAGGCAGGCGTGCGAAACCTTGCCTATGGTCTGGTCCCTTCCTTCACCGCGCACCGGGCATCACGGGCACCCTCAATGACGTGCCAGGCCTGGCGGCTCACCGCGATCGACGAAGGCCTGACGACGGCCGATCGTCAGTGTCAGGCCTGGCGCTCCAAATTGGCTCGACGGTGGCGTCCGGGGGCTGCGACGCTGTGCACGACCACGCCGGGCGACAGCCTGGCTCGGACCTTCGGAAGGAAGCTGCGCTTTGCCTCCCGCGCGGAGCTGACGCAGGAGCGTCGACGACCG
>DASXTS010000436.1:0-3992 GCA_036505275.1 Pseudonocardiaceae bacterium
TTCCTGGTCGGCGCGGAGAACGAGCTCGGCCAGGGTGACATGACCGCCACCCTGCCGACCCAGGACCTGCGGGTCACCAGCAGCGCCCCGACCCCGGGTGCGTCGGTGAGCTACACGGTCAACGTCCGGGGCATCGACATCGGCACCGGCACGGTGACCACTGAGTTGACCGGCACCGGCCTGCCGGGCGTCACGATCGTCACCTCCCAGGTGACGATCAGGCGCGGCGGCCAAGCCACCGCCTAGCACGATCGACCAGCGGCCCCCGCCACCTCAGCCAAGGTGGCGGGGGCCGCTGTCACGCTGAGGAAGCCAAGCCAAGTCGATCAGTTGGTGAGACATGCGTCACACTGTCGGTGGAACGTGACACTTTTGCAGCTGGCTGCATCTTGCGCCGTGTCCGACGCCCGACTACACACCATCGAGGCGGCAGCCGTCACCCCAGGTGCTGGAGAGTCCCATGAGGCGCAACAAAGGTGTTAAGGCGTCCCTCGCCCTACTGATGGCGCCGCTCCTGTTGTTACTCCTCGGAGTTGAGGCGAGCGGTGCAGCGAACCGGGTGGGCAGCGCGTCGCCGACGCCGGCGGCCAAGGCGCAGGCCGAACCGGCCCCGGCCAGCCGGCTGGCCGAGACCGACCCGTCGCTGCTCGGCAGGTCCGACGCCGCACCGTTGCAGGTCGTGATCAAGCTGGACTACGACTCGGTGGCCACGTACGGCGGCGGCATCCAGGGTCTCGAGGCGACCAGCCCGTCGGTGACCCGAAGAAATCTGAGCCAATCCTCCGCCGCCGTCCAGCGGTACGAGGCGCACATCGCCGGCAAGGAGCAGGCGTTCACCGCCGAGCTGGCCAGGCGGGTGCCGCAGGCGGTGATCGGGCAATCGCTGCGCACCGTGTACGGCGGTGTGGCGGCCCGGGTGCCGGCCAACCGCGTCGCCGACGTGCTGGCCATTCCCGGCGTGGTGGCCGTTCAGGCGGACGCCCTCAACAAGCTGACGACCGACTCCAGCCCGCAGTTCCTCGGCGCGCCGGCCGTCTACAGCCAGCTCGGCACCACGGCCAACGCGGGTCAGGGCGTGATCTACGCCAACCTGGACACCGGCGTGTGGCCGGAGCACCCGTCGCTCGCCGACCTGGGCAACCTGACGGCGCCGCCCGGCCCGGCCAGGGCCTGCGACTTCGGCGACAACCCGTTCACGCCGGCTAACGACCCGTTCGTCTGCCAGCACAAGCTGATCGGCGGGCAGGCGTTTCTCGACACATACCTGTCCGTCCGGGGCTTGCCGCCCGAGCCGTTCCACACCGCGCGTGACTCGAACGGGCACGGCACGCACACGTTGTCCACCGGTGGCGGCAATATCGTCGACAACGTCTCCTTGCTCGGCTCGTCGTTGCCGTCCATTCACGGTCTCGCACCGGGCGCCTGGGTGATGGCGTACAAGGTCTGCGGCATCCTGGGCTGCTACACGTCGGACTCCGCCGCGGCGGTCGGCCAGGCCATCCTGGACGGTGTCAACGTGATCAACTTCTCGATCTCGGGCGGTGTCAACCCGTTCCGGGACGCGGTCGAGCTGGCCTTCCTGGACGCGTACGCCGCCGGTGTGTTCGTCTCGACGTCGGCCGGAAACGACGGTCCGGCGGCCGGCACCGTCAACCACCTGTCGCCGTGGGTCGCCACGGTTGCGGCATCGACGCAGACACGGGAGTTTGCGACGACGCTGACGGTGAACGCGAGCAACGGTGACACGTTCACCATGGACGGCGCGTCGATCATGCCGGGAGCCGGACCGGCGCCGATCGTGCTGTCCAGCGAGGCGCCGTACGCCAACCCGCTCTGCGACGCGCCGGCCGCGCCCGGCACGTTCACCGGCAAGATCGTGGCGTGCCAGCGTGGCGTCATCGCGCGCGTGGAGAAGGGCTACAACGTGCTGCAGGGCGGTGCGGTCGGCATGGTGCTGTACAACCCGACGCTGGCCGACGTCGAGACCGACACGCACTGGCTGCCGGCGGTGCACCTGGCCGACGGCACCACGTTCGTGGCGTTCATGAACGGCCACTCCGGTGAGGTGGCGTCGTTCCCCGCGGGGCAGTCCCGCAATGGGCAGGGCGACGTCATGGCCGCGTTCTCCTCGCGTGGCCCCGGCGGCAACGTCATCAAGCCGGACGTCACCGCGCCGGGCGTGCAGATCCTGGCCGGCGACTCACCGTGCGGCGTGTCGCCTGTCCCGGTATGTCAGGAGACGGTCACCGAAGGACCGCCCGGCGAGTACTTCCAGGCGATTGCCGGCACCTCGATGTCCTCGCCGCACAACGCCGGCTCGGCCGTCCTGCTAAAGGCGCTGAACCCGGACTGGACGCCGGGCCAGATCAAGTCGGCGCTGATGACGACGGCCGTGCAGAGCGTGGTCAAGGAAAATCTCACCACGCCGGCCGACCCGTACGACTTCGGCGCCGGGCGCATCCAGCTGAGCAGCTCTTGGATGCCGGGCCTGACGTTCGACGAGACGGCGGCCCGGATGGCGCAGCTGGGCAACTCGAAGGACGCCGTGCACCTGAATCTTCCGTCGATCAACGTGACGGTCAAGACCGGCACGCTCAGCACGATCCGCACCGCCAAGAACGTCAGCGGAGTGCAGCTGAGCTACACGGTGCAGACCACCGCTCCGGCCGGCGTGTCGATCACGGTGCAGCCGTCGACGTTCACGCTCGGCCCGGGTCAGTCCGTGGACCTGACCGTCACCATCACGTCAAGCCAGCGGCCCTCGCTGTACTTCGGGGAGATCCGACTGGTGCCGGCGAACAGCGGGTTCCCGACGCTGCACCTGCCGGTCGCGCACCCGTCGGCGGCCAAACCGCACTAAGCCTGGCACTGAGCCTGGCCCAGCGGATCGGGCGTGAGCACCTGAGCGAGCGGCCACCCGTCACCTCCTGACCGGGGTGGCCGATGGCCGCCGCTGCTCGACCGGTCGCTTCAGCCCTTGCGGCGGCCAATGCCGAAGGACCACAGGGTGACGAGCACGGCGCCGGGCGGCCCCGCCACCCAGACCCACCAGGGGTGCACCCAGTGCCCCAAGGTGAGCACCAGCAGCCCCCAGATCACCAGGTTCACCACGCTGAGCGTCAGCCAGATGGTGAACAGCACCCGCATCGCGGTGCCGCCGGCGTCCGGGGCGAACGGACCGGTGGCCGGCTTCGGCGGGTGCGCCGGCAACGGCAGGTCGGCGCTCACCCTGGCCAGCTCACCGCGGGTGCTGGCCTGCCAGGCGGCGCGCACCCTCGAGTCGAACTCCTGGAGGTTGATCAGCCCCTCGGCATGCGCCCAGTGCAGTTGCTCCGCGGCGGCCTTGCGGTCCACGTCCGAGGCCCGCATATCCTCGGGCCGAATCGGCTCGGTCACCGGCACCTCCCACCCTGGCGATCTCGTGGGCGACCGTACCGGGCGGAGGATTCAACGTGACCGGAGCCGGGGTACTCCGCCGCCGCGGGCCGTGCCGACGGCCGCCGTGAGAAGGGACATGAACATGCCACTCCTGCGCAAGCTCACCGTCCTGGCCGGGGCGGCCGAGGCTGCCCGGCGATACGCGAAGAACAACCCGGACAAGGTCAACAGGCTGGCCGAGCGGGCCGGCGCGCTGATCGACAGGGGCACCAAGGGCCGGTTCCACACGAAGATCGACGGCGCGGTGCGGCAGGTGCGCAAGTCCACCGCCAACCTGGCCTCGCGCTGACGGCACGTCCGACACCCCGTGGGCAACGCGTCCGCGGGGTGTCGTGCTGTGCGAGGCCGGCTGGCACCGACGAAGCTGTGCGCCATGCGGGGCGCAGCGATCGGCACGGTGGCGCTGCTGCGCGCCAGCCATCCCGAACCCAGCGCCGCGGTGACGCTGGCCGCGGTCGCGCTGGCCGCCGCCACCGGCCGGGACCCGCCCGGTCAGGTCGCGGTGGCCGCCGCGGTGCTCGCCGGGCAGCTGTCCATCGGCTGGCTCAACGACT
>DASXTS010000437.1:0-10095 GCA_036505275.1 Pseudonocardiaceae bacterium
ACGCGGTCAGCACAGATGCTGCTAATGCCTTCAACCGGGTCGGCTACGAGAACGCCAACTCCGCCGTCGCGGCGTGGCAGGGTGCGGTCGACCAGTTGCGTTCGATAGTCGAACAACTTGACGAGGCCAGGCGGACGATCATGCAAGCTGACGTCGGCAGCGTGTCCAACTTCCAGGCTCCATGATGAAGTTTTTGGTAGCGCTGCTGGCAATGTCTGTCGTGGCCACCGTGGCTGCAGGTTGCATTAGCTCGCGAGCGGGCACCCCACAGGCCGCACCGGGATTGTCCTCGGGTCCGGTCGTCCCGCCATCGTCGACCGTGTCACGGCCCCGGCAGCTGGATCTCACCGGTGTCGAGGTATGCACGCTGCTCACCAACCAGCAGCTGGCGAACTTTGCCGTGGACCGACCGTCCAGACCCGGAACGGCCGGTGGCGGCTCGGTGCTCGTAGGCTCGCCAGAGTGCCAGTTCGGCAGCGATGCAGAACAACATGGGTTTCTGATTCTCGCCAGCACTTCCATGGGGCTGCCGGAGTTCCTGTCGAAGATCCAGCCCAATCCGTCGCGAGCAGTCATTACGGTCAACGGCTATCCGGCGGTGCAGGAAGAAGGGCTCGGGGAACTCAGCGCGCCGGAACGGGGCAGCGGCGCCTGCTTTGTCGAGGTCGATGTGGCGGACGGGCAGTTGCTTGGGGTGCAGTTCAGCCAGATCGCGGCCCGCGAGCCGAAGCGGCTGCCGATCGAGACTTTGTGTGCCAAGGCGCGTGAGGTGGCCGAGGCGGCGCTGACGACCCTGCAGGGAGGCTGAGGTAGTCATGGGTGGGGAGAACAACAGCGGCTACCCGCAGATGTGCCGCAACTGGATGGCTGTCCCGCACCAGCAGCTGTACGACGACATCCACACCGGGCCGGGCGTGGACGGCACCAGGACGACGCAGGACACCTACGCGCGGATCGGTGAGCTGTTCGCCAGGGTTGACGGCGAGATCAGCGCCGGGCTGGCGCGGCTGGGCATGGGGTACGAGGGGGACGGGTCGGACGCAGCGCAGGCCGGCATCGCCGTGCTGCAGCAGTGGACGCAGGACGCCCAGAGCGGGTCGTCGTATGCCGGCGACGTGGTTGCCTTCCAGGCCGAGGGGTACGCCACCGCGCGGGACACGATGCCGGAGCCGGTGCAGGTGACGGCGCAGAACGGGTTCCTCGACAAGATCTACGACTTCTTCGGCGGCACCACGGCTCGCGAGGAGCAGGAACTGCAGGCCCGCGAGGCGCACGTCAGGGCGGCCCAGGTGATGAGCGACTACGACCTGCAGTCGGCGGACGCGGCGAACGCCATGCCCACGTTCGTGCCACCGCCGTCGGTGACGGTCGACGTGTCACCACCGCAGGCGCAGACGGCCAGCGTGCAGCCGACGGGCGCCACCGTGACCCAGACCAGCGGCACCGGGACCAGCGGCGGCACGGGGACCCAGGGCGCCGTCTCGGTCGGCTGGGGCACCGGTGGACCCGGCGGTGGTCCTGCTGGCGTCCGTATCCCGACCATGCCGTCCGACACCCCGGCGCCGACCCCGGGCGCGTCGGCGCCGACCGGACCCGGTGGTCCTGGCGCGCCGACCGTGGCCGGCCCGGTGGCACCCGCGCCCGGCGGCGGTGTGCAGCCGGGAACCGGCGGGTACCGGCCGGGCGGTGCCGCGGCTGCTGGCGTGCCACCGGGCGGCTACCGGCCCGGCGTGGGCGGACCGGGCGAGTACGAGCACAGCCGCCGGCCCGGGCTCGGCACCGGTCGCTTCGGCCCGGGCGGGTTCGACCAGGACGGCGCGGGCGCCCGCAACGCCGCCGGCCGCTCGGGCCTCGGCGCCGAGGGGTTTGGTGCACGAGGCAGCGGTGGCATCGGCGGCGGCAGCGGCGGCACCGGCATCAGTGGCGGGCGGGTCGGATTCGGTGCCGGTGGTCTCGCCGAGGAGGGCGGGCACGCCGGCCGCAACCCCGCGGCGACCACGCACGGCACCGCCGGCGGGTTCATGCAGCCGGCCGCCCCGGGCAGCGGCGACGAGGACAGGGAGCACCGGCGCAGGTACCTGGTCGAGACCGACACGTACTTCGCCGACGACCGCCTGGTGCCGCCGCCGGTCATCGGCGAGCACCACCAGCGGTGAAGGCGGAGATCACCCTCACGGCGCCGACGTTCGAGGTCGCCTGGGAGCAGGCCAGGCTCGGCGCGATGCCGATCGTGCTGTACGTGCCGCCGTCGGGCTTTCTCGAATGGGAGCGCGCCGACGTGGTGCGCCGAGCCTGGCACGAGCTGGAGGGTGCCGGCCTCGCGCAGCACGGCCGGCTCGAGGACGCGCTCGTCGGCATGCTCGAGCTGCTGTCGGCGCCGCCTCGGGCCGTCGACGCGCGGCTCGCGCTCGGCAGCGCCGGCAGGCCGGGCAGCGCCGGCAGGCCCGGCAGCGCCGGCAGGCCCGGCAGCGCCGGCAGCCCCGGCAGCGCCGGCAGCCCCGGCAGCCCCGGCAGCCCCGGCTCCGAGGTCCGCGGCATGGCGGCGGCGAGCGGCGACGACGGCGTGCTCGCCAGGTTGGCGAACGGCACGCTGACCATGCGGCGGATCTTCGGCGGCGGGCTCTGCCGCGAGATCATCACCCTGCTGCCGGACCAGCCGGCCGGCCCAGGTAGCTCGGTGTCCCTGCCGCGGGAGCAGCTCGATCCGGCCGCGCGGGCCGCCGGCTCGTCGCTGCACGGGTTCGCCGAGCGGTTGATCGACGCCGGCGTGCCGGGCCACCAGGCCCGCACGCTGGTACGGATGATCGACGGCACCAGGCTCTGCGGCCAGTTCGGCGCCGCGGCGCTCGGCCGGGACGGCCGCCGGCGGGCCGCCCGGCGGGTCGTCGCGGTCCACGACGCTGCCGGCGGCCGCTACCTCATGGTCGACAACACCACCGCCGACGGACGGGTGTGGACGACGGTCACGCCGGCCACCGCGCAGCTACTGGCCGAGCGGGTGCAGGCCATGCTCGACGGCCTGACCCGCGGCTGACCCACCGGCGGCGCTGGAACCACGCGCCCACGCGGCGACGTCGAATGCGCCAGACCTGGGCCGAAGGGGAGGCGAGCAGGACCGTGATCGTGTCGCAGACCAGCACCGAGGTGCTCGACCAGTGCCGGCAGGCGGTCGCCACCGAGGCGGGTCACCTCGGTGGCGCGGGCGACTCTTTTCCGGACGGCGGCCGCCCGCGGGCGGCGTTCGGACGGTTGGCCGCGTCCGCGGCGATGGCCGGCGCCGTCGACGCGCTGGACCGTCGCATGCACGCCGATTTCGAGGCGGCCGAGCGCCTGCTGCTGGCCGTCGAGCGGGCCATCGGCTCCGTGGAGGCGAGCGTCCTGACCACTGATCGGGCGGCGGCCACCGGGCTGTCCGGCACGGCGGTCTGAGACATGCCCGACGTCGGATCGCTGCCCGGCGGGGCCAGGCTGGTCGAGCTGATCGAGCGGCTGACCGCCGACGACGGCACCATCACGACGATCGGGCAGCGCTGGCGGCGGGCCGGCTCGACAGCGGAGTCGGCCGGCCGGGCGCTCACCTCGATGCTCAGCGGCGTCGACGCCGGCTGGCAGGGCCAGGCGTCCGACGCCTTCGTCGACTACCTCGGTGGCTTTGTCCGGCTGTGCGATGGCACAAACGCACAGCTCGGCGCGGCAGCGGCCGTGCTGGACGACGCCGCGGCGCTGCTGTCGGTCGCCAGGCGCACGATGGTCGATCGGTGCGACGCGCTGGTCGCCGAGGCGGCCACCGCCCGCGCCCGGATGCCGGCCGGCACAACGGACCAGGAGATCGACGCTGCGCTCGCCGCGCTGGTCGACCAGGTGTACGCCGAGCTCGTGCCCGTGGTGGCCGGCGCGGACGCTCGGCTGGCCGCGCTGGCCGGCCGGCTCGGCGCTCCTGGCGGCGCCGGCTTCGCCGGCCACCCCGAGCCGTACACCGCAGGCCCGTACACCGCAGGCCCGTACACCGAAGGCTCCGTGCCTCAGCCCGGCGGCCCGACCGGCACCGGCGGCCACCATGGCGGCGGCGCCAGCGCCGGCGGCTTCGGCGGGTCCGGCGCCAGCGGGTCCGGCGCCAGCGGCCCGCCGCCGCCCGGCGGAGGTCCGGCGCCGCACGGGCAGGTCGCCGACTGGATCAGACAGGCCATCGAGATCCTGAAGGCGTACGGCTACCCCGTCGACAAGATGAACCCGGCGGACATCTGGCTGATCATCCAGTACGAGTCGGCTGGCGACCCCACCGCACTCAACAACTGGGACTCCAACGCGGCCCGCGGCACGCCGTCCAAGGGGCTCATGCAGACCATCGACCCGACCTTCAACGCGCACGCGCTGCCCGGCCACACCGACATCTACAACCCGGTCGACAACATCGTCGCCGGCGTCCGGTACGCCATCGACCGCTACGGCTCGGTGTCCAACGTGCCCGGCGTGGTCGGTGTCAAGACCGGCGCCGGATACCGGGGTTACTGAAGCTCGGGCAGGTCAGACAGTTCAGACCGGCACCGCGGGCAGGTGATCGAGCGCGGCGCGCACCCTCTCCTCCGGGTAGTCGAAGTCCTCCAGCTGGCCGGCCAGGTAGCCCTCGTAGGCCGCCATGTCGAAGTGGCCGTGGCCGCACAACGCGGTGAGGATGACCCGCGCCTCGCCGGACTCCTTGCAGCGGTTGGCCTCGCGGATGGTCGCGGCCAGGGCGTGCGCCGGCTCCGGCGCCGGGACGATGCCCTCGGCTCGGGCAAACAGCACGGCGGCGGCGAAGCATTCGAGCTGGCCAATCGCCTCGGCCTCGACCAGACCGAGCTCGTAGAGGTGAGAGACCAGCGGCGCCATGCCGTGGTAGCGCAGCCCGCCGGCGTGGATGGGGTCCGGCACGAAGTCGTGGCCCAGGGTGTGCATCTTGACCAGCGGGGCCATCCCGACGGTGTCGCCGAAGTCGTACGCGTACAAGCCCTTGGTCAGCGACGGGCAGGCCCGCGGCTCCACGCAGCGGATGGTCGGGTTGATCCTGCCGGCGAGCTTCTCCCGCAGGAACGGGAAGGACAGCCCGCCGAAGTTCGAGCCGCCGCCGGTGCAGCCGACCAGCAGGTCCGGCGTCTCGTCCACGAGAGCGAGTTGGCGCAGCGTCTCCTCGCCGATCACGGTCTGGTGCATCAGCACGTGGTTGAGCACCGAGCCGAGCGCGTACTTGGTGTCCGCCGCGCCGGCGGCGGCCTCGACCGCCTCCGAGATCGCAATGCCCAGGCTGCCGGTTGACGACGGGTCCTCGGCGAGGATCTTCTGGCCGGCCGAGGTCAGCGACGATGGGCTGGGGTGCACGGTGGCGCCCCAGGTCTGCATCATGGTGCGGCGGTAGGGCTTCTGGTCGTAGGAGACCCGCACCATCCACACCTCGCACTCGAGGCCGAACTGCGCGCAGGCGAATGCGAGCGCGGAGCCCCATTGACCGGCGCCGGTCTCGGTGGTGATGCGTCGGGTGCCCTCGGCGGCGTTGTAGTAGGCCTGGGCGACCGCCGTGTTCGGCTTGTGCGAGCCGGCCGGGCTGACACCCTCGTACTTGTAATAGATCCGAGCCGGGGTATCCAGTGCCCGCTCCAGCCGCCGCGCCCGGTAGAGCGGCGACGGCCGCCACAGCCGGTAGACGTCGAGCACCGCGCCGGGGATGTCGATGTACCGGTCCTGGCTGACCTCCTGGCCGATCACCGCCATCGGGAACAGCGGCGCCAGGTCGTCCGGACCGACCGGGCGGCCGGTGCCGGGGTGCAGCACCGGCGGTGCGGGCGACGGCAGATCGGGCTGGATGTTGTACCAGGCGGTCGGGATTTCCTGCTCCGGCAGCATGATCTTGGTGAGCTCAGTCATGGACGCCGCCTCCTTGCCTGCGCCGCGGTCCGGCGGGGTTCTAGTGTGCCGGAAATGGGTGAGCCATTCGATCTCCGTGTGGTCCCACTTGCGAGCGTCGTGCCGCACGAGGAGTCCGAGCCGCGGCGGGTCGCGCGCATCGTCGGTCGGTTGGCGTCGGACACGGTGCTGAGCAACCCGCCGCTGGTCGCGGATGTCGACGACCAGCTCGTGCTGCTGGACGGCGCCAACCGGATCGGGGCGCTGCGCGTGCTGGACTACCGGTACGCGATCGTGCAGGTGGTCCCACCCGACGAGGTGCGGCTGGAGATGTGGCATCACGCGCTGCTGGACACCACGCCCGACCGGCTGCTGGCGGCGCTGACCGCGGCGCCGGGGATAACTCTGCGGCCGTCCGGCGAGGGGCTGTGCATGGTTGGGCTGGCCGACGGGCGCAGGTACGGCGTGCGCTCGGACCCCGATGCGCACCCGTTCGTGACGCTCAACTCGATCGTCGGCGCGTACCTCGACCGGGCGCTGATCCGGCGGACCACCCAGCCGGACCTCGCGGTGCACCCGGACGCCGCCGCCGTCGTGGCTTTCCCGCGGCTGCACACCTCGGACGTGTTCGGCGCGGTGCGGGAGGGCATGCGGCTGCCGGCCGGGATCACCCGCTTCGTGGTCGCCGGGCGGGTGCTGTTGCTCAATGCGGTGCTGGAACCGCTGCGTTCGGACCGGCCGGTGGATGAGCTCAACGAGTGGCTGCGCGGCCTGGTGGCCGGCCGCCGTGCCGAGGCGCGCATCCGCTACTACCCGGAGGCGGTGTACGTGCTGGACGACTGAGGTGGTATGGCGCTTACCCTGCCATCGTGGGGACGGCAACGGTGATCGGCGCCGCGACGCGGCCGTCGGTGCGGTTGCGCGCGATCACCGAGGTGGCCCGTACCACCCCTGGGCGGTACGGCGTGATCGTCGCCGTGCTGCTGGTGCTGTGTACCGCGTTCGGGGTGGCGGCCGCGGTGCGGCTGCACGCCAGGTCCGCCGCCCTCGACGACCTGGTGACCAGCAGCGAACCGCTGGCCATCGCGGCGCAGGACATCTACCGGGCGTTGTCGGACGCAGACGCGACCGCGGCCAGCGCGTTCCTGGAGGGTGGCGTCGAGCCGCCGGAGGTGCGGCGCCGGTACGAGAACGACATCGCGCAGGCCGGCTCGGCGCTGGCCGCTGCGGCGAGCGCGGCCACCACGTCGGCGGAGGCCGGCCGCTCGGTGACCCGGCTGTCCACCTACCTGCCGGTGTACGCCGGGCTGGTCGAGCAGGCCAGGGCGAACAACCGGCGCGGCTGGCCGCTCGGCGCCGCGTACCTGCGCGAGGCGTCCGGGCTGATGCAGAGCACCCTGCTGCCCGCCGCGCGCGAGCTGTACGAGGGCGAGACCGGGCGGCTGGCCGGCACCGAGCGCCGGGCCACTCCGCTGCCGCTGGTCGAGGTGCTGCTTGGCGTGCTGGCCATCGGCGCGCTGGTGGCCGCGCAGGTGTACCTGCGGCGGCGCACGAACCGGGTGCTCAACATCGGGCTGCTCGCCGCGACCGCCGCGAGCGCGCTCGTGCTGCTATGGGTCGTGGTGGTGGCGGTGGGCGTCGCGCTCAACGTCGGGCAGGCGCGGGACCGCGGCTCAACGCAGGTGCAGCAGCTGGCCACCGCCCGGATCGCGGCGCTGGAGGCCCGTGGCGACGAGACTCTGACCCTCGTGGCTCGCGGCGCCGGGGCGGACTACGAGAAGCAGTACGCGGAGATCATCGCGCGGCTCGGCGGCCCGGACGGCCGGTCCGGCATGCTGGGCGGTGCCCGCGACTCGATCGAGGACCCAGCAGTACGGGCGCTGGTCCAGGACGCCATCGACCGGCAGCAGGTGTGGCGCGCGGCGCATGCCGAGATCCGCCGGCTGGACGACTCCGGCGCGTACAACGGCGCCGTCGCGGCGGCGATCGGTCCGCAGGCCAACGGCGCGGCGGCGGCGTTCACCGGCCTCGACGACAGCCTCGGCAAGGCCATCGGGCTGAGCAAGCAGCGCTTCGACGCCGAGGTGGCCTCGGCCCGCTCGATGCTCTCCTCGTCTGTTGCCGGCGTCGTGCTGCTCACCGCCCTCGCCGCGGCGGGTGCGGTCTGGGGCATGTGGCAGCGGCTGAAGGAGTACACGTGACCACGTCCGTGAGTGGCAAATGGTGTGCCTACACCATTTGCCACTCACGACCTGTCCACAGGACGGTGGCGGGGCTGTGGACGGCGATCCTGCTCATCGCGCTGGTGGCCGGGTGCGGGGCGAGCGCGCCGGCGCCGGGCGGGCGGGATGTGGCCTTCGCGCCGCCGGTGCCGGTGGGCGCCAGCGTGCAGGCCGGGCCGCCGACCACGACGACGGGCGCGCCGGCACCGGACTGCGATCCAACGGCGAGCCTGCGGCCGGATGGCCCGCTGCCGCCGCCGGGGCAGATGCCCGCCGGCTCCACCATGGCGTCCATCGTGGCGAGCGGGCGCCTGCGGGTCGGCGTGGACCAGAACACCTACCTGTTCGGCTTCCGCGACTCGATCAGCGGCGAGCTGGAGGGCTTCGACGTCGACATCGCCAGGCAGGTGGCCGCCGCGCTGTTCGGTGACCCGAGCAGGATCCAGTTCATCACCCTGACATCCACCCAGCGCATCCCGGCACTGCAGCAGAACCAGGTCGACATCGTGGTGCGGACCATGACGGTCACCTGCGAGCGCTGGCGGGATGTCGACTTCTCCACCGTGTACTACCAGGCCGGCCAGCAGGTGCTGGTGAACCGCGACTCCGGCTACACCGACCTCGACTCCCTGGCCGGCAAGCCGGTGTGTGCGGCGGCCGGGTCCACGTCGCTGCGCAACCTCGCCAACGCGCCGTCGAAGCCGGTGCCGGTCGCCGTCCGGGACTGGAGCGACTGCCTGGTCATGCTGCAGCAGGGACAGGTGGAGGCGGTCTCCACCGACGACACCATCCTGAACGGCATGGCGGCGCAGGACCCGAACACCAGGGTGGTGGGGCCGCGGTTCACCGCCGAGCCGTACGGCATCGCGGTCGCCAAGGGCCGTGAGGACCTGGTCCGCTTCGTCAACGCCGTGCTCGAACGCATCCGCGCCGACGGCACCTGGGCGGCGCTGTACGTTCAGTGGCTGACCAGGCTCGGCCCGGTGCCGGGCCCGCCGACCGCGAGGTACCGGCCGTGACCACGACCATGACCGTCGACGAGGTGGACCGGGCCCTTGCCCGGCTGGGCGCCGTGTGCGACACCGTCGCGGCGCGTCTGGTGGCCCTCGACGGGCACCAGGGCGCTCGGCTGCTCGACGCCGCCACGCTGGGTGAGCAGAGCGGCCGGCGCTGGGCCGATGCGCAGGCGCGGCTCGCGGACCTCTGGGCCGGCTTCGAGGCGTACCGGTCGGCGCTGGCGTCGGCCCGCGAGCTGCGCGGCCGGCGGCAGCGACCGTCCGCCGACGACCTGGTCCGGCTCAGCCACCTGCTGTGCGGCCCCTCCATCGAGCTGCCCGCTGACCATGATCGGGCGGCCGCCCCGTATGGCGACGATGTGACATTTCCCCAACTGGATGGGGACGATGCCACATCCTCGCGAAACGGCAGGCGGCTCGGCTTCGACGAGCTGGCCAGGCGGATGGAGGACGACTACGGCGCCGTGCTGGCCGTGGTCACCGCGGCCCTCGACGGCTGGTCGGCGCTGGCACAGCGGCTGGACCCGCTGACCGCGCGGCTCGCGTCGGCGCGATCCCTGGCCGCGGAGCTGGGGTTGGCCGACGACCCCGAATTGGCCGCCGCGGACGCCGAGCTCGCCGCGCTGCGCTCGTCCGATCCGTTGGCCGTCCCGTTGGCCGACCCGTTGGCGCTCAGGGCGGAGTCGCTGGCGACGGCCGCGGGGGTGCGGCTGGACAGGGCGGTCGAGCGGTTGGCCACCGTGCGGCGGCTGCGCGACGGGTACGCCGAGCTGCGCGCCGGCTTGGCCGCGCGGATCGCGCGGCTGGGCGACGCGTACGCCGAGGCGGCTAGGCTGCACGAAACGGTCCGTGCCAAGATCGCCACGGTGGACGCCGTACCACCGGACGGCGCGGCGGTGCCGCGGCTGCTCGGGTACCTCGACGAGCTGGACGGGCTGCACGGCGCGCGGGCGTGGGATCGGCTCGCGCAGCGGTACGCC
>DASXTS010000438.1:0-5469 GCA_036505275.1 Pseudonocardiaceae bacterium
GCCCCCCTGATGTCCGCCCCCGCCGTCACCGGCTGGCGCGCCGGCACCGCCCAGACCGTCACCGTCGACCTCACCCGCACCACCACCATCCGCACCGCCACCGCCTGGTTCGTCGACGCCGCCTCCTATGGCGTCATCCGCCCCACCAACATCACCGTCGCCACCAGCACCGACGGCACCACCTGGACCACACTGGGCACCACCACCACCGCCTCCCGCAGCTGGTACTCCAGCCACGGCTACACCACCACCGGCGCCCCCCGCCAGGCCCGCTACCTCAAGGTCACCATCGCCGCCAACACCACCAACCCCACCGCCTGGCACATGATCAGCGAGGTCGAAGCCGCCGCCAACTGACCACAACCCACCAAACCCGGGGCCCGCACGCCACACCACGGCGCGCGGGCCTCGGGTTCGTCGTCATGAACGGTAGGGCAACCGGCGCCGCACTAGTGGGGGCGATCGGACGACTCGAGCAGGCGGTCGACCAGGGAGGGAACGAGCGCGTCGAGTGACGGCAGGATCGCATCCGCGAGGGCAAGGGCCTCGGGCGCCGGCGGGTAGGCGGCGTTGGGCACGGCTACCACGATGAGGCCAGCGGCATGGGCGGATCGGAGGCCGTTCGAGGAGTCCTCGATCGCCACCGTCTGCGCCGGGTCGGCACCGAGCCGGCGCACAACGTCCTCGTAGACAACGGGCGATGGCTTGCCGGCAGCTACCTCCTCGGTCGATACGGTGACCTCGAACAACGGACCCAGCGGCGAGGAGCTCAGCACCATGTCAATCAACCGTCGTGGTGAGGAGGACGCGAGACCGAGCGGCCAGCGGCTCGCCATCCGCTCGACCGCGTCGACCGCACCCGGCATGAACGGTACGGCCACGGCGTATCGGCGGGCCATAGCGTCGATCACTCGCTCGGCGATGAGCGGGGACGGGCTCAGGATGCCGACCGTCGTGGCCAGGTAAGTCGACCACTCGGCGGTGCTCATCCCCTGCATGGCGCGGGTCGCACCGTCCGGCCACGCTCGGCCGGCGCTGGCCGCAAGATCGCGCCGCGCGGCGTCCCAGAGCTGCTCGGAGTCGATCAGCACGCCGTCCAGGTCGAAGACCACCGCATGCACGCCTGCACCGTAGTGGTCAGAGCGTCGGCGGTAGGTCGAACGCGCTGAACAGGGCGGGGCCGAAGGTCGTGATCTCGGCGATAGCGCCCTCCCGGATCCGCAACACGTCCAGCTTGAACGCTCGGAACTGGGAGTCCCCCGGCCGGCGCAGGTAGCTCGCCGCCGCCGGCAGCCGGTTGGCCCACGTCGGCAGCAGCCGCCAGTCGCCGTCCCTATTCTCGCCGAACGCGCGTTCAATCAGCGGCGCGATGGCGTCGAGGCCGTCGAACAGGTACGGGTACGGCGGCATGGTGACCCGGATGTCCGGGGCCGCGATGGCCACCGCGGCGGCAGCATCGCAGCGTTCGTGTGCGTCGATGAACCGCTCCAGCAGGGCCCGTTCCTCGGGCCTGGGTTCGCCCGCCGTCCATTCGGTGCGGCGCGCCGGAAGGTGTTCCTGCATGGTGGCGCGGGCCCGCTGCAGCGCACTGTTGGCGGCGGCGACGCTGGTGCCGAGCAGTTCGGCGGTATCGGCGGCCGGCCAGCCGAGCACATCGCGCACGATCAGCGCCGCCCGCTGCCGTGGCGGCAGGACCTGCATGGCGGCCAGGAACGCCAGCTCGATGGTCTCCCGCTCGACGGCGACCTCGTCGGGCTGCTCGCCGGCTGGCGCGATCTCGTCGAGCAGCCGGTCGGGGTAGGGCTGCAGCCACGGCACCTCGGCGTAGGAGCCAAGCGAGTCAACGCGCCGGGAGCTGCGCCGCAGCATGTCCAGGCAGACGTTGGTCGCGATCCGGTACAGCCAGGCCCGCAGCTGTGCGCTGCCGTCGAAGCCGTCCCGACTGCGCCAGGCGCGCAGGAATGCCTCCTGCACGGCGTCCTCCGCCTCGTCGAACGACGCCAGCATCCGGTAGCAGTGCACGTGCAGCTCACGGCGGTGGCGCTCGGTGAGCGCGGTGAAGTTGGCCTCGTCGACGATCGCGGCGGTCATGCCGCTCGGTCCTTCCGCTCCTGTAGCAGCCACTGGTTGCCGTCCGGGTCGCTGAAGGCGGCGTACGAACCGTATTCGCTGCGCTCCGGGTGCAGCCCAGGCGTCTGGCCGGCGGCGCCGAAGTGGAAGAAGTCGCTGACGTCCACCCCGCGCCCCACGAGTTCGGCGCGCGCGGCCTCGATGTCCGTGGTCACCAGGTGCAGGCCCCTGATGCTGCCGGGCTTCGCGTCGGTCACCCCGACGCCGATGGTGATCGAGCACGCCGAGCCCGGTGGGGTGAGCTGCACGACGCGGAACTGATCGCCGGCCCGGTGGTCGACGTCGCAGTTGAAGCCGGCCTTCTCGTAGAACTCCTTGGCCCGGTCGACGTCCGACACCGGAAGCACGATCAGCTCGAGCTTGAGGTCCATGGTTTGGGTTCCTTCGTCATCGTTGGTGGGGGCTTATCGGAGGACCAGGCCGCTGGTCACGTTGGTCATCGTCCCGGTGATGCCGGACGCGCGGTCCGAGGCGAGGAAGGCGGCCACCTCCGCCACCTCGGCCAGCCTGGGAGCGCGGCGCAGCGCGGACATCGAAGAGATCATCTCAATCGCGGCCTGCGGGTCCGGCGCGTTGTCGCCGGCAACGGCCGCCATCTTCGCCCTGGTCAGGGTATCCGCGACACCGGCGGTCCAGATGCCGCAGACGCGCACGCCGTGCTGGCCGACCTCGGCGGCCAGGTACCGCATGAACGCCTCGGTGGCGGCGTCGGCCGGTCCGGTGCTGCCCATGCCGGGCATGGCGGCGGGGCCAGAAGCGCTGTTGAGGTGCAGGATCACACCGGACCCCTGCCTGATCATCTGCCGGGCCGCGGCGCGGGCGGTGACGAAGCTGCTGCGCAGCCCGTTGACCACCGCGCGCAGCAGATCGTCCGTCGACATGTCGACCAACGGCGTGCCCTGCACGTCGCCCCGGTCGATCAGGCTGAACGACACGTCGACCCGTCCGGTCGTGGCGGTCACCCGCTCCACGTACTCGCCGACGGCCCGCTCGTCGAGCGCGTCGACCGTGGCAACCTGCGCCGACCCGCCGGCCGATGCAATGTCCTTGGCCACGTCCTTGGCCACGGCCTCGAGCGTGTCTCTGGTGCGCCCGGCAAGGAACACCCTGGCGCCCTCACGGGCGAAGGTGCGGGCCACCCCGGCGCCGATGCCGCCGCCGGCGCCATAGATGATCGCGGTCTTGTCGTGCAACAGGTCTGTCATGGCCGCCTCCGTTGGCTGTCGAGGTCTTCGCAGCGTTAAACGTCGGGCGGCGCAAGAACTAACCGGGCTGCGCCCCATGCCCGAAGGCATGTTTCGGCTGGTTGCGTGATGCTGGGGGCTCCGGTCGGCGGGATCTAGACCGTGACCGGCGTGCCGGTCCGGTGTATGAACCGCTCGCAGCGGTTAGTTGGCCGTTTGGCCCCCGTCCGACCGGAGCCAGTGATGACCGTAGCGCGCAGCGTCGCCGATGTCCTTGCTGATCATGTGGTGTTCGAGGTGGAGTCGATCGACCGGATGTATCTGAATGTGTGGCAGCCGCGGTTGGCCTACGGCGGCGGGGTGCAGGGCTTCTTCGTCGGGCACCGCGGCTACCACTACGCGTCCACGGCGCTGATGGACCCGATGACCAAGGCGTTCGTGGCCGACATCCACGGCTTCATCGCCGCCCGCGGGCTGGAGCTGGTGCACTTCGCCAAGGGTCAGCGCAAGGACGACCTTGCGCAGCAGTTCCTGGCCCGGTTCGGCGAGCCGGAGGGGGTGTTGTTCGTCGGCCGCGCCCAGGAGAGGGCCGGGGTGTGGCGCACCCAGCGCCGCTACAACTCCTCGACCGGGGGCAGTTATGCCTGGCTGGTGCGCTCCTCGGCGTTCATCAACTTCTTCTACTTCTACTGTGTGGACGCCGATTTCGGCCCGTTCTTCCTCAAGTTCAGCACCTACTTCCCGTATACCGCCAAGCTGTACGTCAACGGCAACGAGTGGGCCAAACGGCAGGCCGCCAAGGCCGGGATCGGCTTCGAAGCCCTGGACAATGGGTTCGCCGCGGTCGATGACCTGCCGGCGCTGCAGCGGATCTGCGACAGCCTGGGCCCGGCCCAGCTGGAGGCGCTGTTGCGCAAGTGGCTGCGGATTCTGCCCAATCCGTTCACCGACGAGGACCAGGCCGCCGGCTACCGGTATGAGCTGTCGATCCTGCAGGCCGAGTTCAGTTTGACCCAGATGCTGGACCGGCCGGTGTCCGGGCGGATCTTCTTCGAGCAGGTGCTGCGCGACAACCTCGACATCGGCCGCCCCGACCAGATCGGCCTGGTGTTCCACCGGCGCATCATCACCAGGGGCCGGCACCGCACGCCGGGCCGGTTCCGCACCCGGATCATCACCGACGGGGTGGTCCCGTCGCTGCACGTCGACTACAAGAACGCCAAGATCAAGCAGTACCACAAGGAAGGACGGGCGCTGCGCACCGAGACCACGATCAACGACACCCGCGATTTCGGGCTATCAAAACGGCTGACCAACCTGCCCGCGCTGCGGCAGATCGGCTTCACCGCCAACCGGCGCCTACTCGGCGTCCAACGCCTCAGCCACAACCCGATCCGCGGCGCCCACGCGTTCACCGAGCTGACCGCGCCGATCATCACCAGCACCGGCACCCGCATCCCCGGGCTGCGCTTCGGCAACCCCCGCGTGCACGCCCTGCTGCAGGCCCTGCTCATCCACCGGCTGCTACCCCACGGGTTCACCAACCGTGACCTGCGCACCCTCATCGCGCCCCTGCTCGGCACCACCACCGAGCACATCACCGCCGGGATGATGACCTACGACCTGCGGCGCTTGCGCGCGCATGAGCTCATCCAGCGCATCCCCCACAGCCGCCGCTACCAGCTCACCGACACCGGGCTACAGCACGCGCTGCTGTTCACCCACGCCCACGACCACCTGCTACGCACCGGACTGGCCGAGATCACCGACCCCGACCCACCCGCACCATCCCGGCTGCGCGCCGCCGCCCGCGCCTACCAAACCGCCTTCACCAACCTTGCCACCTACGCCCACCTCGCGGCCTGATACCCACACGGAGCCCGACTCGACCAACCCACACTTGACTCGATCATGACGGCTTCGCCGCTTAAGCCTGCTAACCGGGCTGCGCCCCATGCCCGAAGGCATGTTTGGGCTGGTTGCGTGATGCTGGGGGCTCCGGTCGGCGGGATCTAGACCGTGACCGGCGTGCCGGTCCGGTGTATGAACCGCTGGCAGCGGTTAGTTGGCCGTCAGGCCCCCGTCCCGACCGGAGCCCAGCGATGACGATAGCGCGCAGTGTGGCCGATGTCTTGGACGATCACATGCTGTTCGA
>DASXTS010000439.1:0-2520 GCA_036505275.1 Pseudonocardiaceae bacterium
GTAGCGGCCCTCGTGCCTCGGCGGCGACGGACGCTTGGCCTTCCACACCCGCAGGAACGGCTCGATCAACGCCCACTGCCGGTCGGACAGATCACTCGGATACCCGGCACTCTCACTCATCACCAGGCGCTACGCGGCACCGGCCCGCCGTGCCTCAACCACATCAGCATCATTCACGACATCGAGCGATAACGAATCGTTCAGGAAATCTGACGAGAACATCACAACCCGCGAAAGCGGCGCCATCGTCTACCTGGTCGCCGCCCTCGACGTGCACCGCGACACTGATCGGCCGGTGCGTGCCGACCACCGGCATAACCCCGTTCGCCGACCTGGTCACGAAGGTCATGACCCGCGAACCGTACGCCTGGGCCCGACGAGTGTGCTGGATCGTCGACAACGGCGCCTCACACCGCGGCCACGCCTCGGTCGACCGGATGGCCAAGGCCTGGCCCACCGCCACCATCATCCACCTGCCCGTACACGCGTCCTGGCTGAGCCAGGTCGAGATTTGCTTTTCGATCGTGCAGCGCAAGGTGTTGACAACCAACGACTTCCTTGACTTGGCCGACGTCGTGGCCCGGCTGGAGGCGTTCGAGGATCACTACAACTTCATCGCCAAGCCCTTCAACTGAAAGTAGAGCAAGAAGGTGGCCACGGCTACTGGCTCGCACAATCACCGGAATCAGGTGACCAGCCGCTCACCTCGATGGCCAGTAGCTTCGGGCGAGGTCGATTAGCGAGTTAGCTGCCAGGAACCCCCGGGGTTGCCGGGCGCGATCTGCAACAAGGAGGAACAGCGGTGAGCACGATTGCCATCCCGGACCGCTTCACCATGCTGCCGGATGAGCACGCGCTGCGGGCGACTGTCGTGGCGCTGGAGGAGCACGGGTTCAGCGTCGAGGTCGTCGGTGATCTCGATGCCGCGCGCCAGGCGGTGCTGGCCCGCATCCCGGAGGGCTCGTCGGTGATGACCAATACCTCGGTGACGCTGGCCGAGACCGGGATCGCGGACGCGATCAACGACGGCGGCGGCCGGTGGGAGTCGGCGCGGAACAAGATGTTCGCGCTCGACTTCGCGACCCAGGCGCAGCAGATGAAGGCGATCGGCGGCCAGCCCGACTATGCGCTGGGCAGCGTGCACGCGGTCACCCGCGACGGCACCCTGGTGATCGCTTCGGCGTCGGGCAGTCAGCTTGCCTCCTACGCCTGGGGTGCGGCCAATGTGATCTTTGTTGTCGGCACGCAGAAGCTCGTGCCCACGCTGGCAGCGGCGCACGAGCGGATCTATCAGCACAGCCTGCCGCTGGAAGACGCCCGCGCGCAGGCCGCCTACGGGCAGCACAGCCAGGTCGGGAAGATCCTCGAGATCCACCAGGAACTGCCCGGCCGCATCCGCATCGTCCTCATCCGCCAGCAGGTCGGCTACTGAACCACCGAGCCAACCGGATCCGCCCCGCCACCAGGAGATGGCCCTATGACTCTCGACGCAACGCCGGACGGCCGTCAGCTGGCCCTGGCTCAGCTGGACGAGAAAGTCGATCACGTTCGTGGCTCGCCCGCCGGCCATCTGATCATCGAGTACGGCGATTACGAGTGCCCATACTCGCGGCAGGCGTTCCATGCGATCCAGCACGTCGAACAGCAGCTCGGCGGGAACATGCGGTTCGCGTTCCGGCATTTTCCGCTGACCAGCATTCACCCGCACGCCCTCGCCGCAGCGGCCGCGGCTGAGGCCGGTGCGCTGCAGGGCCGGTTCTGGGACATGCACGAGCTGCTGTTCCACCGGCAAAGGGCGCTCGAGGACAGCGACCTGCTTGGGTACGCCGCCCAGCTCGGCTTGGACGTGGCGGCGTTCGACCGCGACCGGGCCAGCACCGCCGTGACCGAGCGGATCCGCCGGGATGTGGACAGCGGCCTGGCCTCGGGCCAGGTGCTCGGCACGCCAACCCTGTTCATCGACGGCATCGTCCACCGCGGCGGCTACGACCCGCCCGCCCTGCTGGCCGTGCTGGCCCCATGAGCCGCCTGCTGCAGCGCTCCAGCTGAAGGTGATCAGAAGCCGAGGCGCTCCTTGACGATGATCGCGGTGACCCGGCCGGGAGTCATCACCTTGTTGATGATGACAATGTTGTTCACCCCGCTGGGCACTCCGTAGGCTTGCCGGGCCCGGGCATCCTCGAGCGGGTAGCAGTATTCGTAGATACGCCGCATCCCGGTGGCGACGTCGCCAACGATCTTCTGGGCTCCGATGACGAGGATCACATGCCCCGCCCCCGACACGAGCGGGCCCAGCTGGCTGCCGCTGGCCGACGCGATGAGCAGCGATCCGCCTTCGGTCAGCGCGTGCACGCTGCCGATGACATAGTCGGGCGACGCGGCCAGGATGCGCATCTCGCGGCGCTGCATTTCCCGGTCCATCCGGTACAGCCGCAGCCGGAGCGGCTGGTAGCGGCCGGACCGTTCGATGTCGTCGGCGACGCCGATGCCTTCGAGCGTCTGGGATGTGTTGTTGTACAC
>DASXTS010000440.1:0-4322 GCA_036505275.1 Pseudonocardiaceae bacterium
TCGATTCGAGCTCAGCGGACAGTGATAGACGCTAGGCACCACTACACGCGGCCATGCATCAGTTTCTACTGGACAGAATAGTGGTTTGGCAAGGGCTAATTCACGAACGAATCGGCGTGCGAAGTGAACCATCCAGGGCTATTCTGTTCGAATACTAAGCTCGCGTGTGATAATCCGACCATCGCGCGCCGGCCGCCGGTCGGGAGTCGCCCAACACGGTCTCGGGCTGGCCGCTCTGGCCGCTCTGGCCGCGGGCAGAGGCGCGTACTCGTCACCAGGCAACGAAATCCCACGACGGGTTCGGCGGCGCGTCCAGGCGGACACCGGGAGGCGCGGTTACGGTTCCGGGAACGCTAGCGCGCCTCTGGCGTGGACCCCACCCAGAAGGAACCCTTGCGTTCTCGCTCGGCCTCGGGCCGGCGCCCGCGCGATCATCGAAGCCAGCAGCTGCGCGAGCTGACGGGCCACACCGGCGGAGTGTTGTCTGTGGCTGTGAGCCCGGACGGGCTCCACGGTGTGATCAATTAAGGCGTCCGCCATGGCGGCCGTCGCATAGGCGCACGGCAGGCAGCCGGGCTGATCAACTGGGCTGATCAACTTAGGCCAGCAGTGGGCACGTCGAAGTGTGCAAGGCGAATGACGTTGAACGAACTCAGGTCGGAGTCGTTGTATCCCTGGTCATATTGCGCCGACGTGAACTTCGGAACGACGGCGTGCGCGCGGGAAACGCCACCGGCTGGTATTCGTCCTGGCGTGCGCGGTGATTGGCGTCTTGGCCGGCGCCGGCAACTTTCGCCAACTCGGCTCGCACGCGGCCGACATCCCGCAACCACTGCTGGCCAAGCTGGGCGCAACATGGAACTCGGACGAAATCGCACCAGCAGTACTGGGGTCGGGTCAGCTTGTGAATCGTCGCGCGGACCCGTCTGTCGCTCGAGCCGTGATCCTACGATGAAGCCATACCTCCACGCCATCTACACCATCAGAAAACGGCAATCCGCTACACAGCCGAAAACGATCATGGCTATACGTCGGTGGATTCAGGCTGAGCGGCCAAGGTCGGCCGTGCATCGGAAAACGTGACATGACGGCAACATGCCATTCGTCGAGTTGCCGGCCTGGCCGAGCGCCGGCCATTGAGCCGTCTACCAGGCGTGACACGCCCTCTGGTGGGTTGTCTGCGAGGTCGAAGGGCTGACCGGTAGGCTGCGCGGCCAACTCCCGGTGACACCCCGTCGCTCGGACGTGTAACACGAGGTACCTGATGGGCGACAACAGTGCGACCAGTGTGGATCAAGGTGAGGCGTCGGGAGCAAGCGAGGACGTCGAAGGCAGGCGAGCCGACCCCTGTCAACGGCACACCAGTCAACTCGATGCAAAGGAGGATCGGGATCAGAGACCACTAGTCGAGGCGCCAGTTATAAACAACTGCGTAAACCATGCGTGGTAGACCCGACATTCAAAGAAGAGGAGGTTACGCGTGCATATAGACAGGCGTGCCGTCGGCAAGGTTATGATCGCCGCCACGCTGGCCGCGGCCGGCTTGGTGGCGACGGGAATAATGAATGGTGTCGGATTCGCGGACTCGATATCGCCGCCCAGCCCAACCACCGCGGGCTCGACAACGGCACCGACGGCGACTTCTTCAACGACGGCGACCTCGCCACCCACCTCTCCACCGACGTCGCCACCCACCTCTCCACCGCCACCACCGCCAGAGGGCTTCTGCCATGAAACGGTGAACCCGGCGGGGAATCCGGCGGTTGGTGACAACGGATTCCCGGATGACCCGTTCGGCGGTGACGCGGTCCCCGGCGGCAAGAGTACGTCGCCCGGAACGCAGGGCAACGGGCCGATCAACTCGGATGGCTTCTACCTTGTTGGCGGCCTCCTGTTCAGCGACGAGACGCCGATTCCATACCCTGGTGGAGGCTACGTTTGGCCGGACAACACGACCATCAAGTACACCGAGTGGGGCAACCCGGACATTAAGATCACGTCCCAGATCGGTGGCCCGGACAGCGTGATTGAGTATCACGTCCAGGCGCCAGGGGATCTCTACGTCAACGCACCGCAAGGCGCGGAGGGCGCGATCTTCTGCGGGGTTCCGCCGCCGCCGTTCTAAATCGCTTTCGGCGACGAGGAGGCCGTCTCAGGGCGGCCTCCTCGTTCGATCCCCGGCGTGGACTCTGGTGCTGCGGCTCACCGACATGGCCGCCGGGGAGCGCCATCAAGGCGACCCCGGCCCGCCACACCCGGGCAACACGCGTACGACCGTGTCGATGACATCACCGGGTTGTTCCCGCCCGGCCTCGACGACGACTTGGACCCCTCGTTCGCCCGCAACGAACCCTGGGCTGCCTGGCTGGCCAAATGGCATCAGGCTGGCGCTGTCGTCGCGTCCAGCTGCAGCGGAGCGTTCCTGCTGGCTCGAGCCGGCCTGCTCGACGACCGAACTGCCACGAGCCATTGGCTCAACGCGGAGGAGTTGAATCGTCGTTTTCCTGCCGTGCGGGTCGCCGTTCAAAGGCTCGTCATAGACCACGGGGATGTCATCACCAGTGGCGGCGCGACGACATTTCTGGATCTGGCCCTGTACCTGGTCGAACGGTTCGCAGGTCGGGAACGCGCCAACGCCGCCGCCCGCATCCTGCTCATCGACGGAGCTCGGACAAGTCAGCTGCCCTATATGACACTCGACGCCGCGCACCGCGACCACTGCGACGACCTGGTCCGCACGGTGCAAGCCCGGATTGACAACGACCTTGGCGGCGCCCTGCGCATCCCGGACCTGGCCAGGCAGGTGGGGCTGAGCGGTCGCACCCTGGCTCGACGCTTCCACGACACCGTGGGCCAGTCACCACAGGGGTATATCCAGCTCCGCCGCGTCGATACCGCCCGCCGCTTACTCGAGACCACCGACATACCGATCGACAACATCCGCCGCGGGGTGGGCTACAGCGACCCGACAGCGTTCCGGCGCGCCTTCCGCTACCACACCGGCCTCTCACCCACGGACTACCGCCACCGTTACGGCTGGCCGACAACACCGGGACGCATCGACCCGGCCGGTGGCGCGCGCGGGGCGGGCCGCTAGCGACCAATGCCGCCAGTGCACTCTCCTGCCACGTGGTGACGGCGGTGCCATTTGCTGCAACTTCGGGAACTCGTCTGCCGCTGGTCGACAGTGTTACCGGCGGAACTCGGTGGGGCTCACGCGTCGGCGAACAGGCCCTTGCGGGCCTCGGCGAACTGACGGTAGTTACGGGCCGGTCGCCCGAGCACGTCCTGCACCGTGTTGGTCACGGTCGCTGCGTGACCTGCCCGAACCGCCTGGTAGAGCGCCACAATGCCGTCCGCGAGCCAGTCCGGCAGGCCCGCGGCGGCAAGATTGGCGCGGAACTGGTCGGATGGCAGCTCGACATACTCGACGCGGCGGCCGATGACCTCGGAAAGCACACCGGCGGCCTGCGGCAGGCTGATCGCCGCCGGCCCGCTGAGTTCGAGCGTGGCTGACGCCCGCCCGGGGCCGGTGAGCACTTCCGCTGCCACCGCGGCGATGTCGTCCACGTCGATGTAGCCGGCCGCACCGTCGCCGCTCATGCCATACCAGCGGCCCTGGCTCTTGATCGTATCCACCGGCAACAGGTGGACCTGCATGAACGCGGCTGGCCGCAAGATCGTGTATGCAAGTCCCGAACCGACCAGATGCTCATCGACGTCGGCGTGCCAGCGGCCGAAGACGACCGGCGACGCCGGGTCCGCACCCATGACCGACAGGGCCACGACGTGACTGACGCCGACCCGCTTGGCCGTGTCTATCGCCGCCTTCTCCCGGGTCGGCTGGTCGGGGTGGGGCGGAGACAGCAAGAACAACCGATCACACCCGGCCATAGCCTGCTCCAGCGCGTCCGGGCGGTCGAAGTCACCGTCGACCGCCTCCACCCCGAACCGCTCGATCGCCTCGCGGCCGGCCGGAGAGTGTGCCAGTGCCCGAAACGGTACGTTCCGATCAGCCAGCCGAGCCAGCAGCGCCGAGCCCACCGTCCCGGTCGCACCCGTCAATAAGATCACGCCTGCCTCCTCCATCCCAGCCGACGCCCATTGCTCTCCTGCGGCGGTCCACGACGAAGCATGCCGGAGAGTCCGGAGCGCATGATGCGCGGTCAGCGGAGACCGCCGCAGCGTAGCTTGAGACCCGGCCGAGGATGTCCAGGTCGGCCGACGAGCTGCCGACCTGGACATCGGGATCAGGCGAGGTCGAACCGATCGAGGTTCATGACCTTGTCCCACGCGGCCACGAAGTCACGCACGAACTTCTC
>DASXTS010000441.1:0-2098 GCA_036505275.1 Pseudonocardiaceae bacterium
GGCGATGCTGCCCACCCCAGATCGCACCCACGATCACGGCCGCCGCGGCCGGCAGCAGGAAGATCAGCCAGCTCATTCCCGGGACGGAGAAGAACAGCACGAGGGCGAGGATCCCGGACAGCGGCACCATTGCACCGGCGATCGGCGGCGGTGTGCCTGGCTGCCGGGCGGCGCGCCGCCGCACCGCGGACTCGGGCTCGGAGCGCGACACCCCCCGCCCGCGGTCCGGCCGCCGGTCCAGCACGGGGTGCGGCTCCGGGAGGTCCGCGAACAGGCTGATGAGCTCGCCACGGGTCTTGGCCGCGGTCACCTGCGCGGCCCGCTCGCCGTACTCGTTGACGTCCAGCCGGCCGACACTCATGTGTTCCCCGAGCGCCTTCAGCGCCTCCTCGCGCTCGGCGTCACCGATCCGCAGGTCCGGGGACTGAGACTCACCCACGAGCGTGAATGGTACCGACGGCCGGGGCCTCAGTCCTTGAGCTCACACAGGACTGTGCCCTGGGTGACAGTGACACCCGGCTCCGCGGCCAGGCCGGTGACCGTGCCGGCCTTGTGGGCGGTGACCGGGTTCTCCATCTTCATGGCCTCCAACACCACGAGGAGATCGCCGGCCTGCACCAGGTCGCCCTCGGCCACCGCGACCTTCACGATGGTGCCCTGCATGGGGGCGAGGACCGTGTCACCGGACGCCGCCGCGGAACCGTGCCCGGACGAGCTGCCGCGTGGCTTCGGCCGGCGGGCGGCCATGCCGCCCATGCCGCCGGCGCGGCCAGAGCCGCCGGTGCCGCCGAGCACCAGCTCGCCGGGCAGCGACACCTCCAGCCGCCGGCCGCCGACCTCGACCACGACGGTCTGCCGTGGCACCTGGCCGTCCTCCGACGCGGCCACCGCCGCGCCGGCGTACGGCGCTAGGTCGTTGTCGAACTCGGTCTCGATCCACCGGGTGTGCACGGCGAACTCGTCGCCCGTGGCACCGGCGAACGCGGGGTCGCACACCACCTTGCGGTGGAAGGGCAGCACGGTGGCCATCCCGTCCACGGTCATCTCGGCGAGAGCGCGCCGGGACCGCTCCAGCGCCTCCTCGCGGGAGGACCCGGTGACGATGAGCTTGGCCAGCAGCGAGTCGAACTGGCCGCCGATCACCGAGCCGGTCTCGACACCGGCGTCCACCCGCACGCCCGGCCCGGCGGGGGTCACGAGGCGGGCGACCGTGCCCGGCGCCGGGAGGAACCCGCGGCCGGGGTCCTCGCCGTTGATCCGGAACTCGATGGAGTGCCCGCGCGGCGCCGGGTCGGCGTCGAAGCGCAGCCTCTCGCCGGCCGCGATCCGGAACTGCTCGCGCACCAGGTCGATGCCGGTGGTCTCCTCCGACACCGGATGCTCGACCTGCAGCCGGGTGTTGACCTCGAGGAACGAGACGGTGCCGTCCTGGCCGACCAGGAACTCCACCGTGCCGGCTCCGGAGTAGCCGGCCGCCTTGCAGATCGCCCTGGCCGCCTCGTGGATGGTGCTGCGCTGCTCGTCGGACAGGAACGGCGCCGGGGCCTCCTCGACCAGCTTCTGGTGCCGCCGCTGCAGCGAGCAGTCACGGGTGCCGACGACCACCACGTTGCCGTGCTGATCGGCGAGCACCTGAGCCTCCACGTGCCGCGGCCGGTCCAGGTACCGCTCGACGAAGCACTCGCCCCGGCCGAACGCGGTGACCGCCTCCCGCACCGCACTGTCGTACAGCTCGGGGATCTCATCGAGGGTGCGGGCCACCTTCAGCCCGCGGCCGCCGCCGCCGAACGCCGCCTTGATCGCGACCGGCAGGCCGTGCTCGCGAGCGAAGGCCACCACCTCGTCGGCCCCGGCCACCGGGTCCGGTGTGCCGGGAACCAGCGGCGCGCCGGCGCGCATCGCGATGTGCCGTGCGGTGACCTTGTCGCCCAGGTCGCGGATGGCCTGCGGCGACGGTCCGATCCAGGTCAGCCCGGCGTCGATGACGGACTGCGCGAACGCGGCGTTCTCGGCGAGGAAGCCGTACCCGGGGTGCACCGCGTCGGCCCCGGCCCGGTGCGCCACGTCGAGCAGCTTCGCGACGTCGAGGTAGGACTCA
>DASXTS010000442.1:0-9363 GCA_036505275.1 Pseudonocardiaceae bacterium
CACTGGCTGCCATCCGCGCCGGCCCCGCCGCGCCGTCGTCGCCGATCAGGCTGCCGATCGCGGCCCCGATGTCGATGAGCTGGCGGCGGACCTGCTCGTGACGCTGCACCAGCTCGGCCACGCTGGCCCTGATTTCGCTCCCCTCGCCGCGCGCGTCTTCCAGCACGGTGGTCGCCTGCTTGGTGGCCACCGTGAGCCGCCGGTCGGCCTCCGCGGTCGCCTCCTTGGAGAGCCGGGTCGCCTCCTGGCGGGCCTCGGTGAGCAGCTCGTCGGCCTCCCGCTCGGCCCGCGCCACCTGGGCGGCGGTCTCTCGCGCGGTGTCGGCGCGCAGCGTCTCGGCCTGCTCCCGCGCCTCGGACAACAGCGCCTCGGCCTGCTCTCTCGCCCCGGACGACAGCGCCTCGGCCTGCTCCCGCGCCTCCGACAGCATCGTCTCGGCCTGCTCCCTGGCGTCGGCGATCGCTCGATCGGCCGCCTCCGTCGCCTCGGCGGTCACCGCCTTGGCCTCCTGCTCTGCGATCGTCAGCAGGGTCCGCAGCCGATCACCGAAGACGGAGATCTCGTCCCTGGCCGGCGGTTCGCCGGTGACCTCGCCGGTGACCTCGCCGGTGACCTCGCCGGTGACCTCGTCGGTGACCTCGCCGGTGACGCGCAGCGCCGCCAGTTCCGCCTGCACCGCCGCCAGCTGCTGCAGCGCGTTGTCCCGCTCGGTGACAAGCTGCTGCGAACCGGTCCTGGCGAACTCCCGCTCCTCGCGCAGGCCCGCGCTGAGCCGGTTGATCTCGTGGTTCAACCTGGCAAGGTACTCGTCGACCTGGGATCGCTCGTAGCCACGCATAGCGACGTCGAAGCGAGGCGTCTGGGTGATGGTCGATCCGGCTGCGCCGTCGTCGTGGGTCATGGAAGCCTCCTTGAACCGCAGCGTACCGGCCGCCGTCAGCCCTTCGTGGCCTGCCGCTGCCCGGCAACCTAGGGTGTAGCGGCATGCCACGTCCGAAGATCGATCCAGTGGTCTGGCGGCCGCCCAAGTTGCCGGCCCGCGCCAAGCTCACGCAGGGCACCAGGCCACTACCGCCGCCGTGGGTGATCCCGGTCAGCGGGGTCGGCCCAGAGGACGTCGTGCTGGACGCCGACGGCCACCTGATCACGGGGGTCGAGGACGGCCGCATCCTACGAATCAGCAACGAGGGCAGGCAGATCGAGCAGTTGGCGGACACCGGTGGCCGCCCGCTGGGCATCGAGTTGCTGCCGGACGGCCGGCTGCTCGTCTGCGACGCGAACCGCGGCCTGCTGACGGTGGACCCGGACAGCGGCTCGATCGACGTGCTCGCCTACGAGGTCGACGGCCGGCCGATGCTGTTCTGCAACAACGCCGCCGTGGCGCGCGACGGCACGGTGTACTTCTCAGACTCCTCGCGCCGGTTCGGCATCGAGCACTGGCGCGCCGAAATGATGGAACATTCCGGCACCGGACGGCTGCTGCGGCTGGATCCCGCCGGCACGGTGTCCGTTGTGATGGACGGGCTGCAGTTCGCCAACGGGGTGGCGCTGGCCGCCGACGAGTCGTTCGTTGCGGTCGCCGAGACCGGCTCGTACCAGGTCCGCCGGCTGTGGTTGACCGGGCCGTCGGCCGGCTCCGCCGACATGTTGGTGTCCAACCTGCCCGCGGTACCGGACAACATGTCCACCGGATCGGACGGGCTGATCTGGATCGCCTTGCCCAGCCACCGGCCGGCCGCCCTGGACTGGCTGCACGGCAAGCCGCCCATCCTGCGCAGGTTGGCCTGGGCGCTGCCGGAAGGGTGGCAGCCGAAGGAGAGCCGCGTCGTGTGGGTCATGGCGGTCGACGACAACGGCCATGTGGTGCACGACCTGCAGGGACCGGGGGACCGTTTCCACGTGGTGACCGGGGTGCGAGAGCGCGCCGGGCGGGTCTATCTGGGCAGCCTGGTCGAGCCCGCGGTGGCCGTTCTGGACCTGCGAGCGGGTTCCTCGCCTTCTTGACACCCGATCGGGGGATCGCGTTCGATTCGGAGCACAACTCCATGTGCGCCCACGGGGAAAGTCCGGTCCGAGTCCGGCGCTGACCCGCAACGGTAGGCCCGCCCCGACACGGGGTTGGCAAGCCCGACTCCCCGCGGCCCGCACGGCACGCTCCCACCCCGTCGAGGCATGCGGGGCGGAGCCTTCGGGCGCCGGTCACCCGGTGCCCAATAGGGTCCGCGCCGGCCTCGCGTCCACGAGAGGCGCTCTGGTACCCATGAGCCTTGGCCGCCCACTGCGCACCACCGCCGTCCTGCTTGCCGTTGCCACCGCGGTGTTCGGTGGCGCCCAGGCGGGATCGGCAGCCGCTGCCGACGAGCATGCCGCGCCAGCCGCGGCCCGCTGGCTAGCCGACCAACTCGTCGACGGCAATCACCTGGAGACCGCTTTCGGCGGCCAGACCTACCCCGACCAGGGCCTGACGGCCGACGCCGTGCTGGCCTTCGACGCCGCCGACACCGCCCAGGACGCCGCCAAGGCCGCGACCGCCTGGCTTTCCGGCCCGGATGTCCTGCCATTCTACGTAGGCGACGGTGACCTTGAGTCGTACCCCGGCGCGCTCGCCAAGCTCGCACTGGTGGCGATCGCCCAAGGCGAGGACCCGGCGGCATTCGGCGGGGTGAACCTGATCGAGCGGCTGGCGGCCCGGTTGGACCCGGCGACCGGCCGGTTCTCGGACAAGTCCCAGTACGGCGACTTCACCAACGGCATCACGCAATCGCTGGCGATCATCGCACTGCTCCGGGCGGGCACGCCCGCGGCGGACCTCACGGCGCCGGTGGACTTCCTGGTCGCCAGCGAATGCCCCGACGGGGGCTTCCCGCTGGAGTTCGGCAAGCAGCCCTGCGCCAGCGACGTGGACACCACGGGCTTCGTCATCCAGGCCCTGCTGGCCGCCGACCGCGACACCGCTGCTGAGGCGGCGCTGGACCACCTGGAGGCCGTCCAGGACGGCGGCGGCGGGTTCGGCGGTAGCGGCCCCACCAGCGCCGTCAACGCCAACAGCACCGGCCTCGCCGCCCAGGCGCTGCGGGTCGGCGGCCGAACCGAGGCGGCGGACGCCGCGGTGCAGTACCTGCTGGACCGGCAGGTCGGCTGCGAAGGACCCACCGAGCAGCGCGGCGCCATCAGCTACGACGCCTCCGGCTTTGAGCAGAGCACCGCCGTGCGGGCCACCGCGCAGGCGCTGTACGGGCTGACCGGAACGGGCCTGTCCACGATCGACAACAGCGGCGACGCGGCCACCGCGCCAGCCCTGGACTGCGCGCCACCAACATCGTCAACCAGCCCGACGACTACGACGGCGGTGACCACAACGGCGACCACAACGGCGACAGCCACGACGCCGACTGCCACGGCGCAGCCGTCCACCCGTGCCGTCGCGGCCGGCACCGGCGAACTGCCGGCGACCGGGGCGCGGACCCGGCCGGCGACCGCGCTCGGCGTGCTGCTGCTGCTGGCCGGCGGCGCCGCGCTGCTGCTGTCGCGACGCCGGCGTACCGCGGCGGGCGAGCGGCCGTGACCACGGGCCGCCGGCGGCTGCTGCCGCTGGTGCTCATCGCCGGTGGCGTGCTCGCCGCCACCGCTGCGGGTGGCGCGGTGGCGGCGCCGCCGGCGCGGGCCGCTGCGGCGTGCCAGGGCGTTGCCGTCGCGGTGGACTTCGGCTCGCTCGGCGGCATCCAGGCCGGCTGCGCGATCGGCGACCCGGCCAGTGGCCTCGCCGCGCTGAGCGGCGCCGGCTTCGGCTACACGTTCGTGCCGCGGCAGCCAGGCCTCGTCTGCCAGATCAACTCCACGCCCAACCCGTGCAACGGCGCCCCGCCGGACGCGTACTGGTCGTACTGGCACGCCAAGCCGGGCGGCTCGTGGACATACAGCAATCTGGGCGCGGGCTCGTACAACCCGGCGCCGGGCAGCGTGGAGGGTTGGTCGTTCGGCGCCGGCCAACCGCCGGGCATCGCGCCGCCGGCGGCCGAATCCCCAGCGCCGCCGCCGCCGTCCCCGACGCCCACCCAGCCGCCGGCGCAGCAACCGGCGCCCGCACCGCGGCTGCCGGTACCGGCCGCGCCGGGTGGCACGACGGCAACCGCCGCGCCCAACGCCGCACCCAACGCCGCGCCCAACGCCGGCCGACCCGGCACCTCGTCCGGGGGTCCGCCGGCTGCCAGCCCCGGCGCCTCGCCCGGCGGATCGGCACCGGAACAGCCGAGCCATGGCGAGGTGCCTTCGAGTGCCACCGGTCCGGCCGGAGTGGTTCCGCTGTCCGGCGTCTCCGCCGGGCAGGATCGGGCCCAGCCGCCGGCCGTGGGCGGCGGTGGCCGCGCGCTGGGACTGGTGGCCGGGGTGGCCCTGGTCGGTGGGCTGGGCTGTGCCGCGTGGTGGACGGCTCGTCGCAGGTCGCGCCACACCGTTCCGCCCGAGCCGGCCGGGCCGCACGATCCGGGCCTTCCGCCCGAGCCGGCCGGTCGGGAATGAGGGAGGGGCCGGGCCCGCCAGCCGCTCGAAACAAGGGGGCGCGCACGGCAAACGTGACCGATCGGTTCAGGCGACCCTTTGCCGCCGATTACCCTGCCCGCTCCCTGCACCCCGGAGCGTGGTGGCTGTGGGCGCTGGGGCTCGGCACGGCCGCCAGCCGCTCCACCAACCCGCTGCTGCTCGGGCTGGTGCTCGCGGTCGCCGGCTTTGTGGTGGCGGCGCGGCGTTCCACGCAGCCGTGGGCGGACGCGTACGGCGTGTTCCTGCGGCTCGGGCTGATCGTGATCGCGATCCGAACCGTGCTGCACATCGTGTTCGGCGGCGGTTTTGGCAGCACGGTGCTGGTCACCCTGCCGCAGGCGCCGTTGCCCGGCTGGGCGAGCGGCGTGCGGATCGGCGGCCCGGTGACCGCGGAGGGGCTGGTCGCCGCGGTCACCGACGGGCTGCGGCTGGCCGTGCTGCTGGCGTGCGTCGGCGCGGCGAACGCGCTGGCCAATCCCAAGCGGCTGCTGCGCTCGCTCCCCGCCGCGCTGTACGAGGTGAGCGTGGCGGTCGTGGTGACGCTGTCCACGGCACCACAGCTGATCACCAGCGCGCGTCAGGTGCGGCGGGCCAGGCAGCTGCGCGGCGACCGGGCCCGCGGGCCGCGGGTGTTGCGCACCGTGCTGGTGCCGGTGCTCCAGGACGCTCTGGATCGCTCGATCGCGCTGGCCGCCGCCATGGATTCACGCGGCTACGGGCGCACCGCCGGGGTGCCTCCTGCGGTCCGGCGGGCCACCGCGGCGATGCTGCTCGCCGGTCTACTCGGCATGTGCATCGGGGTGTACGGGCTGTTGGACGCGGGCTCTCCGGTGCTGATCGGCCTGCCCATGCTGCTGCTCGGCGCCGCCATGGCGGCAGGTGGGCTGCTGCTCGCCGCGCGGCGGGTGCCGCGCACCCGGTACCGGCCGGACCGCTGGCGGGCCCGCGAGGCGGCGGTGGCGCTCAGCGGCCTTGCGGCCGTCGTGGCGGTGCTGGCCGCCGAGGCCTTGGGAGACACCGATCTGGTGCCCCCGGTGGCGCCGCTGACCTGGCCGTCGTTGCCGCTGCTACCGGCCGTCGGGGTGCTCGCCGCGGTGCTGCCCGCCTGGGTGGCGCCGTCGCCAGACTCGCCGCCGGAGGCCGCGGCGTGATCCGGTTCGACGACGTGACGATCACCTACCCGGACGCCGAGGCGCCGGCCGTGTCCGGCGTCGCGCTGCACGTCCCGGAGGGCGAGCTGTGCGTGGTGGTCGGCCGCACCGGATCGGGCAAGTCGACGCTGCTGTCTGCGGTGAATGGGCTGGTGCCGCACTTCACCGGCGGCCGGCTGACCGGCCGGGTGCTGGTCGGCGGCCGGGACACCCGCAGCCACCCACCGCGCGAGCTGGCCGACCTGGTCGGCATGGTCGGCCAGGACCCGGTTGCCGGCTTCGTCACCGACAGCGTCGAGGAGGAGCTGGCCTACGCCATGGAGTCCATCGGCCTGCCCCCGGCCGTGATGCGGCGGCGGGTCGAGGAGACCCTGGACCTGCTCGGCCTCGCCGAGCTGCGGGACCGCTCGCTGGCCACCCTGTCCGGTGGCCAGCAGCAGCGGGTCGCGATCGGTGCCGCGCTCACGGCGCACCCGCGCGTGCTGGTGCTCGACGAGCCCACCTCGGCGCTGGACCCTGGTGCCGCCGAGGAGGTGTTGGCGGCGCTGCACCGGCTGGTGCACGACCTCGGCGTCACCGTGCTGGTCGCCGAGCACCGGCTGGAGCGGGTGGCGCAGTTCGCCGACCGCGTGGTGTGGCTGCCCGGTGGCGGCGCGGCCCCGGTCGCCGGCCCGGTTGGCGAGGTGCTGGCCCGTTCCCCGGTGGCTCCGCCGGTGGTCCGGCTCGGCCAGCTGGCCGGCTGGCACCCGCCACCGGTGTCCATCCGCGACGCCCGGCGACGTGCCGCGCCCCTCCGCGAGCGGTTGAGCGCCGCGCGCTCTGTGAGTGGCGAGTGGTGCCAGGACACCATTTACGACTCACGAGGCGGGGTGGCCGGGGCTGGGGTGGTGGTGCGGTATCCGCAGCGGGTTGCGGTGCGGGGGGTGGACCTGCGGGTCGGCGCGGGGGAGCGGGTGGCGATCATGGGTCGCAACGGGTCGGGCAAGAGCAGCCTGCTGTGGGCGTTGCAGGGCAGCGGGCCGCGACACGGGGGCGACGTGCTGGTCGGCGGCGAGGACCCGGCCCGACTCCAGCCGGCCAAGCGCCGCAAGGCCGTCGGGCTGGTGCCGCAGCAGGCCGCCGACCTGCTCTACCGGGAGAGCGTGCGCGCCGAGTGCGCCCAGGCCGACGCGGAGACCGGAGCAGCGCCCGGCCGCACCCGCGCCCTGCTTGACGGCATCGTGCCGGACATCGACGGCGACGCTCACCCCCGGGACCTCTCGGAGGGGCAGCGGCTGGCCGTTGCACTGGCCGTCACACTGGCCGCCGCGCCGGCCGCGCTGCTGCTGGACGAGCCGACCCGCGGGCTGGACTACCTGGCCAAGGCCGCGCTGGCCGCGGTGCTGCGCCGGCTCGCGGCCGAGGGCACCGCCGTGCTGCTGGCCACCCATGACGTGGAGTTCGTCGCCGAGTACGCCGACCGGGTGGTGCTGCTCGCCGACGGCGAGGTGATCGCCGACGGACCGGTCGCCGACGTGGTCACGTCCTCGCCCGTGTTCGCGCCGCAGGTGGCCAAGGTCCTCGCGCCGCAGCGGTGGCTCACCGTCGGGCAGGTGGAACGGGCGCTGGCCGGCGGGGGCGGTTGATGAAGACCGTGAACGCCGTGAACGCCGTGCCGGTCCGGCCACGCGCGGTGCTCGCTCTCGCCGTCGCCTCGTTGGCCGGCGCCGCCGCGTACTGCTGGCCGCTTGTGGTCACCGCCGACTCGACGATCGCCCACGGCCGGGACGCGCCCTGGGTGTTCGCGCTGGTGCTGACCATGGTGCTGGCCGTGGTACTGGCCGAGATCACCGGTGGCGGCATGGATGCCAAGGCGGTCGCCATGCTCGGCGTGCTGTCCGCCGTGGGCGCGGTGCTCCGGCCGCTCGGCGCCGGCACAGCCGGCATCGAGACCGTGTTCTTCCTGCTCGTGCTCGGCGGCCGGGTGTTCGGCCCTGGCTTCGGGTTCGTCCTGGGCAACACCACCCTGTTCGCGTCCGCTCTGCTCACCGCCGGCGTCGGCCCGTGGCTGCCGTTCCAGATGCTCGGCTGCGCCTGGATCGGGCTGGGCGCCGGGCTGCTGCCCCGGGCCGTGCTGGGCCACTCAATCCGGCGCCGCGCCGAACTGGCCATGCTCGCCGGCTACGGCGCGGGCGCCGGGCTGGCGTACGGCGTGCTGCTCAACCTGTCCTTCTGGCCGTTCACACTCGGGCCTGGCACCACAGTGAGTTTCGTGCCCGGCGATCCGGTCGCCGACAACCTCCGGCGGCTCCTCGCGTTCAGCCTGACCACCTCGCTCGGCTGGGACATCGGACGCGCGGTCACCACCGCGGTGCTCATCCTGCTCGCCGGCCCGATGGTGCTCGCCAGCCTCCGCCGGGCCGCCCGCCGGGCCGCCTTCACCCCGCTCGACGGTCCGGCACGATGATGAAACCGTGGACCTTCCCGAGAGCCTGCCGGCGCGGCTCTTCCTGCTGGCGTACGACCCGGCCAAGGGGCGGCTGACGGCACGCGGCCGACTCGGCTTCCTGCTGAGGGCGGCTGCGCTGGCCGACCTGTTGCTCGGCGGCCACATCGAGGATGCCGGCGGACGGCCGCGGGCCGACGCGCGGGCGCCGCTGCCGGCCGACCCGGCGCTGGCCGCGGTGCTGGACGAGATCGGCGGGTCGAGGCCGCGGAGCTGGCAGCACTGGATACGCCGGCACGGCGGCGCGACGAGGACGGCGGTCGCCGAACAGTTGGCCGCCGCCCGGTGGATCGAGCGGCAGCCGCACAAGGTCCTCGGCGTGTTGCCGTCGACCAGGATCGTGCTGTGTGACCAGGCCGTGGTCGGCCGGCTGGGCAACCGGGTGCGGGCGGCGCTGCGGGCCGGCACGCCGGTGGCCGAGGTCGAGCGACGCGACGCCGCGATGGTGGCCCTCGCAGCGGCCGGGGAACTGTCCACGGTGCTGCCCGGGCCGCAGCGGCGCGAGCACGCGCAGCGGATCTCGGCGTTCACCGAGGCCATCGGTCCGGTGGTCGCCGCGCTGCGAAAGGTGCTGCAGCGGTTCAAGGGGTCGCCCGCCGACGGCGGCGACGGCGGGGGCGGCGGGGGCGACGGGGGCGACGGGGGCGACTGAGCGGACTGCCGGTCACGGACCACAGCCGGCGCCTACCGGTAGCACAGCCCCGGCACAGCAAGCGCGCCAACGCTGGCTGGCATGAACACGAGAGAGTACGGCCTGCGGCGTGCCGCCCTGGCCACCGGGGTCCTTGCCGCGATCGGCCTCACCGGTTCGCTCGCGGTGGCCGCCGCCGTGGCGCACGCCGACCAGGCCGCGGCGGCCAGCAGCGGAGCCTCGACCAGCGCGACGACCGGCGACACGGGCACGACCAGCGGCTCCTCGACCAGCGGCTCCTCTGATAGCGGCTCCTGGTCGGGCTCCGGGCTGTCCAGCAGCGGCTCCGGCCAGGCGCACGCCCAGTCCGGCGGGTCGTGACGGCCGTGCCGATGAACATGACGGTGAACACCCTGCCGGTCGGCCGCGGCACCGCGGAGTGGTCGGTGTGGACCACGACCGCGCGGTTGGTGGTCACCGACCACCGCAAGCTGCGTGCGGCCCGCGCCCTGGTCGAGTCGCTGTTGCGCCAGGTGGACGAGGCGTGCAGCCGGTTC
>DASXTS010000443.1:0-36004 GCA_036505275.1 Pseudonocardiaceae bacterium
CTCTCCCGTGCCAGGGTCGAGGTCGCGCCGCACAACGACCCGGCCACCATGGACGTGCTGCTGGCCACGCGCGGCGAACGGCGCGCCGTGGTCGTCACCGACGCGGTGTCGAGCGTGGACGGCGACCTCGCGCCGCTGCGAGACCTGCACGCGGTGTGCCGGGCCCGCGGCGCCGTGCTGGTGGCCGACGAGGCGCACGGGCTCGGGGTGCGCGGGCCAGGCGGCCGCGGCCTGCTCGCCGAGTTCGGCCTGGCCGGCGAGCCGGACGTGGTGGCCACCGTGACGCTGTCCAAGGCGCTCGGCGCGCAGGGCGGCGCGGTGCTGGCCAGCCGCGCCGTGGTCGACCACCTGGTGGACACCGCCCGCACGTTCATCTTCGACACCGGCCTGGCGCCCCCGGCGGCCGGTGCCGCGCTCGCCGCGCTGCGCGTGCTGCGCGCCGAGCCTGAGCTGCCCGGCCGGGTGCTTCGGGTGGCCGCGTCGCTGGCTTCGGCCGCGGGCGTCCCGGCGCCGCCGTCCGCGGTGGTCTCGGTGATCCTCGGCTCGCCCGAGGTGGCAGTGGCGGCGGCGCAGGAGTGCCTGCGGCTGGGTGTGCGGGTCGGCTGCTTCCGCCCGCCCTCGGTGCCGGCCGGCACCAGCCGCCTGCGGCTCACCGCCCACGCCGGCCTGACGACCGCCGAGCTGGACCGCGCTCGCGAGGTGCTCGCCTGCGTCCTCGCCGGAGTCCGCGCATGACCGGCGGGGTGCCGGGCCTCGCCGGGGGGCCGGGCGGGATTCTGCTGGTTACCGGCACCGGCACCGGAGTAGGCAAGACCGTCGTGGTGGCGGCGATCGCCGCCCTTGCCGCGGCGGCCGGGCGCCGGGTCGCGGTGCTCAAGCCGGCCCAGACCGGGGTGGCGGCGGGGCAGCCGGGCGACGCGGCCGAGGTGGCGCGGCTGGCCGGCATCGGCACGGCGCGCGAGCTGGCCCGCTACCCGGACCCGCTGGCGCCGGCCACGGCGGCGCGGCTGGCCGGGCTGCCCCCGGTCACCCCGGCCGACGCCGTCCGCGCTGCACGGGACCTGGCCCGCGGCCACGACCTCGTACTGGTCGAGGGCGCCGGCGGCCTGCTGGTGCGCCTGGCCGACGGGGGTGGCGGCAGCGGTGGCGGCAGCGGTGGCGCCAGCGGCGGCGACGGCGGCGGCGGCACGCTGGCCGAGGTCGCCGCCGCGCTGAACGCCCCGGTGCTGGTGGTGGCCACGGCCGTCCTGGGTACCCTGAACACGACCGCCCTGACCACCGAGGCGCTGCGCAGCCGTGGCTTGCGCTGTGCCGGCGTGGTGATCGGCAGCTGGCCGGACGAGCCGGACCTTGCCTGCCGCTGCAACCTGGTCGACCTGCCGGCCACCTGCGGGGAACAGCTCGTGGGGGTGCTGCCCGCCGGCGCCGCCGCGCTGGAGCGCGCCGCTTTCATCAAGCTGGCGCGGGCCGCGCTCGCGCCGTCGCTTGGCGGAAGGCTGGACGTCACACGACTGGCATCGATGCCGCCCGCGGCCGTTCAACGCTGACCGGTTCAACACTGACCGCGACCGTGCAAGGAAAGGGAGCTGCCCGGTGACCGTGACCACCGACGTCCTCGCCGTCGCCCGCGAGCAGGTGCTCGAACGCGGCGACGGGCTGACCGAAGCGCGGGTGCTCGACGTGTTGCGGCTGCCGGACGACCGGCTGGACGAGCTGCTGGCGTTGGCGCACGAGGTGCGGATGCGCTGGTGCGGCCCCGAGGTCGAGGTCGAGGGCATCGTTTCGCTGAAGACCGGCGGCTGTCCGGAGGACTGCCACTTCTGCTCCCAGTCAGGCCAGTTCGACTCGCCGGTGCGGGCCGCCTGGCTGGACGTGCCGTCGCTGGTCGAGGCGGCCAGGCAGACCGCGGCCACCGGTGCGACCGAGTTCTGCATCGTGGCCGCGGTGCGCGGGCCGGACGCGCGGCTCATGGCCCAGGTTCGGGCCGGGGTGGCCGCGATCAGGGCCGCGGTGGACATCAACATCGCCTGCTCGCTCGGCATGCTCACCCAGGCCCAGGTCGACGAGCTGGTGGCCATCGGCGTGCACCGCTACAACCACAACCTCGAGACGGCCCGCTCGCACTTCGCCGCCGTGGTCACCACGCACTCCTGGCAGGAGCGCTGGGACACCCTGCGGATGGTGCGCGACTCCGGCATGGAGGTGTGCTGCGGCGGGATCATCGGCATGGGGGAGTCGCTCGAGCAGCGCGCCGAGTTCGCCGCCCAGCTCGCCGGGCTCGACCCGCACGAGGTGCCGCTCAACTTCCTCAACCCACGGCCGGGCACCCCGTTCGCCCCGCTGCCGCTGGTGGCGGGTGTGGACGCGCTGCGCACCATCGCGGCGTTCCGGCTGGCGCTGCCGCGTACGGTCCTGCGCTTCGCCGGTGGCCGCGAGATCACTCTCGGCGACCTCGGCGCGCGGCAGGGCATGCTCGGCGGCATCAACGCGGTGATCGTCGGCAACTACCTGACCACGTTGGGCCGGCCCGCCGAGCACGACATCGAGCTGCTGCAGGAGCTGCAGATGCCGATCAAGGCGTTGAACGCGACGCTGTGAGCGTCCAGTTTTGCCAGATCTGCGGCGAGCGGCTGGCGCCGGCGCCCGGCGAGTCCGCGCTTGATGCGCTGGCCGGTGGTGCCGTCACGGTCCGGCCCGCCGGGGCCGGTGGGCCGCACCCGGCCTGCGAGGCGCGCCGCGAGCTGGAGCCGCCGCGGTTCTGCGCGTCGTGCGGCCGCCGGATGGTGGTTCAGGTGACCCCGGCCGGCTGGTCGGCGCGCTGCAGCCGGCACGGCGAGATCCGCGCCGGCCGGTAGGGTCGCGCCATGATCGCAGCCAGCCCGCCGCCGCCGGCGCCAACGCAGCCGCCGGCGCCCAGCGGGCCGCCGGTCTGGCCGGAGCCGAGGCTGCCTCGGCGGCGGGCACCGGCCTTCCCGCGGGCCGACCTGTTCGGCGCCGTCAGCGTGCTGTCCGTCGTCACCCTGCTCGGCCTGCCGCTGGCCTGGCTGTGGACCCGGCTGGCGCCGCCGCAGGTATCCGTCGTGCTGGACGACCGCACCCTCGCCGCGCTGCCGTCGGAGAGCCAACACCGCTTCGACGACCTGGCCACCTTCCTGCTGCTCGGGGTGGCCGCCGGAGTGCTCTCCGCGGTCGCCGTGTGGCTGCTGCGGCAGCGTCGCGGGCCGCTCGCACTGCTCGGTCTGGTAGCCGGGTCGCTGTTTGCCGCGTGGCTGGCGATGCGCACCGGGTTGTCCCTGGCCGACGGCCGCTACGCCGCCGCCGTTCGTGCCGCCAGCCCCGATGCCGTGGTGTCCGCCGCGCCCCGGCTGGAGTCCGCCCTCGTGCTCATCGCCCAGCCGCTGGCCGCCGCGCTGACCTACGGGGTGGCCGCCGCCACCAGCGGCCTGGACGACCTCGGCCGCCGCCTCACCTGACCCCTCTCCCGGCGTGTCCGCGCGTACGCACACATGAGGTGGGGGTTTCGGCACGTTGCAATGTGCCGAAGCGCACAACACGGGCGCCCGAACCGGCGAACACGCCCGACCCAACCGCCCAACACGGGCGCCCGAACCGGCGGACACGTCCGACCCAACCGGCGGACACGCCCGACCCAACCGGCGAACACGCCGGGGCGGACGGGGTTAGTTGCGGCTGGACTCGGTGGCGAACTGGGCGAAGGGGACGGGTACGGCGCGCAGCTCGCGGAGGAACTCCGCCTCGCGGCACAGCATGCGGCGGACCAGGCGCAGCCGGTCGACCGGGCATGTCTCCTCGAGGAGGTCCTGGCGGTCCTCCAGGGCGAGCAGGCAATCCGAGGCGAGCAGGTGCGCCAGCGTGTGCGGCTCGACGTCGAACTCGGGCTCGTGCCAGTCCTCGTTGCGCCAGGCGGTCTTGCAGTAGTACCGGTGGGCCGCCCTGGCGGCCTCGGCCAGCAGGGGCAGCAGCCGGCGCTGCTCGCCGTGCGGCTCGTTATCCGGCACGAACTCGATGGTGCCCATGAGGTACGGCGCGCGGGACGAGTCGACCTCGACCAACCGGAAACGGCGCTCGCCGCTGGTGAAGATGTCGAAGCGGCCGTCGGGCAGCCGCCGCGCCTCGCGGAGCACCGCGGTGCAGCCGATGTCGTGAAGCTCGATGTCGCCGGCGTCGCCCACCTCCCGGCCCTGCTTGATCGCCACCACGCCGAAGCTGCGGCCGGGCACCGCGCCGGTCACCAGGTCGACAGTGAGCTGCCGGTAGCGGGGCTCGAAGATGTGCAGCGGCAGCGACGCCCCCGGCAGCAGCACCGTGCCCAGCGGGAACAGTGGGAGCGTCGTGACCACGCGCCCACCGTACGACGCCGGCCGGTGGGGCGCTTCCCGGAGCGGCCACGGATCGGACATGTTCAGGTACATGCCCTCAGGGCCAGCTGGCGGCGTCGCGTTCAGCGGCCCGGCGGGCGGAACACCGCGAATGGATCGGTGATCCGCAGGCCGCGGTCGGCGAACCGGTACAGCGCGGCCGGGCGGCCACCGGACGGCCCTGGCGCAGCCACCGAGCCGGTCGGTTCGAGCAGCCCGCGGCGGGCCAGCACGCGCTGCAGGTTGGTCGCCGACACCCGGTAGCCGAGCGCGGCGGAGTAGATGCGGCGCAGCTCGGAGATGGTGAACTCGCGCGGGGCCAGGGCGAAGCCGAGGTTGGTGTAGGAGAGCTTGGCCCGCAACCGGTCGCGGGCCCGCCGCACGATCGCGCCGTGGTCGAACGCGGTGTCCGGCAGCTCGGTCAGCGGGTGCCACACGGTGTCGGCGGGCGCGGCCGGGTCGGCGCCCGCCGGCACCAGGCCGAGGAACGCGGTGGCGATCACCCGCGGGTCCGGCACCCGATCCGGCGAGCTGAACACGGCGAGCTGTTCGACATGCGCCACCTCCCGGACGTCGACCTTCTCCGTGAGTTGGCGTCGCACCGAGTGCTCGACGTCCTCGTCGGCACCCAGCCGCCCGCCGGGTAGCGCCCACCGGCCCGCGTGCGGCGGTAGCGCGCGCTGCCAGAACAGCACCTGGAGCACGCCGGCGCGCACCTGCAGGACAACTGCCAGGACCTCGTGTGCAGCCAGCCCCGGTTCACTGCTACCATGGACCACGTTTTCGATTATAAGGCGAAAACCCGAGGAGGCCGATATGGCCGCTACTACCGTCGTGGAGCGGACCGACGACGCAAAGCCGGACCCAGCGCCGGACCCAGCGCCGGACACTGTGACGGAAACAGTGCCGGACGCAGCGTGGGCTCGTGAGGTTCGAGAACTGGCCAGACGCCGGGATGCCGTGCTGCTGGCGCACAACTACCAACTGCCCGAGATCCAGGACGTCGCCGACCACGTGGGGGACTCGCTGGCGCTGTCCCGGATCGCCGCAGCGTCCGACGCCGGGACCATCGTGTTCTGCGGCGTCCACTTCATGGCGGAGACGGCCAAGATCCTCAGCCCGGACAAGACCGTGCTCATCCCGGACGCGCGGGCTGGCTGCTCGCTGGCCGACTCGATCACCGCAGCGGACCTGCGGGCCTGGAAGGCGGAGCACCCGGACGCGGTGGTGGTGTCCTACGTGAACACCACGGCCGAGGTGAAGGCCGAGACGGACATCTGCTGCACGTCCTCCAACGCCGTCGAGGTGGTGACGTCGATCCCGGCGGAGCGGCCGGTGCTGTTCTGCCCTGACCAGTTCCTCGGCGCGCATGTGCGGCGCATCACCGGGCGACGCAACCTGCACATCTGGGCCGGGGAGTGCCACGTGCACGCCGGCATCAACGGCCCGGAGCTGGCCGCCAAGGCCGCCGCCGACCCGGAAGCTGACCTGTTCATCCACCCGGAGTGCGGCTGCGCCACGTCGGCGCTGTACCTGGCCGGGGCGGGTGCGGTGCCGGCGGAGCGGGTCAAGATCCTGTCCACCGGCGGGATGCTGGACGCCGCCCGCCGCACCGCCGCGCGGTCGGTGCTGGTGGCCACCGAGGTCGGCATGCTGCACCAGCTACGTCGCGCCGCACCGGCCGTGGACTTCCGCGCGGTCAACGACAGGGCCTACTGCCGGTACATGAAGATGATCACCCCGGGTGCCGTGCTGCGCGCCCTGCGCGAGGGTCGGGACGAGGTGCACGTCGATCCCGAGACCGCGGCCAGGGCCCGCGGCGCGGTGCAGCGGATGATCGAGATCGGGCGGCCCGGCGGTGGCGAGTGAGCGCCGGGCTCCGGCCATCGACGGCCCAATCGGGCTGGGTGGCGACCGCCGACCTGGTGGTCGTCGGCACCGGGGTGGCCGGCCTGACCGCGGCGCTGGAAGCGCGCGGGCACGGGCTTCGGGTGCTGGTGGTGACCAAGACCGGCGCCGGCGAGGGCAACACCCGGTGGGCGCAGGGCGGGATCGCGGTCGCCGGCCGCGCCGGTGGTGACTCGGTGGCCGGGCACGCCGCGGACACGGTCACCGCGGGCGCGGGGCTCTGCGACGAGGCAGCCGTGCGGTCGATCCTGGCCGCCGGCCCGGCAGCGGTGGCGGCGCTGCGGCGGCGCGGCGCGATCTTCGACCGAGGCCGGGGCGGTGGCCTGGCGAGGACGCGGGAGGGCGGGCACAGCGCGCTACGGGTGATCCATGCCGGCGGGGACGCCACCGGCGCGGAGATCCAGCGCGCGCTGCTCGCCGGCGCTCCCGCGCTGCCCATCCTGGCCTGGCACACCGCGGTCGACGTGCTGCTCACCGCCGACGGCGAAGTCGCCGGGCTGGCCGTGCTCGGCCCGGACGGGACGGCCGGCCAGCTGCGCGCCCCGGCGGTCCTGCTGGCCACCGGCGGGCTCGGCCAGCTGTACTCGGCGACCACCAACCCCGACGTGGCGACCGGCGACGGAGTCGCCCTGGCGCTGCGTGCCGGCGCCGCGGCGGTGGACCTGGAGTTCATGCAGTTCCATCCCACCGTGCTGTACACCGGGGCGGCGGCCCGCGGCCGGCGCCCGTTGGTGACCGAGGCGGTGCGCGGCGAGGGCGCGGTGCTCATCGACGCGCACGGGGCGCGGCTGATGGCCGGTGTGCACCCGCTGGCGGACCTGGCGCCGCGCGACGTGGTGGCTGCGACGATCACCCGGCGGATGTCGGCCACCGGGACCGACCACGTTTACCTGGACGCCACCCACCTGGACGCCCCGACGTTCGCCCGCCGGTTCCCCACCGTGCACGCCGCCTGCCGCGGCGCGGGCATCGAGCCGTCCCGCGAGCCGATTCCGGTGGCGCCGGCGGCGCACTACGCGTGCGGCGGCGTGGCGTCCACGGTGCACGGCCGGACCGCGGTGCGCGGGCTGTACGCCGCCGGCGAGGTGGCCCGCACCGGGCTGCACGGCGCCAACCGGCTGGCGTCGAACAGCCTGCTGGAGAGCCTGGTGGTTGGCACGCGGGCGGCCCGCGCGGTCGCCACCGACCTGGCGAACGGGGTGCTGCACCCCCGGGCTCCGGCGCCGAGCGGGACGCCGGCAAAGGCCATGGCCCGGTGTGCCGATCGGGATCTGCTGCAGCGGGCGATGAGCCGGCACGCCGGGATCGGCCGCGACGGCACCGGCCTCGCCGTCGCCGCCGCGACCATCGAAAGGTCCATTGTGGACCGTCCACTGTGGACCAGGGAGGCGGCGGAGGATGCGGTGTTGACCGTGGTGGCCGGTGCGGTGCTCGCCGCGGCGCAGGCGCGGACCGAGACCAGGGGCTGTCACGTACGCGCCGACCACCCGGACACCGACGACCGGACCTGGCGGCGCGGCATCGCCATCCGGCTCGACGAGCGGAGCCGGCCGGTGGTCGTCGAGCCGGCACGGCCGGCAGTCCCGGCCTTCCCGCTGGCCGACGCGTACCCGGTGGAGGCGGCGTCGTGACCGCGACGCTGCGGCCGCTGTCGCACGCCGTGCTGCACGCGCTGCGCAACGCCGGCCTTGACCCCGATGACGTGCAGCGGGTGGTGAGCGCCGCGCTGGGCGAAGACCTCCGCTACGGGCCGGACGCCACCACCGAAGCGTGCGTGCCGGCCGGGGCCGTGGCCACCGCGGTGATCGGGTCCAGGCAGCCGGGGATCCTGGCCGGGGTGCCGGTGGCACTTGCGGTGTTCGACGCCGTGCTCGGCCCGGCCGGTTACGACGTGCGGGCGGTCCGCACCGACGGCGCTCCGCTGGCGCCTGGCGACGTCGCGCTGCGGCTGCACGGCCCGGTCCGCGGGCTGCTGACCGCGGAGCGCACCGCGCTGAACCTGCTGTGCCACCTCTCCGGCATCGCCACCGCCACCGCGGCCTGGATACACGCGGTGCGCGGCACCGGCTGCGCGATCCGCGACTCCCGCAAGACCGTGCCGGGCCTTCGGCTGCTGGCCAAGTACGCCGTGCGCTGCGGCGGTGGCGTCAACCACCGGCTCGGTCTCGGCGACGCGGTGCTGATCAAGGACAACCATGTGGCCGCGGCCGGCTCGGTGACCGCAGCCATCATGTCGGCCCGCGCGCTCGCGCCGGGGCTGCCCTGCGAGGTCGAGGTGACCTCGCAGGCCGAGCTAGACGAGGCGCTGGCCGCCGGCGCCGCCGAGATCCTGCTGGACAACCTGACCCCCGCGCAGTGCGCCACGGCGGTCCGGCGGGTGCGGTCGGCCGGATCCCCGGCCCGCCTGGAGGCCTCCGGCGGCCTCACTCTGGACGTGGCCCGCCGCTACGCCGAGACGGGCGTCGACTACCTCGCCGTCGGGGCAATCACCCACTCGGCGCCGGCGCTGGACCTCGGTCTGGATATGGCAGGCTCGTGAGCAGAACACGGTCATGTACTCACGAGGTCCCATGCTGAACCGAACCGACCTGCGCGGCGAGCTGCCAAGCCCGGCGCGACTGCGGGCGCTGCTGCCGCGCGCCGAGCTGGACGTCGATGGGGTGGCGGCCACCGTGGCGTCGCTGCTGGATGCGGTGCGGAAACGCGGCGTCCAGGCCGTGCTGGAGCTGTCGAAGCGCTTCGACGGGGTGGCGCCCGCCACGGTCCGGGTGCCGAGGGACGCCATCACCGCCGCCCTGGACTCGCTCGATCCGGCGGTCCGAGCGGCGCTGCAGGAGTCGATCGCGCGGGCCACCACCGTGCACACCGCGCAGCGCCGGGAGGATGTGCGCACCGAGGTTGTCCCGGGTGGCGCCGTCACCGAGCGGTGGGTGCCGGTCGGCCGGGTGGGGCTGTACGTGCCCGGCGGCAACGCCGTCTACCCGTCCAGCGTGGTGATGAACGTGGTGCCGGCGATGGTCGCCGGGGTCGTTTCGATGGTGGTGTGCTCGCCGCCGCAGGCCGACCACGGCGGGCTGCCGCACCCGTCGATCCTGGCCGCGTGCGGGTTGCTCGGCGTCGACGAGGTGTGGGCCGCCGGCGGCGCCCAGGCGATCGGGCTGCTCGGCCACGGCGGCACCGACACCGACGGCGCCGTGCTCGAACCGGTCGACCTGATCACGGGGCCGGGCAATGTGTACGTCACGGCGGCCAAGCGACTGCTGCGCGGGCTGGTCGGCATCGACGCCGAGGCCGGGCCGACGGAGATCGCGATCCTGGCCGACGACACCGCCGACCCGGTGCATGTGGCCGCCGACCTGATCAGCCAGGCCGAGCACGACACCCTGGCCGCCAGCGTGCTGGTCACCACCTCTACCGCGCTGGCCGACACGGTCGACGCCGAGCTGGCCAGACAGGTCCCGCAGACCAGGCACCACCGGCGGATCGCGGCCGCGCTGGCCGGCCGGCAGTCCGGCTGCATCCTGGTGTCCACCATGGACGCGGCCGTGGCGGTCGTCGACGCGTACGCCGCGGAGCACCTGGAGGTGCAGACCACGGACGCGGCCGCGGTCGCCCGCCGGGTGCGCAGCGCGGGCGCCATCTTCGTCGGCCCGTACGCCCCGGTGTCCCTCGGCGACTACTGCGCCGGGTCCAACCACGTGCTGCCGACCGGCGGCTGCGCCAGGCACTCGGGCGGGCTCTCCGTTCAGACCTTTCTGCGCGGCATCCACCTCATCGAGTACGACCGGGACGCCTTGATCAAGGTCGCCGACCACGTCGTCGCGCTGGCCGAGGCCGAGGACCTGCCCGCACACGGCCAGGCCGTCACGGTCCGCGCCCAGGCGGCGACCGATGGCCGGTAGCGCCGACAGCGCCGACAGCTCCGACAGCGCCGACAGCTCCGGGACCGCCCGGAGCGCCGTCCCCGGCGCCACCGTGACGCTGGGTGAGCTGCCGCTGCGCGAGGACCTGCGCGGCCGCACCCCGTACGGCGCGCCCCAGCTCGACGTCCCGGTCCGGCTGAACACGAACGAGAACCCGTACCCGCCGCCGGCGGCCCTGGTCGCCGAGCTGGCGGCGGCGACCGCGGACGCCGCCAGGACACTGCACCGGTACCCGGACCGGGACGCCGTCGCGCTGCGCGCGGACCTCGCGGCCTACCTGTACGGCACCAGCGGCGTGCCGGTGACCGTGGCAAACGTGTGGGCGGCCAACGGGTCCAACGAGATCCTGCAGCAGCTGCTGCAGGCCTTCGGTGGCCCCGGCCGGCTCGCGGTCGGCTTCGAGCCGTCGTACTCCATGCACCCGATCATCGCCAGCGGCACCCGCACCGAGTGGCTGCCGGCGCCGCGCCGCCGCGACTTCTCCATCGACCCGGCCGCCGCGGCCAGCCTGGTCCGCGAGAGGCAGCCCAACCTGGTGTTCCTGACCAGCCCGAACAACCCGACCGGCCAGTCGCTGCCGCTGCCCGACCTGCACCGGATCGCGCTGGCCGGCAGCGGCGCCATGGTGATCGTGGACGAGGCTTACGCCGAGTTCTCCCGCCAGCCGAGCGCGCTGACCCTGCTCGACGAGCTCGGCGACCGGCTGGTGGTCACCCGCACCATGAGCAAGGCGTTCGCATTCGCCGGCGGCCGGCTCGGCTACCTCGCCGCGGCGCCGGCCGTGGTGGACGCGCTGGCCCTGGTCCGGCTGCCCTACCACCTCTCCGCGCTCACCCAGGCCGCGGCGCGCGCCGCGCTGCGGCACGCGGCGTCCACCTTGGACACCGTCGCCACAGTGGTCGCCGAGCGAACCCGGGTCGCCGAGGCCCTGCAGGGCATGGGTTTCCACCTGGTGGACAGCGACGCCAACTTCGTCCTCTTTGGACTGTTCGAGGACGCCCCGGCGGCATGGCGGCGTTACCTCGAGCACGGCGTGCTGATCAGGGACGTCGGCATCGCGGGCCACCTGCGTGTCACCATAGGCCTACCGGCGGAGAACGACGCGTTCCTCGACGTCAGCAAGGAGATGTCCAAGGAGATGTCCAAGGAGATGTCCGAGGAGATGGCACCGTGAACCGGACGGCGCGGGTGGAGCGCACCACCAAGGAGTCCAGCGTGCTTGTCGAGCTGGACCTCGACGGCGCCGGCAAGGTCGACGTGGACACCGGGGTGCCGTTCTTCGACCACATGCTCGGCTCGCTCGGCGCGCATGCCGCGTTCGACCTGGCCGTGCGGGCCACCGGCGACACCGCGGTCGACGCCCACCACACGGTGGAGGACGTTGCGATCGTGCTCGGTGAGGCGATCAGGCGGGCGCTGGGCGACAAGTCCGGCATCCGCCGCTTCGGCGACGCCTGGATCCCGATGGACGAGACGCTGGCGCATGCCGCGGTCGACGTGTCCGGCCGCCCGTACTGCGTGCACACCGGCGAGCCGGACGCCCTCGTCGGGTTCGTGGTCGGCGGCAATTACCCGACCGTGCTCAACCGGCACGTGTTCGAGTCGTTGGCCGTCCACGCGCAGCTCGCGCTGCACGTGCGGGTGTTGCACGGCCGCGACCCGCACCACATCACCGAGGCCCAGTACAAGGCGATCGCCAGGGCGCTGCGGGCCGCCGTCGAGCTGGACCCGCGGGCCAGCGGAGTGCCGTCCACCAAGGGCGTGCTCTGACCGGCGGCTGGCTACGCTGGTCCGCGTGCCCCGTGTCGTCGTGCTGGACTACGGCTCAGGCAACCTGCGCTCGGCCCAGCGGGCGCTGCGCCGGGTCGGCGCCGAGGTGGCGGTGACCGCCGACCATCATGCCGCGCTGGCCTGCGACGGCCTCGTGGTGCCCGGGGTCGGCGCGTTCGCCGCTTGCATGGCCGGCCTGCTGTCCGTGCGCGGCCCGCGGATCATCGGCGAGCGGCTGGCCGGCGGGCGGCCGGTGCTCGGCATCTGCGTCGGCATGCAGGTGCTGTTCGAGCACGGGGTGGAGCACGGCGTGCACACCGACGGCTGCGGCGAGTGGCCGGGCACCGTGGAGCGGCTGCACGCCGACGTGCTCCCGCACATGGGGTGGAACACGGTCCGGGTGGCGCCGGGGTCGCGGCTGTTCAACGGCCTGGACCCGGACACCCGGTTCTACTTCGTGCACTCCTACGGGGTGCGCCGCTGGGAGCTGGAGCCGTCGCCGGTGCTGCGTGCGCCGCTGGTCAGTTGGGCCAGGCACGGCGAGGACTTCGTGGCGGCCGTCGAGAACGGCCCGCTGTCGGCGTCCCAGTTCCACCCGGAGAAGTCCGGTGACGCCGGCGCGGAGCTGCTGCGCAACTGGGTCAAGGACCTCGGTTGACGCCGTCCCCGTAGGGTTACGGCGTGGCGTTCACCCTGTTGCCCGCCGTCGACGTCAGCGGTGGGCAGACCGTGCGGCTGGTGCGCGGCGAGGCCGGCTCGGAGTCGACGTTCGGCGAGCCGCTCGACGCCGCCCTCGGCTGGCAGCGCGACGGCGCCGAGTGGATCCATCTGGTCGACATTGACGCGGCGTTCGGCCGCGGGTCCAACGCCGACCTACTGGCGAAGGTGGTCCGCGAGCTGGACATCGCTGTCGAGCTGTCCGGCGGCATCCGCGACGACGAGTCGTTGCGGGCGGCGCTGGCCACCGGCTGCGCTCGGGTCAACCTCGGCACCGCCGCGCTGGAGGACCCGGCATGGTGCGCGCGGGCGATCGCCGAGCACGGCGAGCGGATCGCGGTCGGGCTGGATGTGCGGATCGTCGACGACGATCACCGGCTGGCGGCCCGCGGCTGGACGCAGGACGGCGGCGACCTGTGGGAGGTGCTGGACCGGCTGAACGCCGACGGCTGCCGCCGGTACGTGGTGACCGACGTCAGCAAGGACGGCACGATGCGCGGCCCCAACCTGCGACTGCTGCGCGAGGTATGCGCCAGGACCAAGGCGCCGGTGGTGGCGTCCGGGGGCGTGTCCAGCATCGAGGACCTGCGGGCCGTCGCCGAACTGGCGCCGGACGGCGTCGAGGGCTGCATCGTCGGCAAGGCGCTCTACCTCGGCGCGTTCACGCTTCCGGAGGCGCTCGCCGCGGTGAACTGACCCGTGAGTGGCAAATGGTGTCCCAACACCATTTGCCACTCACGAGGGGCCACGCGTTAGCGTGGCCCCATGGTGGCGGTGCGGGTGATCCCGTGTCTTGACGTGGACGGCGGCCGGGTGGTGAAGGGTGTCAACTTCCGCGACCTGCGCGACGCCGGCGACCCCGTCGAGCTGGCCGCGGCCTACGACGCCGATGGCGCTGACGAGCTGACGTTTCTGGACGTCACCGCGTCCGCCGCGGACCGGGAGACCACCTACGACGTGGTGCGGCGCACGGCCGAGTGCGTGTTCATCCCGCTCACGGTCGGCGGTGGCATCCGCAGCACCGGCGATGTGGACCGGTTGCTGCGGGCCGGTGCGGACAAGGTCAGCATCAACACCGCGGCGATCGCCCGGCCCGAGCTGCTCGGCGAGGCGTCGCGCCGGTTCGGGGCGCAGTGCATCGTGCTGTCGGTGGACGCCCGCCGGTGCCGGGACGATCAACCGGGCACGCCGTCGGGCTTCGAGGTGACCACGCACGGCGGCCGCCGTGGCACCGGCATCGATGCCGTGGAGTGGGCCCGCCGCGGCGAGCAGCTGGGCATCGGCGAGATCCTGCTCAACTCCATGGACGCCGACGGCACCAAGGCCGGCTTCGACCTGGAGATGATCCGGGCGGTGCGCGCCGCGGTGACCGTCCCGGTGATCGCCAGCGGAGGAGCCGGCGAGCTGGCGCACTTCCCGCCAGCGGTGGCCGCCGGGGCGGACGCGGTGCTCGCGGCCAGCGTGTTCCACTTTGGTCAGCTGCGGATCGGGCAGGTCAAGCAGGAGCTGCGGTCCGCCGGGGTGGAGGTGCGATGAGCACGGGCGACGGCAGCACCGGTCCGGGGCGCTGGATCTTCTCGATCGGGTCCAGGGCGCCGATCGAGATCCGGCTGGCCGGCTGGCTGCTGGTCGCCGGCGGCCTGCTGTTCGTGCTGGTGGACGTGCTGTGGTCGGCGACAGATGGCGGCGGGGGCGCGTTCCTGGTGTCGGTGCTGCAGCTCGTGATCGCCATCGGGGTGACCGGCGGGCTGCTGCGCGGCATGCGGTCCGCGCGCATCGTCGGCCTGCTCTTCGCGCTGACCGTGGCCTTCCTGCACATCCTGATCGCGTTGCAGTCGCTGCCGGTGTGGGTGCGGATCGTGGCCGGCGCCATCGCGGTGTCCCAGGTGTACGTGGCGGTGCTGCTGAACACCCGGCCGGCGCTGGAGCACACCGGCGGGGTGCGGCGATGAGCCTCGACCCGGCGATCGCGGCTCGGCTCAAGCGCAATGCCGAGGGCCTGGTGTGCGCCGTCGCGCAGCAGCGCGGCACCGGCGAGGTGTTGATGGTCGCCTGGATGGACGACGAGGCGCTGCACCGCACCCTGACCACCGGGCGGGCGACGTACTACTCGCGCAGCCGCGGGCAGCTGTGGGAGAAGGGTGAGACCTCCGGTCATACCCAGCTCGTGCATGAGGTGCGGCTGGACTGCGACGGCGACGCTGTGCTGCTCGTCGTGGAGCAGACCGGTCCGGCCTGCCACACGGGCAGCCGCACCTGCTTCGAGCGGGTCGTGAGCGGGTAGCGGTCTGCTCAGAACTCCGCTGCTCACAGCTTCTCGGTGAGATAGCGCTGCAGGGTCGGGCCGATCGCCTCGGCCAGGGTGTCCGGGTCGGCCGAGGCCAGGGGTTCCAGCCGGATCACATACCGCACCATGGCCAGGCCAACGATCTGCGAGCCGCACAGCGCCGCCCGCATGTCCGGCTGGTCGATCCCCAGCCCGCGAGCCAGCCGGCCGAACAGCACCTTGGTGATGAACTCGCGCATCATCCGGGCGGACTGCTCGTGGCTGCTCACCGAGCGGATCACCCCGATCAGCGCCCCGCCGCGGGTGCTGTCCCACACGCCGAGAAACCGCCGGACGATGCGCTCGCCCAGCCCGTCCAGCCCGCTGGCGAGGAACTCGTCCACCAGCACGGTCGGGTCCACCGGGATCTGCATGGCCGCGGCGAACAGGCCCTCCTTGCCGCCGAACCAGTGGTTGACCATGGCGGCGTCCACCCCGGCCCGGCCGGCGATCGCACGCACGGTGGCGCCGTCGAAGCCCTGCTCGACGAACACCGCCCTGGCCGCGTCCAGCAGCGCGGCCCTGGTGTCCTCGCCGGCCGGCCGGCGGCCCCGGCGGCGACCCGCCGGGGGGCCGGTGTCCGCGGTGTCCGCGGTGTCCGCCGTCACGCGGTGCGTCGCCGCAGGGTGCCGGAGCCGACGGCGAGCGCCACCAGCACGCAGCCGCCGATCACCACGAGGTCGCGCCACACCCCGCCCTCGACGGTGGCCGAGCCGGTGAGCGTCTGCATGGCGTCCACCGCGTAGCGCAGCGGCATCACCCGGCTCAGGGCGTCCAACCAGCCGGCCATCTGCCCGGTCGGCACGATCAGCCCGCACAGCAGGATCTGCGGCAGGGCCACCGCCGGCAGGAACTGGACGGCCTGGAACTCCGTCGTGGCCAGCGACGACAGGCCGAGGCCGAGGGCGCTGCCGAGCAGCGCGTTGGCCAGCGCCACCAGCACCAGCACCGGCACCGAGGCCGGCTCGTCCATGCCGAGCAGCCAGAGCGCCACAGCGGTGGCCACGCAGGCCTGCACGGTGGCGAGCACGGCGAACGCCAGCGCGTACCCCAGCACCAGGTCGGCCTTGCCGAGCGGGGTGGTGAGCAGCCGCTCCAGCGTGCCGCTGATCCGTTCCCGGACCATGGCCACGCTGGTCACCAGGAACATGGTGATGAACGGGAACACCCCGAGCATCGCCGGCGCGAGCCGCTGGAAGACCATCGGCGCGTCGCCGAACAGCTCGGAGAACAGCCACAGCAGCACGCACGGCACCACGATCACCAATGCCAGCGTGCGGTGGTCGCGGCGCAGTTGGGTGCCCACCCGCAGCGCCGTCGCCATCGTCAGCCGCGGGTTCATGCGGCCACCTCCCCGTGCTCGACCAGGCGCAGGAACGCCTCGTCCAGGTCATGGGTGCCGGTCACCTCGCGCAGCCCGTCGGGGGTGTCGTCGGTGAGCAGCTTGCCGTCGCGCAGCAGCAGCAGCCGGTCGCACCGGGACGCCTCGTCCATCACGTGGCTGGATACCAGCAGCGTGGTGCCCTCCGACGCGAGCAGGGCGAACAGCGCCCACAGATCGCGGCGCAGCACCGGGTCCAGGCCAACCGTCGGCTCGTCGAGCAGCAGTAGCCGCGGCTTGGCCACCAGCGCGCAGGCCAGCGACACCCGGTTGCGCTGGCCGCCGGACAGCGTCCCGACCAGCCGGTCGGCCAGTTCGCTCATGCCGACCGAGGCGATCGCCTCGTCCACTGCGTCCCGCCGCCGGCCGTGCAGCACGGCGTGGTAGCGCACGTTCTCGGCGACGGTGAGGTCGACGTACACCGAGGGCGCCTGAGTGGTGTACCCGATGTCGTGGCGCAGGCTCGGCACGCCGGCCGGCCGGTCCAGCACGGTCACCGTTCCCGAGGTGATCTTCTGTACGCCGACGATCACCCGCAGCAGCGTGGTCTTGCCGCTGCCGCTCGGCCCGAGCAGCCCGGTCACCGTGCCGGCGTGCACGCCGAAGGTGAGATGGTCGAGCACCGTTACCCCGCCGCGGACCACGACGAGGTCGTTCACCTTGATCGAATCCATGCGCTGCCCCGCCCTAGTTATGCGGCGCCGGCCACCCCGCGAGGATGTGGAATTTCCCCAGTCTTACGGGGACGATGTCACATCGTCGCAGTGGGTACCGGCGCTTGTTTCAACGGACGTTGAAAAGATACGCCGTGCCACGGGTGGCGGTCAACGCACCGGCCGGTGGCCAGGCACAATTGTGTCCCGTGATCGGGACGGCGTACCGCACCAGGCGAGAGCACGGCGCCATCGGCCTTGGCCGGATCGCCCCGACGCGGGACGAGTTCCGCCGGCTGGCGGCCGACCGGCGGGTGATCCCGGTGGTGCGGCGGCTGCTCGCCGACGGGGAGACCCCGCTCGGGGTGTACCGCAAGCTCGCCGACAACCAGGCCGGCACGTTCCTGCTGGAGTCGGCGGAGAATGGCCGGTCGTGGTCGCGCTGGTCGTTCGTCGGGGTGCACAGCGCGGCCGCGCTGACCGAGGTGGCCGGCAAGGTGACGTGGACCGGCACGCCGCCGGTCGGGCTGCCCGCGGTGGACCAACCGTATGACGGCAATCCCCTCCAGGCGCTGGACGAGACCCTGCGCGCGCTGCGCACCGATCCGCTGCCCGAACTGCCCCCGCTGCACGGCGGCATGGTCGGCTACATCGGGTACGACGCGGTGCGCCGGCTGGAGCGGCTGCCCACGCTGGCCGAGGACGACCTGCGGCTACCCGAGCTGGTGATGCTGCTGGCCACCGACCTGGCGGCGCTGGACCACCACGAGGGCGTGATCACGCTCATTGCCAACGCGGTGAACTGGGACAACACCGACGAGCGGGTGGACGCCGCGTACGACAACGCGGTGGCCAGGTTGGAGGCGATGACCGCGCGGCTGTGCACGCCCGCGCCGGCCTCGGCCGCGGTGTTCCAGCGGCCGGAGCCGGCCTTCGCCCGCCGCACGCCGTCGGAGGGCTTCCACGCGGCTGTGCTCGCGGCCAAGGAGCAGATCATGGCCGGCGAGGCGTTCCAGGTGGTGCTGTCCCAGCGCTTCCAGATGAGCACCGACGCCGACGCGCTGGACATCTACCGCGTGCTGCGTACATCCAATCCCAGCCCCTACATGTACCTGCTGCGGCTGGACGACGGTCGACAACGGTTCGACATCGTGGGCTCATCGCCGGAGTCGCTGGTCACCGTGCGGGACGGGCGGGCGACCACGCACCCGATCGCCGGCACCCGCTGGCGCGGCGAGACCGACGTCGACGACGAGCTGCTGGAGAAGGACCTGCTGGCCGACGAGAAGGAGCGGGCCGAGCACCTCATGCTGGTCGACCTCGGCCGCAACGACCTCGGCCGGGTGTGCCTGCCGGGCACCGTCCGGGTGATCGACTTCTACCGCGTCGAGCGGTACAGCCACGTCATGCACATCGTCTCAACGGTGACCGGCGAGCTGGCCCCCGGCCGCACCGCGTTCGACGCGGTGACCGCGTGCTTTCCGGCCGGCACCCTGTCCGGCGCGCCGAAGCCGAGGGCGATGGAGATCATCGAGGAGCTGGAGCCGACCCGCCGCGGGCTCTACGGCGGGGTGGTCGGCTACCTGGACTTCGCCGGGGACGCGGACACCGCCATTGCAATCCGCACCGCGCTGATCCGCGACGGGGTGGCGTACGTGCAGGCCGGTGCCGGCATCGTGGCCGACTCCGACCCGCGGTACGAGGACACCGAGTGCCTGAACAAGGCGAGCGCCGTGCTCAGGGCGGTGGCCACCGCGCAGACCCTGCGGCTGGCGGCCGGCTGATGCGCGCCCTCTGGGCGGTCGCGGGGCTGCTGGCCGGCGCGGCCGTGCTGCTCTGGGTCGGCGCCTACCGCGGTGGCGGCCCCGGACACTCCGCGCTCGCCGTGCTGGCCCTCGCCATGATCGCGGCCGTGCTGGCGACCGGGGGCCTGGTCCGCCGCCTGCTCGCAACCGCGGTGGCGGCCGTCGGCGTGGTGACGGTGCTCGTCGCACGCGGCGGCGCGCCGCTGCCGGCCGCCCTTGGCGTGATCGCGGCCGCCGCACTGCTCGCCGCCGGCGTGCTGCTGGCCACGTTCGGTCACCGCATGCCGCGGATGGGCTCCAGTTATCGCGCCGGCCGCGCGGCGGCCGGACCCGCGGGCGAACGGAGCATGTGGGAGGAGCTGGACGCCGGCCGCGACCCGACCGGCTGACGCGGTCACCCCGGTGAAGTGGCCGGCCCGCCATGAGGGTTAGCATCGGCCAGCGACCCGGGTAGCGGGAAGGGGTACGGCTTGAGCGTCCTGGAGTCCATCCTGCAAGGGGTGCGCGCCGACCTAGCCGACCGCGAGCGCAGCGTCTCGTTCGACGAGATGAAGGAGCGCGCCGCGCGGGCTCCGGCACCCCGCGACGCGATGGCCGCCCTGCGCGGCCCCGGCATCGGCGTGATCGCCGAGATCAAGCGGAGCAGCCCGTCGCGAGGTGCGCTTGCGGTGATCGACGACCCCGGCTGGCTGGCCGGCGAGTACGCCGCCGGCGGCGCCAGGCTGATCAGCGTGCTCACCGAGCGGCGCCGCTTCGGCGGCTCGCTGGCCGACCTGGACGCCGTCCGTGCCGCCGTCGACCTGCCGGTGCTGCGCAAGGACTTCGTGGTGCACCCGTACCAGGTGCACGAGGCCCGCGCGCACGGCGCCGACGTGGTGCTGCTGATCGTGGCCGCGCTGGAGCAGGCCGCGCTGGCGTCGCTGCTCGACCGGGTGGAGTCGCTCGGCATGACCGCGCTGGTCGAAGTGCACACCGAGGAGGAGGCCGACCGTGCTCTGGAGGCGGGCGCCAAGCTTGTCGGGGTGAACGCCCGCGATCTGCACACCCTCGAGGTGGACCGGGACGTGTTCGGTCGGATCGCACCGGGGCTGCCCAACGAGGTGCTGCGGGTGGCCGAGTCAGGCGTGCGCGGCACCGCCGACCTGCTCACCTACGCCGGTGCCGGCGCCGACGCCGTTCTGGTCGGCGAGGGCCTGGTGACCAGCGGCGACCCGCGCACCATGGTGGCCGAGCTGGTCACCGCCGGCTCGCACCCGGCGTGCCCCAAGCCCACCCGCTGATGGCCGATCTGCCGGCGGCCAGCGCGGGCGTGGTCGAGCGAAGCGGGCACGAGCCGGACGAGCACGGCCACTTCGGCCGCTACGGCGGGCGGTTCGTGCCGGAGGCGCTGATCGCCGCGCTGGACGAGCTCACCGCGCACTACGAGAAGGCCCGTACCGACCCGGAGTTCCTCGCCGAGCTCGACCGTCTGCAGCGGGACTACGCCGGCCGCCCGTCGCCGCTGACCGACGCCACCCGGCTCGCCGGGCACGCCGGCGGCGCGCGCATCCTGCTCAAGCGCGAAGACCTCAACCACACCGGCTCGCACAAGATCAACAACGTGCTGGGCCAGGCGCTGCTCACCCGCCGGATGGGCAAGCGCCGGGTGATCGCTGAGACCGGCGCCGGGCAGCACGGGGTGGCCACCGCGACCGCGTGCGCCCTGCTCGGCCTGGACTGCGTGGTGTACATGGGGGAGGAGGACACCCGGCGGCAGGCCCTGAACGTGGCGAGAATGCGGCTGCTCGGGGCCGAGGTGATCCCGGTGGGCACCGGATCGCGCACGCTCAAGGACGCCATCAACGAGGCGCTGCGGGACTGGGTCACCAATGTCGACAGCACCCACTACCTGCTCGGCACGGTGGCCGGCCCGCACCCGTTCCCGGTGATGGTGCGCGACCTGCAGCGGGTGATCGGCCTGGAGGCCCGCCAGCAGACCCTGGACCTCATCGGGCGGTTGCCGGACGCGGTCGCGGCCTGCGTCGGCGGCGGCTCCAACGCCATCGGCATCTTCCATGCCTTCCTGGACGACCCCGGCGTGCGGCTGTGCGGGTACGAGGCGGCCGGCGAGGGCATCGCCACCGGCCGGCACGCCGCGACACTGACCGAGGGTTCGCCGGGCGCACTGCACGGCGCGCTGTCCTACCTGCTGCAGGACTCCGACGGCCAGACCATCGAGGCGCACTCGATCTCCGCCGGCCTGGACTACCCCGGAGTCGGCCCGGAGCACTCCTACCTCAAGGACACCGGCCGGGCGGAGTACCACGCGGTCACCGACGCCGAAGCGATGGACGCGTTCCGGCTGCTCTGCCGCGCCGAGGGCATCATCCCGGCCATCGAGTCGGCGCATGCCATCGCCGGCGCGGTGTCCCTCGGCCGGGAGCTCGGGCCGTCCGGGGTCATTCTGGTGAACCTGTCCGGCCGCGGCGACAAGGACGTGGACACCGCGGCCAGGTGGTTCGGCGTGCTGGACGCCTCGTGACCGCGCGGCTCGAGCCCCTGTTCGACGCGTGCCGCTCGCAGGCACGGGCCGCGCTGATCGGCTATCTGCCGGCCGGTTTCCCCACCGTGGACGGCTCGGTGGCCGCCCTGCGGGTGATGCTGGACGCCGGCTGCGACCTGGTCGAGGTCGGCATCCCGTACTCGGACCCGGTGCTGGACGGCCCCACCATCCAGGCCGCGGCGACCGCCGCGCTGCGCGGCGGGGTGAAGCTGCGGGACGTCTTCTCCGTCGTGGAGGCGGTCGCCGCGGCTGGCGGCCGGGCCGTGGTGATGACCTACTGGAACCCGGTGTACCGCTACGGCGTGCGGTCCTTCGCCCGCGACCTGGCCGCCGCCGGCGGCCTTGGGGTGATCACCCCCGACCTGGTGCCGGACGAGGCCGCCGACTGGCTGGCCGCCGCGGACGCCACCGACCTGGACCGGATCTTCCTCGTCGCGCCGTCGTCGACGCCGGCCCGGATCGCCCTGACCGCGGCCGCCTGCCGTGGCTTCCTCTACGCCGCCTCCACGATGGGCGTGACCGGCGCCCGCGACGCGGTCAGCGACGCCGCCCCCGCCCTGGTGGCCCGCATCCGCGAGCATGCCCCCACGGTCCCGGTCGGCGTTGGCATCGGCGTCCGTTCCGGCGCCCAGGCCGCCCAGGTGGCCTCCTTCGCCGACGCCGTGATCGTCGGCTCGGCCTTCGTCACCGCGGCGTCCTCCGGCGAGCCCGCAATTCGCGCGCTGGCGGCTGACCTCGCCGCCGGTGTCCGCCGCGCCGTTGGTGTGCCTCCAAGTACCGCCATTGGGTGGTAGTTGGGCCTTTAACGACAGCCATTCCGGGGGTCGACGCGGGCTACGCCGGAACTGTCGGTGCCCGCCGGCACACTCTGCCGGCATGGGGGATCTCTCGTGTCACACTGAGCATCAGCGGACGGTGACGCCCGCCGCGCAGGAGGTAGCCGATCATGGCTGTACCGGCCGACGCATTCCCATGGCACCCGGGACCGTGGACGTTGGACGAGGTCATCGCGCTGCCGGAGGACAACGGCCAGCGCGTCGAGCTCATCGACGGGACGCTGGTCGTGAGCCCGTCACCGACGCCGACGCATCAACGGGTGCTGCAACTGCTGATTGTGGCGTTGCTGAACACTGTTCCTCCGGAGCTCGAGGTTCTGCCTGGCGTCAACGCGGTGCTTGGTCAACAGCGACGGCTGCTCATACCAGATCTGGTCGTCACCAATCGGCCAGGGCACACCGACCTGTACTTCACCGGCGACCAGATCGTGCTGGCCGCGGAGATCCTCTCGCCGTCCACCCGGGCCTACGACCGCATCCTGAAGCGGCAGCTCTACGCCGAGGCCGGGATCGGGTACTACCTGGTGGTCGACCCGGCGCCGGCCACGCCGCCGTTGGCGACCCTGCTGCGGCTGGACGGCGAAGACTACCGCGAGGACGTCCGCAGCACCGACGGGCTGCTGCGGATCGAGCGCCCGTTCCCGATCGAGGTGGACCTCGGCGCCGGGCGCTGACCGTCCAGCAACGGCGCGGCGGCACACCGATACGGTGTCGGGGTGACCATCGCCGCACTCCTCGCGTCGTTTCCGAGCCCCGACCGGGGGGTCTGGCACCTCGGACCGCTACCCGTCCGCGCGTACGCGCTGTGCATCATCGTCGGCATCGTCGTCTCCGTCTGGTGGAGCGAGCGGCGGTTCGTGGCCCGCGGTGGGGCGCCGGGCACGATGATGGACATCGCGGTGTTCGCGGTGCCGTTCGGCCTGGTCGGCGGTCGGGTGTACCACGTGCTGACGGACTGGCAGAAGTACTTCGGCGACGGCGGGCACCCGGCGGACGCGTTCAAGATCTGGCAGGGCGGCCTCGGTATCTGGGGCGCCGTCGCGCTGGGCGCGCTCGGCGCCTGGATCGGCGCCCGCCGCAAGGGCGTGCCGCTGACCGTGGTCGCCGACGCCGCGGCGCCCGGCATCGTGGTGGCCCAGGCGATCGGCCGGCTGGGCAACTGGTTCAACCAGGAGCTCTACGGCGGGCCGACGTCACTGCCGTGGGGGCTGGAGATCTTCCGGCGGATCGACCCGGTGACCGGCGAGCAGGACACCCTGACGGGCATCGCGGACGGCGGTCCGGCGCTCGCCGTGGTGCACCCCACGTTCCTGTACGAGATGTTGTGGAACGTCGCGGTGGCCGCCCTTCTCGTGTGGGCCGACCGGCGCTACCGGATGGGCCATGGGCGGGTGTTCGCGCTGTACCTCGCGGGGTACACCGCGGGCCGCTTCTGGATCGAGATGCTCCGCACCGACCCGGCCACCATGGTCTTCGGTGTGCGGATCAACGTGATCACCTCGGTGGTGGTGTTCCTCGCCGCGGTGGTCTACCTGGTGCTGGTGCGCGGCCCCCGTGACGTGCTGGCCCCCGCCGGGAGCACCCCGGCCGAGCGCACCGGCACCGAGGCCACCGACGGCACCGGCACCGAGGACACCAAGGACACGGGGGACACCAAGGACACGGGGGACACCAAGGACACCGGGGACACCAGGGACACCAGGGACACCGGGAAAACCCGCACCGAGGACGCCAACACCGAGGTCGCGGAGGCCGGCACAGACGCCGGCAGAGAGGCCGGCACAGGGGCCGGCAGAGAGGCCGGCGCAGGGGCCGACGCGCGGCGGAGCCAGACCAGCTGAGCCCGCGAAATCGCCGCGGCCGACGTATTGTTACTAGAGGGCACGGGCTCACCAGCGAGGGCGTGCCGCAATGTTTCGCTGCTGTTACAGTCGCTGACACATGCGGGCCACTGACGTCCCGGTTCTGCGCTACCTGCACGAATGGACGCCCGGAGGTGCCGCGATGACCGCTGTCATGCCGTTCTCGGCGCTGCCCGCACCCTCCGGCCTCTACGACCCGGCCTCCGAACACGACTCGTGCGGCGTCGCGATGGTGGCCGACGTCCGGGGGCGTCGCAGCCACGCGATCGTGCGGGACGCGCTTACCGCGCTGGCCAACCTCAACCACCGCGGCGCCGCCGGCGCCGAGCCGACTAGCGGCGACGGCGCGGGCATCCTGATCCAGCTGCCGGACGCGTTCCTGCGTGCGGTCGCCGGTGTGCAGCTGCCGCCGCCGGCGAAGGATGGCGCGCACCGCTACGCCGCGGGCCTCGCGTTCCTGCCGGCCAACCCCACCGAGCGGGCCAGCGTGGTGGCGGTGGTGGAGCGGATCGCCGCCGACGAGGGCCTGCGCGTGCTGGGCTGGCGGGACGTGCCGGTGCGGCCGGACGTGGCCGGCGTCGGCCCTACCGCGCTGGCCTGCATGCCGCACTTCGCCATGCTGTTCGTCGCTGACCGGCGGGACCGGGCGGCCGGGCTGGAGCTGGACCGGCTCGCATTCTGCCTGCGCCGGCGCGCCGAACTCGAGCTCGGCGGTGAGCTGTACTTCGCGTCGCTGTCCGCCCGGACGCTGGTCTACAAGGGCATGCTCACCACGGGGCAGTTGCCGGTGTTCTTCGCCGACCTGCGTGACGACCGGATGGAGACCGCGATCGCGCTGGTGCACAGCCGGTTCTCCACCAACACGTTCCCCAGCTGGCCGCTGGCCCACCCGTTCCGCTTTGTGGCGCACAACGGCGAGATCAACACCATCCGGGGCAACCGCAACCGGATGCGGGCCCGCGAGGCGCTGCTGGAGTCGTCGCTCATTCCGGGGGACCTGCGCCGGCTGTTCCCGATCTGCACGCCCGGGGCGTCCGACTCGGCAAGCTTCGACGAGGTGCTTGAGCTGCTGCACCTGGGCGGCCGCAGCCTGCCGCACGCGGTGCTCATGATGATCCCGGAGGCCTGGGAGCGGCACGCTGCCATGGATCCGAAGCGGCGGGCGTTCTACCAGTTCCACGCCAGTCTCATGGAGCCGTGGGACGGCCCGGCCTGTGTCACGTTCACCGACGGCACGGTGGTCGGCGCGGTGCTCGACCGCAACGGGCTGCGGCCGGCCCGCTGGTGGCAGAGCGCCGACGGCCGGGTGGTGCTGGCCAGCGAGACCGGCGTGCTGGACATCCCGCCGTCGCAGGTGATCGCCAAGGGGCGGCTGCAGCCGGGCCGGATGTTCCTGGTGGACACCGCCCGCGGCCGGATCGTGGACGACGACGAGATCAAGGCCGAGCTGGCCGCCGCGCTGCCGTACGAGGACTGGTTGCACGCCGGGCTGATGGACCTGGACGCGCTGCCGGAGCGGGAGCACGTGGCGCAGTCGCACGCGTCCGTGCTGCGCCGCCAGCTCACGTTCGGCTATACCGAGGAGGAGCTTCGGGTGCTGCTGTCGCCGATGGCCGGCACCGGCGCCGAGCCGATCGGGTCGATGGGCACCGACACCCCGGTGGCGGCCGCCTCGCAGCGCCCCCGGCTGCTCTACGACTACTTCACCCAGCTCTTCGCGCAGGTGACCAACCCGCCCCTGGACGCGATCCGGGAGGAGATCGTCACCTCGATGTCGCGGGTGATGGGACCGGAGCAGAACCTGCTGGAACCGGGTCCGGCCAGCTGCAGGCACGTCGTGCTGCGCTCGCCCGTGATCGACAACGACGAGCTGGCCAAGCTCATCCATATCAACGATGACGGCGACCTGCCCGGGTTCGCCTCCGCGGTGCTGTCCGGGCTCTACGACGTCGGGGGCGGCGCCGAGGCGCTGGCCGCCGCGGTGGCGCGGGTGCGCGCCGAGGCGTCCACCGCCATTACCGCCGGCGCCCGGATCCTGGTGCTCTCCGACCGCGACTCCGACCACACCCTCGCGCCGATCCCATCGCTGCTGCTGGTCAGCGCCGTGCACCACCACCTGGTCCGGACGCGGGAACGCACCAGGGTGGCGCTGGTGGTGGAGACCGGCGACTGCCGCGAGGTGCACCATGTGGCGCTGCTGCTGGGGTACGGCGCGGCCGCGGTGAACCCGTACCTGGCGTTCGAGACGATCGAGGACATGGTCGCGCAGGGAGCGCTGACCGGGCTGTCGCCCCGTGCCGCGGTCCGCAACTACGTCAAGGCGCTGGTCAAGGGCGTGCTCAAGGTGATGTCCAAGATGGGCATCTCCACTGTGGGGGCGTACACCGCGGCCCAGGTATTCCAGGCCGTCGGCCTGGCCCAGGAGCTCGTGGACGAGTACTTCACCGGCACGGCGTCGCCGCTGGGCGGGGTGGGGCTGGACGTGCTGGCCGCCGAGGCGGCCGCCCGGCACCGCAGCGCCTACCCGGACAACCCGACCGACCGGGTGCACCGGCGGCTCGAGGTGGGCGGCGAGTACCAGTGGCGCCGCGAGGGCGAGCTGCACCTGTTCACCCCCGAGACGGTGTTCCTGCTGCAGCACGCCACCCGAAACCGCCGCTACGACGTCTACCGCGCCTACACCGCCGAGTGCGACCGGCTGAACGCGGCAGGCGGCGCGCTGCGCGGCCTGTTCGCGTTCCGGACCGGCCGCGAGCCGCTGCCGATCGACGAGGTCGAGCCGGCGTCGGCGATCCTGCGCCGGTTCAACACCGGGGCCATGTCCTACGGCTCGATCTCGGCCGAGGCGCACGAGACGCTGGCCATCGCGATGAACCGGCTCGGCGGGCGCTCGAACACCGGCGAGGGCGGCGAGGACCGCGACCGGCTCTACGACCCGCAGCGCCGGTCGGCGATCAAACAGGTAGCCTCCGGCCGGTTCGGCGTGACCAGCGAGTACCTGGTGAACGCCACCGACCTGCAGATCAAGATGGCGCAGGGGGCCAAGCCGGGGGAGGGCGGCCAGCTGCCGCCGAACAAGGTGTACCCGTGGATCGCCCGCACCCGGCACTCGACGCCGGGGGTGGGCCTGATCTCGCCGCCGCCGCACCACGACATCTACTCCATCGAGGACCTCGCCCAGCTCATTCACGACCTGAAGAACGCCAACGACGCGGCCAGGGTGCACGTCAAGCTGGTCAGTGAGGTGGGTGTCGGCACGGTCGCCGCCGGCGTGGCGAAGGCGCACGCCGACGTGGTGCTGATCTCCGGGCACGACGGCGGCACCGGCGCCTCCCCGCTCACCAGCCTCAAGCACGCCGGGGCGCCATGGGAGATCGGGCTGGCCGAGACCCAGCAGACGCTCGTGCTCAACGGGTTGCGGGACCGGATCGCGGTGCAGGTCGACGGCGGCATGCGCACCGGGCGGGACGTGGTGGTCGCCGCCCTGCTCGGCGCCGAGGAGTACGGCTTCGCGACCGCACCGCTGGTGGTGGCCGGCTGCGTGATGATGCGGGTGTGCCACCTGGACACCTGCCCGGTCGGGGTGGCCACCCAGAACCCGGAGCTGCGGGCCCGCTATACCGGCCAGCCCGAGTTCGTCGAGACCTTCTTCGAGTTCGTCGCCCAGGAGGTCCGCGAACTGCTGGCGCAGCTGGGTTTCCGCACCCTGGACGAGGCAATCGGCCGGGCCGACGTGCTGGACACCGACCGTGCCGTGGCGCACTGGAAGACCAGCGGCCTGGACCTCTCGCCGATCTTCGAGCGGCCCCGGTCCGGCACGCGGCGTAAGGTGCGCGAGCAGGACCACGGCCTGGCGCAGGCGTTGGACCACACGCTGATCCAGCTGGCCGAGGCGGCCCTGGAGGACGCCCTGCCCGTGCGACTGGAGCTGCCGGTGCGCAACGTCAACCGCACGGTCGGCACGCTGCTCGGCGCCGAGGTCACCCGCCGCTACGGCGGCGAAGGCCTGGCCGACGACACCATCCACATCACGCTGGACGGCTCGGCCGGCCAGTCGTTCGGTGCCTTCCTGCCCCGCGGCATCACGATGGACCTGATCGGCGACGCCAATGACTACGTCGGCAAGGGCCTGTCCGGCGGCCGGATCATCGTGCGGCCGCACCCGGACGCGCCATTCGTCACTATGGGCGGAGCCGAGGAGCAGGTGGTCGCCGGCAACGTCATCGGCTACGGCGCGACCGGCGGCGAGCTGTTCCTGCGGGGGCGCGTGGGGGAGCGGTTCTGCGTGCGCAACTCCGGCGCGATCGCGGTGGCCGAGGGCGTCGGCGACCACGCGTGCGAGTACATGACCGGCGGCCGTGCGGTGATCCTCGGCCCGACCGGGCGCAATCTGGCGGCCGGCATGAGCGGCGGGGTGGCGTTCGTGCTCGACCTGGTGGAACGCGACGTCAACACCGAGATGGTGCGGTTGCAGCGGCCGGACGCCGAGGACCTGCGCTGGCTGCGCTCGATCGTGGCCAGGCACCGCGAGCTGACCGGTTCCACGGTCGCCTGCTCGCTGCTCGGCGACTGGCGCCGGCGCAGCGCGGCGTTCACCAAGGTCATGCCGGTGGACTACCAGCGGGTACTGGAGGCCGCCCGGATCGCGCGGGCCGAGGGCCGCGACGTCGACAGCGCGATCATGGAGGCCTCGCGTGGTTGACCCGACGGGCTTCCTGAAGCACCGGAGGGTGGACGCACGCAAGCGGCCCGTGCACGAGCGGCTGGGTGACTGGCGCGAGGTGTACCTGCCGCTCGAACCGGCGGTCCGGGCCGGCGAGGTGTCCATCCAGGCGGCCAGGTGCATGGACTGCGGTATCCCGTTCTGCCACTCCGGCTCGGCCGGCTGCCCGCTGGGCAACCTCATCCCGGAGTGGAACGGCCTGGTCCGCCGCGGCGAGTGGGCCGCGGCGAGCGAGCGGCTGCACGCCACGAACAACTTTCCGGAGTTCACCGGCCGGCTCTGTCCGGCGCCGTGCGAGACGGCCTGCGTGCTGGCGCTGACCCCGGAGGCCGGCGGCGCGGTCGCGATCAAGCGGGTCGAGCAGGCCATCGCCGACGTGGCCTGGGACGAGGGCACCGTGCGGGCCGCACCCCCCGCGGTGGCCTCCGGCTCGCGGGTCGCGGTGGTCGGCTCCGGCCCGGCCGGGCTGGCCGCCGCGCAGCAGCTCACCCGCGCCGGCCACGACGTGGTGGTCTACGAGCGCGACGACCGGCTCGGCGGGCTGCTGCGCTACGGCATCCCCGAGTTCAAGATGGAAAAGCGCGTGCTGGACCGGCGGCTGGCCCAGCTGCGCGCCGAGGGCACCCGGTTCGTCACCTCGTGCGAGGTTGGCCGGGACCTGTCCGTGGCGGAGCTGCGCGCCTCCTACCACGCCGTGGTGCTTGCCGTCGGCGCGCTGCGCGGGCGGGACATGGACGTGCCGGGCCGGCAGCTGCGCGGCGTGCACCTCGCCATGGAGCACCTGGTCGCGTCCAACCGGGAGTGCGAGGGCGACGGGGCGTCGCCGCTGTCCGCGGCCGGGCGGCACGTAGTGATCATCGGTGGCGGCGACACCGCGGCCGACTGCCTCGGCACCGCGCACCGGCAGCGCGCCGCCTCCGTCGCCCAGCTCGACATCTATCCCGAGCCGCCGCCGGTCCGCGACGACGCCCGCTCGCCGTGGCCGACCTGGCCGTGGATCCTGCGCAACTATCCCGCGCACGAGGAGGGCGGCCTGCGGCAGTTCGCGGTGGCCGTCGACCGGTTCGTTGGCTCCGCCGGCGGTGCGGTGCGCGCCGTGGCGCTGCGCGAGGTCAAGGTGCGCAAGGAGGCCGACGGCTCGCGGATCATCACGCCGGTGTCCGGGGAGTTCGAGCTGCCCTGCACGATGGCGCTGCTGGCCATCGGTTTCGACGGCGTGGAGCCGATGCCGCTGCTCGCCGGCCTCGGGGTGACGACGGACCGCCTCGGCGCGATCCCGTGCGGCACCGACTGGCAGACGTCCGCGCCCGGCGTCTTCGTCTGCGGCGACGCGCATCGCGGCGCCTCCCTGGTCGTCTGGGCCATCGCCGAGGGCCGCTCCGTGGCGCACGCCGTGGACGCCTACCTCACCGGCCGCTCCGACCTGCCGTCCCCGGTGCATCCCGCCGCCGTGCCGCTGCGCGCCCCGTGAGTGGCAAATGGTGCTCCAACACCATTTGCCACTCACGACTTATCCACAGATAGGCTGGCCGGCCGTGGGATTCTCGGGGTTCGGCGAGCGCGCCATCGACTTCTACGAGGGCCTCGAGGCCGACAACTCCAAGGCGTACTGGACGGACAACAAGGCCGTCTACGACGAGCACGTGCAGGCGCCGATGGCGGCGCTGCTCGCCGCGCTGGAGGACGAGTTCGGGCCGGGCAAGGTGTTCCGGCCGTACCGCGACGTGCGGTTCTCGAAGGACAAGACACCGTACAAGACGCACTGCGGCGGCGTCGCCGAGCGGTTCCACGGCCACAGCTACTACGTGCAACTCGACGCGAACGGCATGCTGGTCGCCTCCGGCTACTGGGACACCGGCTCGGACCAGGTGGAGCGCTACCGCACCGCGGTGGCCGACGACCGCCGGGGCGGCGCGCTCGCCGGCCTGCTGGAGCGGCTGGTCGACGGCGGATTCACGGTGGAAGGCCACCGGCTGAAGCGGCCGCCGCGCGGCTACGACGCGGAGCATCCGCGCGCCGAGCTGTTGCTGCACAAGACGCTGTACGGTGCGCGGCGCTGGCCACCGGACGATGTGCTGCACGCCCCGGAGTGCCTGGATCGAGTTCGCGACGCGTGGCGCGCGCTGAGACCGCTGTCCCAGTGGTTGGACGACCACGTGGGCCCGAGCAGCCTGCCTCGGCGCTGAGGTCGCTGCCGGGGGCTAAGGTGACCCGTGTGAGCCGCCGCGCGAAGATCGTGTGCACGCTGGGCCCGGCCACCGCGACGCGGGAGAAGGTGCTCGGCCTGGTCAACTCTGGGATGGACGTGGCGCGGCTGAACTTCAGCCACGGTACCCACGCCGACCACAAGCAGGCGTACTCCCTGGTCAGGGAGGCCTCCGACGAGACGGGCCGGGCGGTCGGCGTGCTGGCCGACCTGCAGGGTCCGAAGATCCGGCTGGGCCGGTTCGCGGCGGGTCCGGTCGAGTGGCGCACCGGCGACGTGGTGCGGATCACCGTCGAGGACGTGCCCGGCACCCACGGTCGGGTGTCGACGACGTACAAGGGCCTGGCCGACGACGCCGCGGCCGGTGACCGGCTGCTGGTGGACGACGGCAAGGTCGGTCTGACGGTCACCGCGGTGGACAGCGGCGACGTGGTGTGCGAGGTGACCGAGGGCGGGCCGGTCAGCGACAACAAGGGCCTCTCGCTGCCCGGCATGAACGTGTCCGTGCCGGCCCTGGGTGACAAGGACGCCCGGGACCTGGAGTTCGCGCTCGGTCTCGGGGTGGACTTCATCGCGCTGTCGTTCGTGCGCTCGCCGGCCGACATCGACCTGGTGCATCAGGTGATGGACCGGTCCGGCGGGCGGCGCCGGCCGGTGATCGCGAAGCTGGAGAAGCCGGAGGCGGTCAACAACCTCGAGGCGATCGTGCTGGCCTTCGACGGGATCATGGTCGCCCGCGGGGACCTCGGCGTCGAGCTGCCGTTGGAGCGGGTGCCACTGGTGCAGAAGCGTGCGGTGCAGATCGCGCGGGAGAACGCCAAGCCGGTGATCGTGGCTACCCAGATGCTCGAGTCCATGATCGAGAACTCGCGACCGACCAGGGCCGAGGCGTCCGATGTCGCGAACGCGGTGCTCGACGGCGCGGACGCGGTGATGCTCTCCGGGGAGACCTCGGTGGGCCGCTACCCGCTCGACGCGGTGGCCACCATGAGCAGGATCATCTCGGCGATTGAGGGCGGGACGGTCGACGTGCCGCCGTTGTCGCACGTGCCGCGCACCAAGCGCGGTGTGCTGTCCTACGCGGCGCGCGACATCGGGGAACGGTTGGGCGCCAAGGCGCTGATCGCGTTCACCCAGTCCGGCGACACCGTGCGGCGGCTGGCCCGGCTGCACACCAGCTTGCCGTTGCTCGCGTTCACGCCGGAGCCCGAGGTGCGCAGCCAGCTCGCGCTGACCTGGGGCACCGAGACCTTCCTCGTCCCCGGCGTGGCCTCGACGGACGCCATGGTGCGGCTGGTGGACCACGCGGTGCTCTCCATCGGCCGCTTTCAGCTGGGGGACACGGTGGTGATCGTGGCCGGCTCGCCGCCGGGCACGGTGGGCTCGACGAACCTCATTCGGGTGCACCGGCTCGGCGAGGAGGATCACGCGTGACGGCGGTCCAGCCGGGCCTGGACCGGCTGGTGCGGCTGCTCGATCTGGAAACGATCGAGGTCAACATCTTCCGCGGCGCCCGCGCCGAGACGTCGATGATCCGCGTGTTCGGCGGGCAGGTCGCCGGGCAGGCACTGATCGCGGCCGGCCGCACGGTGCCACCGGATCGCAAGGTGCACTCGCTGCACGCGTACTTCATCCGCGGCGGCGACCCCGTCGCGCCGATCGTGTACGACGTGGACCGCATTCGCGACGGCCGCTCGTTCACCACCCGGCGGGTGGTCGCCATCCAGCACGGCAACGCGATCTTCGCGCTGTCCGCGTCGTTCCAGCTCGCCGAGCACGATGGCATGGAGCACGCCGAGCCCATGCCCGCGGTGCCGCCGCCCGAGGAACTGCCGACCATCGCCGAGCGGATCGCGCCGTTCGCCGAACAGTTCGGCCCGTGGGGCCAGTCGCCGCGCCCGATCGACGTCCGCTACGTCGACGACCCACCCTGGATCTCCCGGGCGGCCGGCCCGCGAGACGCCCGCAGCCGGGTCTGGATGCGCGCCGACGGCACGCTGCCGGACGACGAACTGCTGCACGTCTGCGTATTGGCCTACGCCTCCGACATGACCCTGCTCGACTCCGTGCTCGCCCGCCATGGCGTGGACTGGCGCAACGACATCAAGGGCGCCAGCCTCGACCACGCAATGTGGTTCCACCGCCCCTTCCGCGCCGACGACTGGATCCTGTACGACTGCACCTCGCCGTCCGCCTCCGGCAACCGCGGCCTGGCCATCGGTCGCTTCTTCGCGCGCGACGGTCGCCTCGTCGCCACCGTTGTGCAGGAAGGCCTCGTGCGCCTGCTCAGGTAGACGGTGTTGGCTACTTGGGCGGCCCACCGCCGGTCAGCACGCCGCCGCCGAGCCCGCCGCGTGGACCGCCGAACCGGACGTTGCCGCTGGGAATTGGTTGGCCCAGGTCGGCGAGGATCACCTGCTGCCCGGCGGACAGCCCCGAGGTGATCTCCGTGTAGTCCGAGCCGACCGCTCCCACGGTGACAGGCACGGTCTGGGCCGCGCCGTTCGAGAGGACCTGCACCGTGGTCTGCCGGCCCTGCCGGTGGACCGCCGACGTCGGCACGGTGAGGGCGGCCGCGGCATGGCCGGTGACCAGCGAGACGGCCGCGTAAGTGCCGTTGCGCAGGCCGGTTGGTTGGCCGGTCAGCCCGACGCGCACCTGATAGCTGGTCCCGCTGGCGGGGATGACGCCGACCGCGACCACGGTCGCCGGTAGGGCCTCGCCCCCGCCGTCGGGCTGCACGATGGCCGGCTGCCCAATCGTGACGTCGGCGATCCTGGTGACGTCGACGGCGATCGTGACCACGTTCGTGTGGCCACCGATGACGCCGATGGTCGCGCTGCTGGAATCGGCCGCGACCTGCTGACCGGGCACCAGGCCGACCGCGCTGACGGTGCCGGTGATCGGGCTGACGATGGTGGCCTGTTGCAGGTCCTGCTCCGCGACGGTGAGCGCGGCCTCGGCGGCGTCGACGGCGGCCTGGTCGGCGGCGAGCTGCGCCGCACTCGCCACCTGGGCGGCGGCCGAGTCGCCCCGGCCGGCCGGGTCATGGCTCGGGGCGTGGTTCAGCGCCGCATCGAGGGCCGTGTCGAGGGCCGTGTCGAGTGCTTTGTCGAGCGCGGCCTCCTGCGCCGCCAGGGACTGCTGCAGGCCGGCTATCGCCGTCTGCCGGTCGAGCACTTCGTGCAGGGCCTGGGCGCAGGCCGCCGCAGTGGGGTCGGCCGTTGCCGTCGGCGTGCCCGGTGCGTCCGACTTCCTCGGCGATGGCGCTTCTGTCGTGGTCGGGGCCGGATCGATGGTGGTCGTGCTGGTGGGAGTGGTGCTGGGAGTGGTGCTGGAAGTGGTGGTCGGAGTGGTGGTCGGAGTGGTCGCGGTGGGCGGCTCGGCGCACGCCGCCTCCGCGTCGGAGAGCGCGGCCTGTGCCATCCGCAGCGCGTCGTCGACCTGGGTCTGGAGCCGCAGGATGGCCTGTTGCGCGGCGGCCCAGTCGTTCGTTCGGTCTGCGCCGGCCGAACTGCTGGATTGGGCCGACGCTGCCGACGACAGTGCCGCCGAGGCCTGGCTCGCGAGCGCCTGCTGGACGGTGAGCTTGGCGGTGGCGACCGCGGCCTGCGCCGAGGCGACCGCGGCCTGCAGCGCGGTGGCGTCAAGCGTTGCGAGCGGTTGGCCGGACTGCACGGTGTCGCTGGCCGAGACGAGCACGGTGGCGACCGTGCCGCCAATCGGGAAGGAGACGGTGGCCGAGGATTCCGGCTCGATGGTGCCGGTGGCGCGCAGGGTCTGGCTGACGTCGCGCTGGCCAACAGTGGCGAGCCGGTAGGACGGGTTCGCGGATCGGGTGGCGTACGCGGTGACCACGCCGGCGGTCAGCAGCACGCAGCCCGCGAGGCTCAACGCGACCAGCAGCCGGCGCCGGGTACGGCGGCCGCGGCGACGGTCCCGGTCGTGCACCGAACCCTCCTCACTCACTGCGCAGTGCGTCGATCGGGGCCAGCCGCGCCGCCCGGCCGGCCGGATAGACCCCGAACGCGAGGCCGATGCCGACCGCCACGATCACCGCGGTGGCGATCGCCGGCACCGAGACCGCGATCGGGTTGGAGATCAGCGGGGGCAGCAGCCGGGCGCCGAGGACGCCGGTCGCGGCGCCGAGCACGCCGCCGGCAAGGCCCAGCACCGATGCCTCCACCAGGAACTGGCGGCGGATCTGCCGTGGTCGCGCGCCAAGCGCCTTGCGCAGCCCGATCTCCCGGATCCGCTCGGTGACCGACACCAGCATGATGTTCATCACGCCGATACCGCCGACCAGCAGCGAGATGCCGGCGATGCCGCCGAGCAGGATGGTCAGCGTGCGGTTCACCGAGTTCGCGGTGCTGACCAGAGCCTCCTGCGTGGTGATCGTGAAGTCCGGCGTGCTGGCGTCCGTGCTGCCGTGCAACGCGAGCAGCAGCGCGTTCGCCTCCTGGTAGGCGGCGGACAGCACGTCGCGCGACGCGGCCTGCACGAAGATCGTCTGGACGGACAGCCGGCTGGTGCCGCCGACGAGCCGCTGCTGGGCGGTGGTCATCGGGATGATCGCCTGGTCGTCGTTGTTCCCGGCACCCCCGCCGGCCCCGCCGGAGGCGGCCAGCACGCCGATCACGGTGAACGGCTTGGCAGCGATCGTGACGGTCCGGCCGACCGGACTCACCGCACCGAAGAGCTCCTGGGCGGTGGTCGGGCCGAGCACGGTCACGGTGGCCGCCGTGCGCTGGTCGTCGTCGGAGAGGAACCGACCGTCGGACACCGTGCGGGCGCGCACGGAGGCCCAGGCCGGCTGGGTGCCGACGACCATGGTTGTCCAGTTGGCCGACCCGGCCTGCAGGGTCTGCGAGCTCGACGCCGTCGACGCCACCGCGGCGATGTCCGGCGCGGCCACCCCCGAGCCCAGCGCATCGGCGTCGGCCCGGGTGAGCGTCGATGCCGAGCCGAGCCCG
>DASXTS010000444.1:0-9882 GCA_036505275.1 Pseudonocardiaceae bacterium
GGGTGTGCACTTCCGCCTGGACTGGTCCACCCCGGAGCAGATCGGCCGCAAGGCGGCCGCGGTCAACCTCATCGACGTCGCCGCCATGGGTGCCGTGCCCACCGCGCTGCTGGTCGGCCTGTGCGCCCCGGCCAGTACCCCGGCCGTCGCTCTCAAGCAGCTCACCGACGGCCTGTGGCGGGAGGCCGGCGAGGTGCGGGCCGGCGTGGTCGGCGGCGACGTGGTCGGCGGCGACCGGCTGGTCATCTCCGTGACCGCGCTCGGCGACCTGCAGGGCCGCGAGCCGGTCACCCGCGCCGGCGCCCGCCCGGGTGACGTCGTCGCGCTCTGCGGGCGGCTCGGCTGGGCCGCCGCCGGCCTGGCCGTCCTCGGCCGCGGGTTTCGCTCGCCGGTGGCCGTGGTCAACGCCCACCGGGTGCCGGAGCCGCCCTACCAGGCCGGCCCGCAGGCCGCCGCCGCCGGGGCCACCGCGATGATCGACATCTCCGACGGCTTGCTGGCCGACCTCGGCCACGTGGCGGCAGCCTCCGGCGTCGCCATCGACGTGCGATCGGCCAGCCTGCCGGTGCCCCAGCGGCTGCTCGACGTCGCATCCGCCCTCGGCGCCGACCCCATGCAGTGGATGCTCGCCGGTGGTGAGGACTACGCGCTGGCCGCGGCCTTTCCCTCGGCGCGCTCGGTGCCCGACGGCTGGACGGTGATCGGCCTGGTGGACGCGGGCAGCGGTGTGCTGGTGGACGGCCGCCCGTACGAGGGCGGCGACGCCGGTTGGCAGCACTGGCGCTGACCTCTGCCGCTGACCTCTGCCGCTGACCTCTGCCGCTGACTCTTGGCGGCTATCGTGGCGCCACGTGGAGCTGCGCGCGGTCCGCTACGACCATCCAGACGCGGTCAAGCTGATCGCCGAGGTGCAGCAGGAGTACGTGCTGCGCTATGGCGGCGAGGACGAATCGCCGACCGACGCCGGGGAGTTCAGCCCGCCGCGCGGGCTGTTCGTGGTGGGCTACCTGGACGGCGCGCCGGCGCTGTGCGGGGGCTGGCGTGCGCACGACGCCGACGGACTGGACTTCGCCGACGGTGACGCCGAGATCAAGCGGATGTATGTGGCGCCGGGCGCCCGCCGCCGCGGGCTGGCACGCGCGCTGCTGGCCGAGCTGGAGCGCACCGCCGCGGCGGCCGGCCGGCGGCGGATGGTGCTGGAGACCGGCTACGCCCAGCCGGAGGCGATCAACCTCTACGCCAGCTCCGGGTACATCGAGATCGCCAAGTTCGGCCACTACCGGGACTGGGCCGGCTGCGTCTGCTACGGCAAGCCGCTGCGGCCGACCCGCTAGTCAGCGCTACCCTCACCGCTCGTGGCTGCACATCCGCTGCACGAGATCGTCGAGGCCGGGTGGGCGGAGGCGCTGGCGCCGGTCGCCGACCGGATCGCCGCGATGGGGGAGTTCCTGCGCGCCGAGCTGGCGGCCGGCCGGCGCTACCTGCCGGCCGGCCGCAACGTGCTGCGCGCCTTCCGGCAGCCGCTGGCCGACGTCAAGGTGCTGATCGTCGGCCAGGACCCGTACCCGACGCCGGGTCATCCGGTCGGCCTGAGCTTCTCGGTGGCCCCCGACGTCCGCCCGCTGCCGCGCAGCCTGGTGAACATCTTCACCGAGTACGGCGACGACCTCGGGTACCCACTGCCGTCGACCGGCGACCTCACGCCGTGGACCGAGCGCGGCGTGATGCTGCTCAACAGGGTGCTCACCGTGCAGCCCGGCCAGGCGGCCTCGCACCGCGGCAAGGGCTGGGAGGAGGTCACCGACCGGGCGATCGAGGCCCTGGTGGCGCGCGGCACCCCGCTGGTCGCCGTCCTGTGGGGCCGGGACGCCCGCAGCCTGCGGCCAGCGCTCGGCGCGTACCCCTGTGTGGAGTCCGCTCATCCCTCGCCGATGTCCGCGCACTATGGCTTCTTCGGCTCCCGGCCCTTCAGCAAGGTCAACGAGCATCTCGTCGCCCAGGGCGCCGACCCCATCGACTGGAAGCTCCCCTAACCCCCGGCGTGTTCGCCGGTTGGGTCGCGCGTGTTCGCCGGTTGGGGCGTTCGTGTTGGCCGGTTTGGGCGGGTGCGGGTGTCCGGCAATGGTCGCCGGGCTTCATCTCGGCCAGCTGGTAATGGTGCCGTGATACGGCGAACGGCCCGGCGCCGCGCTGGCGGCCGGGCCGTGCCGGAACCGGAAGCGGCTGCGGGATCAGCCGCGCACCACCTTGCCCGCCTTCAGGCACGACGTGCAGACGTTGATCCGCACCCGCTGGGACGAGCCGACCTTGGCGCGCACCGTCTGGATGTTGGGGTTCCACCGGCGGTGGGTACGCCGGTGCGAGTGCGACACCGACATGCCGAAGCCCGGCCCCTTGCCGCACACGTCGCAGACGGCAGCCACGTCACACACTCCTGGGATCGTCGAACATGTCCGTGCCGGCCCCGGCGCCGTCGTACCGGCCGAGGCGATCTCAAGACAGGGTAGCCGGACGGTGCGCGCGCTTCCAACTCGGGCAGTCGGTCCGGCCGGCTACGCTCGGCCGGATGCTGCGGGAGCTGGGTACGGCGGCCGTGCGGCGGTGGGCGGCCGCCGCCGTCGACCTGCTCGCCGCGCACCGGGACGAGATCGACCGGATCAACGTCTTCCCGGTGGCGGACGCCGATACCGGCACGAACCTGCTGGCCACCATGAGGGCGGCGTTCGACGAGCTGCGACGCGGCGGCGGCCACGACGGTGGCGGGGTCGACGGTGACGGCCTTAATGGCATCGATGGCCGGCCGCTGGCCTTCCTGGCCCGTGGCGCCCTGCTGGGCGCTCGGGGGAACTCCGGGTTGGTGCTGAGCCAATTGCTGCGCGGGCTGGACCAGGCATGCCCCGACGGCGGCGCGCTGACCGCGCCCGGGCTGTGCGAGGGGCTACGGCGCGGAGCCAGGCTGGCCCGGCTGGCGTTCGCGGCGCCGGTCGACGGCACCGCGCTCTCGGTGCTGGCCGCGGCCGCCGAGGCTGCGCTGGCCGCCGGCACCGACAAGCTGGTGGAGGTCGCCGACGCGGCCGTCGCCGGCGCGTCAGTCGCGCTGGCCGACACGCCGCGCCAGCTTCCGGTGCTGGCCAGGGCGGGGGTGGTGGATGCGGGCGGGCGGGGTGTGCTGCTCGTGCTCGAGGCGATGGCGGCCGTGGTGGCCGAGCGCGAGCCGGCTGTCGCTGTCGGTGCTGTCGGTGCTGTCGGTGCTGTCGGTGTTGCCGCTGCTGTCGGTGCTGTCGGTGTTGCCGGCTTGCTGGGCCGTGACGCGTCGGCCCTGATGGTGCAGCGGCCGGCCGGGGCGGCGTCGGACGGGCCCGAGTACGAGGTGATGTACCTGCTGGACGCCAGTACGGTTGAGCGGGTGGCCGGGCTCCGCGCCACGCTGGCCGCGCTCGGCGAGAGCGTGGCGGTGGTCGGCGACGGCGATGTGTGGAACGTGCACGTGCACTGCACCGACGTGGGTGCCGCGATCGAGGCCGGAGTGCAGGCTGGACGGCCGCACCGGATCACGGTCGCCCGCTTCGCCGACCGGCCGGGGCCGGTGGCCGCCGGCCCCACGCCACGGCTGACCCGCCGCCGCGCCGTGGTCGCCGTCGCGTCCGGCGCCGGCGTGTCCGAATTGTTCCGCGGCGAGGGGGTCGCCGTTGTGCTGCCGGCCGAGTCGCCCAGCGCCTGCGCCGGGGACTCCGACCTGCTGGCCGCGATCGCCGGCACCCGTGCCGAACACGTCGTGGTGCTGCCGAACCACCCGGACGGCACCACGGGCGCCGAGGCCGCCGCCGAACAGGCCCGCGAGGCCGGCCAGGATGTCGTCGTGGTGCCCACCGCCTCGCCGGTCCAGGGACTGGCCGCGCTTGCCGTGCACGACCCGGCCCGCCGGGCAAGCGACGACGTGGTGGCGATGGCCGAAGCCGCCGCCGCCACCCGGTACGCCGAGCTGACCATTGCCGCCGAGGAGGCACTGACCTGGGCCGGCCGCTGCCACGCCGGCGATGTGCTCGGACTGGTGGACGGCGAGGTGGTGCTGATCGGTTCCGATCTGGCCGCGGCCGCCTGCGCCCTTGTTGGGCTGATGCTCTCGGCCGGCGGCGAGCTGGTCACCGCGCTGCTCGGCGCGGGTGCCCCGGACGGCCTGGCCGACGCGCTGGAGCTGGACCTGCGCCGGACGCACCCCGAGGTCGAGCTGGTCGTCTACCGCGGCGGGCAGCCCGGCCCGCTGCTGCTCGGGGTGGAATGAGGGTGCAGTGACCATGGGTCCGCTGGACACCCCGCTGGAGCGGCTGATCGGGGCCAAGACCGCGAGGACCCTGGCCGCCGGGCTCGACCTGCACACCGCCGGCGACCTGCTGCGGCATTACCCCCGCCGGTACGCCTCGCGCGGCGAGCTGACCGACATCGGCAGCCTCGCCGTCGGCGAGTACGTCACCGTGGTGGCTGACGTGCTCTCGGCCAGCAAGCGGCGGATGAAGACCAGGAGCGGCACGCTGGTCGAGGTCATGATCGGCGACGGCCGGCACGTGCTGAAGTGCACGTTCTTCAACCAGGCGTGGCGGGAGAAGCAGCTTCATCCAGGGGTGCGCGGGCTGTTCGCCGGCAAGGTGACACGGTTCAACAGAAAGCTGCAGCTCGCCCACCCAGAGTGCCTGGTGCTGTCCGGCGACGGTGACGACGACGCGGTGGTCGACGACTTCGCGCGGGCGCTGATTCCGGTGTACCCATCGGCGCAGAAGATCCAGTCCTGGGTGATCGCCAACAGCGTCCGGATCGTGCTGGACACGCTGACCGGGCCGGCCGCGCCGGAGGACCCGCTGCCGGAGCCGGTGCGGCGCTCGCACGGGCTCGTCGGCCACCAGGAGGCGCTGCGCGGCATCCACCGGCCGGAGACCACGGCCGATGTCGAGACGGCCCGCCGCCGGCTGAAGTGGGACGAGGCGCTGGCCGTGCAGCTCGCCCTTGCCCAGCGACGGCTCGCGCTGGCCGATCGGCCGGCGCCGGCCTGCCCACCGGTGGCCGGTGGCCTGCTGGACGGCTTCGACGCGCAGCTGCCGTTCACGCTGACCGGCGGGCAGCGCGCCATCGGCGAGCAGATCACTCGTGACCTGGCTGCCGAGCACCCGATGAACCGGCTGGTGCAGGGCGAGGTGGGCAGCGGCAAGACCGTGATCGCGCTGCGGGCCATGCTGCAAGTGGTGGACGCCGGGCGGCAGGCCGCGCTGCTGGCGCCCACCGAGGTGCTGGCCGCGCAGCACGCCAGGTCGCTGCGCGAGCTGCTCGGGCCGCTCGGCCGGGCCGGCGAGCTGGACGGCGCCGAGCAGGCCACCTCGGTGACGCTGCTGACCGGGTCGCTCGGCGCCCGCTCGCGCAAGAAGGCCCTGCTGGACGCGGTATCCGGATCGGCGGGCATCGTGGTCGGCACGCACGCGCTGATCCAGGAACGGGTCGGCTTCGCCGATCTCGGCCTGGTGGTGGTCGACGAGCAGCACCGCTTCGGCGTCGAGCAGCGCGACGCCCTGCGCGGCCGGGCCGGTACCCAGCGCTGCCCGCACGTGCTCGTGATGACCGCCACGCCGATCCCGCGGACGGTGGCCATGACGGTGTACGGCGACCTCGAGGTTTCCTCGCTGCGCGAGCTGCCGGTGGGGCGGGCGCCGATCTCGACCACGGTAGTGCCGGCCGGGGAGAAGCCCGCCTGGCTGGACCGAGCGTGGCGGCGGATCACCGAGGAGGTGGCCGCGGGTCACCAGGCGTACGTGGTATGTCCGCGGATCGGCGACGCCGCCGCCCTCGACGAGGACGTGGATTTCCCGCCTGCTGTGGAGCTGGTTGGGTCCGAACCGCCGGATGGCGACGATGCCGGAGAAGCCGTAGATGCCGACTCGGCGGGGGCGCGGCGTCCACCGCTCGCGGTCTCCGAGGTGGCACCGATGCTCATCGACGGGCCGCTGGCCGGCCTACGGGTTGGCGTGCTGCATGGCCGGCTGCCGGCCGAGGAGAAGGACCTCGTCATGCGGTCGTTCGCCGATGGCACGCTGGACGTGCTGGTGGCCACCACGGTGATCGAGGTCGGGGTGGACGTGCCGAACGCCACCGTGATGGTGATCATGGACGCGGACCGCTTCGGGGTGTCCCAGCTCCACCAACTCCGTGGCCGGGTCGGCCGCGGCTCCGCGCCGGGGTTGTGTCTGCTGGTCACCGACGCCGTGACCGGCTCGCCGGCACGTGAGCGGCTGGACGCGGTGGCAGCCACCTCCGACGGCTTCGAGCTCGCCCGGCTCGACCTTGAGCTGCGCCGCGAGGGCGACATCCTCGGTGCCGCCCAGCACGGCCGCCGCTCCGGCCTTCGCCTGCTGTCCCTCCTCCGCGACGAGCAGCTCATCGCCGACGCCCGCGCCGTGGCCGCGGCTCTCATCACCGAGGACGCCGCCCTTCGCCGGTATCCAGCCCTGGCCGCCTCCGTGGCCGACCTGGTCGCCGAGGACCGTGCCGAATACCTCGAAAAGACCTGACCGCGCACGCCGTACCGCACCCCGCCTCATCGGCGTGTCCGCGCGTGCGGACACATGAGTTTGCGGTTTCAGCACATTCGGAATGTGCCGAGGCGGCCAACACGCCGTGCCGGACCGCGGACACGCCGTGCCGAACCGGCGGACACGCCGTGCCGGACCGCCCAACTCGGGTGTCCGAACGCGCGGACACGCCGTGCACAACGCGCGGACACGCGGTGCCGAACCGGCGGACACGCCGGGACCAACCGCCTGACTCACGTGTCCGGACGCGCGGACACGCGGGTCAGGCGGGGAGTTGGCCGCGGTAGGCGTTGTCGAGGGCCGCCTGTGCGGGCCGGGGGATGCGGATGTGGCCGGCGCGTTCGAGGCGGGCGAGTTCGGTGCGGGCCTTGGCGTAGGCCACCAGGCGCTCGGCGTCGTTGTCGCTGTCCCGCGCGGTGGTGAGCAGGCGCACGACGCGCTCGACCGTGGACCGCTCTTCCTCGGGCAGGCGCGATAGCCGGATCCGCTCGGCTGCCTCGCGGGCGGCGTGCCAGGAGCGCCAGGCCAGCTCGACCGCGGCGATATACCGGTCGCGGTGCGGCTGCTCCGGCGGGCTGTCGACGTCGAGGGCCTGGGCCTCGGCGAACGCCTCGACGAAGCGGGCCGTGCTGGGCACGGTGACGTCGGCCAGCGCCGGCAGCCGCAGCACGGCTAGCGCGTCGCACTCGTAGGCGGCGTACTCCGACCGCAGCGTGGCGAACCGGCTCTTGGCATGCCGCCAGGCATTCACCGGCGGCCGCTGCGGTGGGCGCTGCGGGGGCATGAGCGCCGGGCCACGGCCGGCCAGACCGTACGGACCGGCGGCCAACCGCTGCCGGTAGTACTGGCCGTTCCGGATCGATCGCCGGACACCACGGGCGATCAGCACCGGCCCGACGATCGCCCCGACGAGCACGGCCATGCCAAAGGCCGCGAGCATCATGGGTACCAGGATGGACACGCCGATCACCCCCGCCATGATCAACAGCGGCACCGGTAGGCGCCGCGCGACCCGCCATGCACGGCGGCGACGACTGCGGTAGCGGTGGCCGTATGGCCCGTGGAACGTCGGCCGGGCGCCGTAGGACGGCGGGCCGGCCATCGGCCTGAGGGGCCGTGAACCAGAAGCCGGACCAGACGCCGGTCCGGAAGCCGGTCCCCACCGACCTGACGGCGGCCCGGCCATTGGGCGGATGGGAGGACTGGGCGGACTGGGCGGACCGGACGGACCGGACGGACCGGACGGCCGCCACCCAGGACCTCGCTGGTGCATCCTGACCACCCCTTCCAGCCCGCGCCAGGCTTCCTTGATACCACCGACCGCGGCAGTAAGGCGAGAGGAATGACGCCACAACAGACGTCACATTTGACGTCAAGTTGACGAGCGACCTGGACGGCACGGAGCTGCGGCCGGGTACGGGGTACCGTGCCGGCTACCTCCAGAGGTTCACTTGGCGGGTTTACCGAGCGACGGAGCAGCCATGTTTCGCAAGGTCCTGGTGGCCAACCGCGGCGAGATTGCGATCAGGGCGTTCCGCGCGGCGTACGAGCTCGGCTCGCACACGGTCGCGGTGTTCCCGCACGAGGACCGCAACTCGCTGCACCGGCTCAAGGCCGACGAGGCGTACGAAATCGGCGAGCCCGGGCACCCCGTGCGCGCCTACCTGTCGGTCGACGGGATCATCAAAGCGGCCCGCAAGGCGGGCGCCGATGCGATCTACCCCGGCTACGGCTTCCTGTCCGAGAACCCGGCGCTGGCCGAGGCGTGCGTCAGGGCCGGCATCACGTTCGTCGGGCCGGCCAAGGAGGTGCTGGAGCTCACCGGCAACAAGGCACGGGCGGTGGCCGCGGCCACCGCGGCCGGGCTGCCGGTGCTGCGCAGCTCAGCCCCGTCGAGCGACGTCGCAACCCTGCAGGAGGCCGCCGCGGACGTCGGCTTTCCGCTGTTCGTCAAGGCCGTCGCCGGCGGCGGCGGCCGCGGCATGCGGCGGGTGTCACACCATGATCACCTCAGGGAAGCGCTGGACGCTGCCATGCGCGAGGCCGAATCCTCGTTCGGCGACGCCACCGTGTTCCTCGAGCGGGCCGTCATCGACCCGAGGCACATCGAGGTCCAGGTGCTGGCCGACGCCACCGGCGAGGTGGTGCACCTGTTCGAGCGGGACTGCTCGGTGCAGCGCCGGCACCAGAAGGTCCTGGAGATCGCGCCCGCGCCCAACCTGGACCCCGCACTGCGCGACCGGATCTGCGCCGACGCGGTGACCTTTGCCCGGCACATCCGCTACGTCAACGCCGGCACCGTCGAATTCCTGGTCGACAGCGACGGCAACTACGTGTTCATCGAGATGAACCCGCGCATCCAGGTCGAGCACACTGTGACCGAGGAGGTCACCGACATCGATCTGGTGGCATCGCAGCTGCGGATCTCGGCCGGCGACACGCTGGCCGACCTCGGGCTGACCCAGGACGCAATCATGCTGCGCGGCGTCGCCCTGCAGTGCCGCATCACCACCGAGGACCCGGCCAACGGGTTCCGGCCGGACACCGGCACGATCACCGCGTACCGCTCGCCCGGCGGCGCCGGCATCCGGATCGACGGCGGCACCACCCACTCCGGCGCCCAGATCAGCGCCCATTTCGACTCGATGCTGGTCAAGCTGACCTGCCGGGGCCCCGATTTCGCCACCGCGGTACGCCGGGCCCGCCGCGCGGTCGCCGAGTTCCGGATCCGCGGGCCGGCCACCAACATCCCGTTCCTGCAGGCGCTGCTCGACGACCCGGACTTCCGGGCCGGAAAGGTGACCACCTCGTTCATCGAGCAGCGGCCGCACCTGCTCACCGCGAAGAGCTCCGCCGACCGCGGCACCCGCATCCTGGCCTACCTGGCCGACGTCACGGTCAACCGGCCCAACGGCCCCCGGCCGATCAGCGTCGACCCGATCGAGAAGCTGCCACCCGTCGATCTGACCGCGACGCCGCCGGCCGGCTCGCGGCAGCGGCTACTGGAGCTGGGCCCGGACGGGTTCGCCCGGTGGCTGCGCGCCTCGCCCGCGCTCGGGGTCACCGACACCACGTTCCGGGACGCGCACCAGTCCCTGCTGGCGACCAGGATCCGGACCAAGGATCTACTGGCGGTGGCGCCACACGTGGCGCGCACGACCCAGCAGCTGCTGTCCGTCGAGTGCTGGGGCGGTGCGACGTATGACGTGGCGCTGCGCTTCCTCGCCGAGGACCCCTGGGCGCGGCTGCACGCGCTGCGCAAGGCGATGCCCAACCTGTGCCTGCAGATGCTGCTGCGCGGCCGCAACAC
>DASXTS010000445.1:0-3583 GCA_036505275.1 Pseudonocardiaceae bacterium
GGACGGCGGTGGGCTGCCGGAGGTGAACGGGGAGAAGCCGCACCTGCTGGTCACCCTGTCCTACGAGTCGCTGGTCGGGCAGTTGGGCGCGGAGCCGGCAAGCCTGAGTTGGGTGGGGCCGATCAGCGGCGCCGACGTCCGCGTGCTGGCCTGCGATTGCTCGATCATTCCCGCGGTTTTGAACAGTGCGGGTGAGGTGCTGGACATTGGCCGCAAGACCCGGGTGTGGCCGATCGCCATCCGCCGGGCCGTCGAGTTGCGCGACCGCACGTGCCAGTTCGCCGGGTGTGAGGTGCCGGCGCAGCATTGTGATATTCACCATAAGCGGCCGTGGGCGGTCGGTGGACCAACGGACTATCACAATGGTGTGCTGGCCTGCCGGCATCACCACACCCAGGCGCACAAGTACCATGCCATCTTCCGCGCCGACGGCCAATTCACCGTCAACCGGAATTAATAGTGTATGTTTTGTGACTTGACTAGGCGGTACTCTGAATCGGGAACGCGCGACTCAGCCGTGCACGAACTGATTTCGATGCCGGTACGCGTCCTCGGCGGTCCGGTTGTCCTCGGCGACGAGGTCGGCATTGATCGCGGCGCCGGCGTTCAGGCCAGCAGCGGCTGCCACCATCAGCTGGGCGTGCACGTCGGCGACGTTGCAGGCCACCAACGCGGAAACCGGCAAGGCCACTAGAGGCGGCCTGGTTTTACCGCTCAAGTCGTGGGGCACGCGCACGGCTGGCTCTGGCAGGCTGCTCTGGTGGGTACGGCAGCAGGGCCGCGGGCAGGACCGACCGCTCTGGACTGGGTGGTTGCCGCGGGTGCGGCCGCGCTGACGTGGATGCGGCCGGCGGTAGGGCCAGGCGTCGGGGTCTCGCCGCTGGTCGATTCGGTGGCCGGGGTGCTGGCCGCAGCCGCCGGCCTGGTGCTGGCGTGGCGGCGGCGCCGGCCTGGAATCGTCGCGGCGGTGGCGGTGATCGCTTGTGGTGCCGCTGCAGTGTTGCAGGGGCCGTTCCTGCCGGTAGCCGGGTGGGTTGCTGTGGTGGCCGTGGCCAGGCACGTGCGGGGCGTCGCGGCGGCGCTGGGCGGAGCGGCCGCGGCGGCCATCGGGATCGCGGCCAGCGCGGTGGTCGGTGGCCTGGTCCACGACCTGCCGCAGGGGCTGTGGCCGGTCCTGCAGCTGACGCTGCTGGTGCTGCTGGCGGCTGCGCTGGTCCGCCTGCAGTCGGCAAGGGTGCAGGCCCAGCGCCGCGAGCGCGAGGCGGAACGTGGCCGGGCGGCGACCGCGGAGCGGCTGCGCATCGCCCGTGACCTGCACGACCTCGTCGGCCACGGCCTGAGCACGATCGCCGTGCAGTCGAGCTCCGCTCGGCTTGCCCTGGATGCCGGCGACACGCGCACGGCACACCGGGCGTTGGCCGCCGTGGAGCAGGCAAGCCGCGGTGCGCTCGCCGAGATGCGACAGATGCTCGGGGTGCTCCGCCAGGACAGCGCGGATGTCGCGCCCGCGCCCGGGCTCGACGGCATCGACGGGCTCGCCGATGACGCCCGAGCCTCCGGCCGGATGGTGTCCGTGCACCGCTCCGGTCCGCTCGACGCCGTGCCACCGGCGATCGGCTTGTGCGCGTACCGGGTCGTGCAGGAGGCGCTCACCAATGCGGTCCGGTATGCGCCGGGGGCCGCCATTTCGGTCTGCGTTGAGGCGGTCGGCGGCGTCATGACGGTCGAGGTGAGTGACGAGGGCGGTGCCACCGGCGCCCAGGTCGAGGCGGGGAGCCGTGATCGGCCGCGGTACGGCCTTGCCGGGCTGCGGGAGCGGGTGGCCGCGGCCGGCGGCACGGTCGAGGCCGGGCCGCGCGCCGACCGGCCGGGCTGGCGGGTGGCGGCGCGGCTGCCACTGACCGAGCCACTGACCGAGCCACTGACGCAGCCACTGACGGAGCGCCCGACGGAAGGGTGGGCGTCGTGACCATCCGGGTCGGCGTTGCCGACGACCAGCCGCTGATCCGCGACGGGCTGCGGGTACAGCTCGGGTACGCCGAAGGGCTGCAGGTCGTCGGCGAGGCGGCCAACGGGGAGCAGGCGGTCGCGCTGGCGCGTCAGCAGCGGCCGGACGTCCTGGTGATGGACGTGCGCATGCCGGTGCTCGACGGCATCGACGCTACCCGCCGGATCCGCAGTGATCCGGGCCTGGCCGCGGTGCGTGTCCTCATCTTGACCACGTTCGACCTGGACGATCATGTGTACGGCGCGTTGGCAGCCGGTGCCAGTGGGTTCCTGCTGAAGGACGCCACTCCGGAGGAGATCGTGCACGCGATACGGGTGGTGGCGGCTGGCGAGTCGCTGCTGGCCCCGGCGGTCACGACCCGGCTGATCCGGGAGTTCGCCAGCCGCCCCGGCGCCGGCCGGCCGCGTGCCGGTCTGCTCGACGCGCTGACCGACCGCGAACGCGAGGTGCTCGTGCTGGTCGCGCAGGGGCTGTCAAACTCAGAGATCGCCGGCCGGCTGGTGGTCAGCCCGCTGACGGCCAAGACCCATGTCAGCCGCATCCTGACCAAGCTCGGCCTGCGCGACCGCACCCAGCTCGTGGTGATCGCCTACGAGGCCGGCCTGGTGGTGCCTGGCGGCCGGTGACCGACGCGCCCGGTGACGAGGTACTCCCCGCGGAGTACGCCTGCTGCGCGCGACGTACACCGAAGTGCGTCGGCACGGCCGACGACCAGCGCCCTTGGTGTTCCTAGCGTCGGATGTGCCCCGCGAGCCGCGGGGACCCCCATCCGACAGTGACCACAGGAGCCACCATGCACGGCATCGCGGTCCACGGGCTGAGCAAGCGCTACGGGCGCATCACGGCCGTGGACGACCTGACCTTCACCCTCGAGACCGGCCGGGTGACCGGCTTCGTCGGGCGCAACGGCGCAGGAAAAACCACAACCCTGCGGATGGTGCTCGGCCTGACGCGCCCGTCGGCCGGCACCGCCACCATCGATGGACGGCCCTACGCCGAACTGCGCGACCCGCTCCGGCGCGTCGGCGCGCTCATCGAGCCCAATTGCTTCCATCCCGGGCGCACCGGACGAAACGCGCTGCGCGCCATCGCCCGGCTGACGCGGATCCCGACCGGCCGGGTCGACGAGGTGCTCGACCTCGTCGATCTCACCGGGGCGGCGGGCCGGCGGGTCGGCGGTTACTCGCTCGGCATGCGGCAGCGGCTGGCGCTCGCCGCGGCGCTGCTCGGTGACCCCGGCACGCTGGTGCTCGACGAGCCGGCCAACGGTCTGGACCCGGACGGCGTTCGGTGGCTGCGCTCGCTGATCCGCGGGCTCGGCGCGCAGGGCCGATCGGTGCTGGTCTCCAGCCACCTGCTGGCCGAGCTGGCGCAGACCGTCGATGACGTCATCGTCATCGAGCGCGGCCGACTGGTCGCCTACGACAGCGTCGCCACCCTTGCCGGCTCCGGCGGCCTGAACTCCGGCGGCCTGGGCTCCGCCAGCTCCGGCGCCGACGGCGCCGAGCGCGCCGAGTCCCTTGAAGACGTCTTCCTCCGACTCACTGCGAACGCCAAGGAGCAGTCATGACCACC
>DASXTS010000446.1:0-6578 GCA_036505275.1 Pseudonocardiaceae bacterium
TCCGCCAACTGCACTGCGACTCCCCTGTCTGGTGTTGCTGCTTCTGAGGCGCTGGACACGGTCCGTCGGGGGCCGTCGAGGCGTCAGGAGCAGTCGCCAACAGCGAAAGGTTGCGCCGGCACAGGCCATAATGGGATGGTCGTGCGCCGATCGGCTTTGGCCTAACGGTGAGCGGCTGAGGCTGATCGGTTGGGCATATCAGCTCCGCCGATGCATGCTTCACCGTCATGGAGCAACGTGCTTACGCTTCGGTTGTCGCCCGGAAGACCCTGCGAGGGGGGCGCTAAGTGAACGTGATCGGATCCCACGACCATCCCGTCGCCGCCGAGACCTGGCAGCAACGGGAGATGCGGGCGGCGTTGGCTGCCAGGGACATCAGCACGGTGTACCGGTTGCTGCGGCGAGTAGGTGTGTCGCAGCGACAGATCGCCGCGATGACCGGGCAGTCGCAGTCCGAGGTTTCTGAGATCCTCAAGGGCCGCCAGGTCATGGCGTACGACGTGCTGGCCCGGATCGCGGACGGACTTGGCATCCCTCGCGGCTTCATGGGTCTCGCCTACGACGAGACCACGGCGACGAACGTCGTCGGGCCCCCCGGCGACGAGAACGCCGAGGAGGACGAGTCGGTGAAGCGTCGGAAGTTCCTGGCGCACTCGGCTGCGGTGATGTTCGGCGCCGCGGTGTTGGGCCAGGAGGAGGGTCAGTGGCTGCCTAGCCCTGCCCTGACGCCCACTCCTGGCCGCATCGGGCTCAGTGACGTCCGGCAGATCGAGGCCTCTACCAAGGCCCTGCGTGGCCTTGACTACCAATACGGCGGCGGCGCCTGCCGCGACGCCGTGGTCGCCCAGCTGTCCTGGGCGCAGCGCATGTTGGAAGCGCAGGTTGCAGACACGGTTCGGGGGCGGCTGTACACAGCGGTCGCCGACTTGCACAACCTTGCCGGGTGGACTTCGTTTGATATCGACCTTGTCGACTCGGCGCGATTCCACTTCTCGAAGGCCCTGGAATTGGCCAAGGAGGTCCAGAACAACTCGCTGATGGCCAACGTGCTGTACCGGATGGGCCGGGTGTACCTGGAGAAGGAGGCACCCGACGACGCGCTCAAGATGTTCCAGCTCGGGCAGATCGCCGCGCAGGAATCCGGCGCCGAAATAGCCGTTGCGGTGCTATGCGCCAATGAGGCGTGGGCCTACGCGAAGATGGGTCTGGTCGAGCAGACCCAGAAAATGCTCGGCCGGGCGCAGGACGAATTTGCCCGCGCGGATCTCGCCCGCACCCCCACCTGGGCGAAGTTCTTCACGGAGACCGACGTCTACGCGATGACCGGCGCCGTGCATTTCGCACTGTCCAGGGCACCGGAGCCGAAGAGCGGGCCGATCGACCGGGCCAAGCACATCCGGGTGGCCATCCCCAACCTGCAGCGGGCGATCGACGGGTACTCCGCCGACATGGCGCGCAGCCAGCTTTTCAACATCACCACGCTGGCCGCGGCACACATCATGGACGGCGACGTGAACCACGGTGTGCGGCTCGGCCGGCAGAGCGTGGAGATGTCCAACGAGGTGAAGTCCAGCCGAATCATCAGCCGGATGCGGCCCCTGATGGCCGAGGCCGGCAAGCACGCAAACAATTCCGACAGCAGGGACCTCGCGGAGCGAATCGCCAAGCTCCAGGTGGCCTAGATGCACACCGGGCGCGCGCACCCTGGTCCATCGACCGGTGCGCGGGGACCGGGCACCGATGAGCGGCAGATCCGCGACGAGCTGCTGCCGGTGCTGGCGTTGGTGTGCGCGAAGGTCGGCCTGGACCACCGCGGTGCCACGCTGATGCGGTACGTCCGCAATGCCGTCTTCCGGCTGGCCGCGCACCCGGTGGTGGTTCGGATCGCGATCGCTCCCGCGGTGCGCGAGCGCGCGCAGCGCACGGTCGCGGTCGCGCGCTGGCTCGCCTCGCACGACGTGCCGGCCGTGCGGTTGCTGGACGGCTTCGGGCAGCCGGTACTGGCCGGCGGCCACCTCGCCACGTTCTGGCACGACGTACCCGAGGTCGGCCCACCGCCGACCGGTGCCGACCTGGCCAGGCTGCTGCGCCGGTTGCACGAGCTGCCGGCTCCGGCGGATCCGCTGCCGCCATGGCAGCCGGTAGCCAGCCTGCGGGCCGCGCTCGCCGAGTCCACCGCGATGCCGCTGGCCGACCTCGACTTCATGCTGCGTCGCTGCGATGCCGTGGAGGCCGCGCTGGCCAGCCTGAGCTACCAGCTGCCGCCAGGGCCGATCCATGGTGACGCGTGGCTGGGCAACCTCCTCGCCGGGCCGGACGGGCCGGTGCTGTGCGACTTCGACTCGGCCTGCATCGGGCCGCGCGAGTGGGACCTCACGCCGATGGCGGTGGGCCGGCTGCGGCGCAGCGTCCCACCCAAGGTGTACCGCGCCTTCATCGCCGGGTACGGGGTGGACGTTATGCGCTGGCCCGGCTTCGACGTCCTCAGGGAGGTCCGCGAGCTCAAACGCGTCGCCGGCGCATTGCCCATCCTGGACAGCAACCCGGCGGCCAATGCCGAGTTCACGCACCGGCTGCGGACGCTGCGCGCCGGCGACCACGAGGCCAGGTGGCGGCCGTACCGGTAGGCGGCCGAAGCCGTGGTTCACGCTGATCATTGTCGGTGACGGGACCAGTAACGGGTTGCTCCGAACTCGCGATCAGTGCTACGTCAAATGCCTTACAAAGGGTGGTAGCCGATGAGCGGTCAGGTTCTTGTCCGGAGCCGGCCGCCGCGCCGCCCGACGCCGGTCCAGCTGCTGATGAGGCTGGTGATGGCCCGCTCATTGCGCCAGGCGGCGACCACCGCGAAGCTGCTCGACCGCCTCGTCGACCGGGACCTTGCGCTGCTGCGGGGGTTGCCCGTGCACGAGCGTGCCCGACCCGTCGAGAAGCTCGCTGAGCTGGTCATGCTCGCCCAGGCCTACCGGCACTACGCGAACGGCTGGATCGGCCGCCGCGAACTGCGCCGCCGCAGCCGGGCCACCTTCGACCGTCTCGCCGCCTTCATCGTCGACGGCTGAGTCGGGTCAGGGACTGCTCGTGGTGAGCGCCGCGGCCAACCCGATGGCGACCGCCATAACCGTCAGTTCGATGCCGGCCAGGAGCACCAGCGGCGCCCTGCGATGATCACGGACGGCCGGCAGCACACGCCGCCGCAGTAGCCACCCGAGCACGCCGAGCACGACGAGCGCGGCCGCCTTGGCCAGCACCACGCGGCCGTACCCGGTGCCGGCGAGCTGCGCCACCGAGCCGAGCCGGGCGACGGCGGTCAGCACGCCGCTCACCGCCAGCGTGCCGGCGGAACCCGCGGCGATTGCGGAGAACCTCGGCAGCGCCGTGACCAGCAGGGCGCGCCGCGCGGCGAGCAGGGTCACCGCGGCGCCCAGGCCGCCGACCCACACCGCGGCCGCGCCGGCGTGCGCTGCGATCGACAGGATCGCCAGCTCGTGGTCGTGCTGCGAGCTGGCGTGCCCGGTCAGCGGCCCCGGCAGCAGGCCGAGCAGGGAGAGCACGGCGGCCAGCTCCGGCCAGCGGCGCCAGCGGGTCAGCACGGCGAGCACGGCGTAGCTCACCGCGGCGGCCACCGTGACCAGCAGCCCGACGCCGGCGTTGAACGCACCGACATAGTCGGCGACGTCGTCCACGCCGAGCCCGGTGAGCGGCCGCCCGGTCACCACGGCCGCCTGCAGCCAGAGCATGAGCACGGCGCTGGCCGCCCAGGCCCCGGCCAGCACGACCGCGGCCCGGCCGGCGGCGTCCAGCACGGCGTCGACGTCCCGGCGCCGCCCGCCCGCGACCAGCCAGCACAGCAGGGCCAGCCCCACGGCCACGACCCCGCAGCCGTCGAGCACGAACCGCCCGGCCGGCACCGCCACCCGCAGCAGCAGCGGCTGGTTCACCGGCGAGCCGAGCAGCCAGCCGGCGCCGGCCGCGACGAGCAGCCCGGTTAGTGCGGCCACGGCCGGCACCCAGCGCGTCGCTGGCCTTGTCGCTGGTTTTGTCGCTGGTGCGGTAGCTGGCCCGCGTGCCGTGCTCGGCCGGGTGGCGCCGCCAGCCGGACGGCGGATCACGACCGGGGCTGGCTACCCAGCCGCAGGGCCACCGTCACGCCACCGGCGAGCAGCGCGATCGCGGCGACCACCCACGGCCAGACCGGCATGCCACCCTCCGACCCGCCGGCCGCCGCCGCTGCCGTCGTCGGCGGTGCCGGCGTGCCGGTGCCGGGCTGGGTCAGCCGGAACCGAACCGTTCCGGTTACCGGGTGCCCGTCGGCGGAGACGATCCGGTAGCCGACCACGTAATCGCCGGCCGGACCGAGCGGCAGCACCGCGCTGGACAGGGTGTTCCCGCTGACCGTGACCTCGCCGGTGGCCCACGCCGTGCCGCCCGGCCCGGTGACCGTGATCGTGTTGAAACCGCGGTTCACGGGCTGGTCGAACGTCAGCATCACCCGCTGCGGCCCGCTGGACAGGCTCGCGCCGTTGGCCGGGTCGCTTGCCACCAGGGTGTCGTGCGCCGCGGCCGGGCCGGCGCCGCCGAGCAGCGCCAGCCCGACCAGCACGACGACCGCGAGCGGCTTGCTCACTCGTCGGGCTCCGCGGGCCCGGTGCGACCGCTGGACGGCATAGCACTGCGCCGGCGGTTGGCCAACATCGCGCCGCCGGCCAGGCCGACGCCGAGCGCACCGACGGCCAGGCCCGCACCGCCCAGCCACCGCGCGGTGTCGTCCTTTGCCGTGGCGCTGACCACGGTGCCGGAGGGCTGGTTGGCCGGCTGGGCGGACGTCGTGCCGGTTGGCGCTGCACCGGCACCCGCCGCACCGGTACCCTCGACCAGCTTGAGCACCGGTGCCGGATGTTCCGGCTCTGCGGCGCCTGCGGCCGGCGGTGGCGCGTCCCAGTTGACCACCGTGCCGTCGTCGTAGGTCTGCGTGGCGGGCAGCAGCAACCGGTCGGTGTTGTCCGGCAGCGGGCCGCCCGACACCTCGAACTCGTTGAACTCACCCGGCCCGATCCGGACGCCCGGCTGGGCGGTCCAGACCACGGTGCGGACGGCCTCGGTGACCTCGCCGTCATCCGTCTTGATCGGGGTGGCCAACTTCTGCTTGACGATCTGCGCGGTCCAGCCGGCCATGGGCTTGGTCCGGACCGACGCCAGCGGCGTGTCCAGCGGGAACGTCACCTCGAGCTTGATCGTGCCGGCGGTCTCGAACTCGTCGGGCACCCGGAACGCCAGCTTGGCGTACCCGCCCTTGGGTGCCTCACCGGGTTGCACGGTGACGTGCGCGGCCGCCGGAGCGGCCGAAAGGAGGGCCAGCACGGCGGCGCCGCCCAGCCCAAAGTAGGCAAGTCTTCTTGTCGACATGTCTCCTGCGCTTAGGTCCGTCGGTGTGAATGGATTCAGCAGCAGGCTGGCGGGCCCCGTCTGGCGTGAATTCGCCGGAGCAGGATGTCAACGACGAGTGTGTTGGAATCCGGGATTCCCCGAATCCGGGAAACCAGCGGTGTGAGCGGCATCAGCGGCCGGCACCCGATTTCCACCACGCCGGCGATCCACCGCAGCACGGCGGCGAGGGCGAACGCGGTGTTCTCGGCACGGGCCAGCAGCACCGCGATCAGTACGGTCGCGGCCACGTGCAGCGCGACCATGGCAACCGGTGCGGGCACGACGCCGCCGTGCACTGCGCTACCGTGCCCGGCGCCACCGTGCCCGGCGGCACTGTGGTCCTGCCCGAGGCCGGCCAGCAGCACGTGCATGCCGAGCTGGCTGGCGCCAACGGCGGCCAGAATCGCCGGGAAGCCGCGCCGTCGATCCGCCAGTGCCGTCCCCGCGCCGGCCAGCAAGACGGTCAGCACCAGGGTGAGGCCGGGTGAGGGCACCGAGCCGCCGGCAGCGGCGTGCGCGGCCACGGCCAGCGCGGCCGAGCAGCCAGCCAGCGCGACACCGCGCGACGCCCGCGGCACACCACGGGTCGCCCAGGCGTCGGGCGCCGCCGATCCGGCCGGGATCACGCGTGCAGGGTACGGCGGTCAGTCGGAGTCGGTGACGCCGAGGCGGCGCAGCAGCTCGGCCTCGACCACGTCCAGCTCCGCGGCCACGGCCTTGTGCGCGGCCCGCCGGCGCGGGGCCGGCATGAGCTCCGCGGCGCGCATGGCGGCGGACAGGTCGGCCAGCCGGCCGTCGGTGCGCTGTACGAACTCGGCATCCTGCGGGCGGCGTTCTGCCAGCTCGTGCAGCGACATGGCGAGCCTGGCCAGCCGGGCGTGCAGCGTGGCTCCGCGGCCTGAGAACGATGGCAACGTCTCGATCGCCACGCCGAGGCGGCGGGCGCGCGCGGTGTCCCAGCGGTGCCGCGCGTAGCCAGCGGCCTTGATCGCAAACGGCGCCACCACCGGCACGAGAACCTTGGCGACTCCAATGGCCCGCTTGGTGTTCGCGGGAGTGATGCGCGGACCCTGCCCGTGGCGCCGTGCCATGGCTGCAGATCTTGGCACGTCGGCGGCCACGCCGGGCCGCTGGGGCCGGGTTGTCGGTGG
>DASXTS010000447.1:0-14356 GCA_036505275.1 Pseudonocardiaceae bacterium
CGCGAAGCACGTCGAGGCACAACCGTCCCACAACGGTGGTCAACCACCCGCCCAGGTTGTCGATGCGCCGCGCGTCGGAGCGGGCTAGCCGCAGCCACGCCTCCTGCACCACGTCGTCGGCCTCGCTCACCGAGCCGAGCATCCGGTTCGCCACCGCGCGAAGGTTGGGACGATGGGCCTCGAACCGCTCCGCCAGCCAGCGATGATCGTCCACCGTTACCTTCCCGCTTCGCCATCCGTCATGCTGACGTACCGAATCGAGTCGAGGTAACGGGAAGAAGCGATGAAGCCTGCCGTCACGACGATTGAGATCGCGCGTACGCCCCAGGACGTCTTCGCATACGTCACCGACCCCACCCGATTCCCCGAGTGGCAGAAGGACGTGGTGAGGGTACGCATGGAGGGCGACCGTGCTGTCGGCTCCCGGTTCGTCACCACCCGCCGCATCGCGGGCGCCGAGCGCGCGCAGACGCAGGAGATAACCGAGATGGACCCGCCCAGGAGGTGGGCCGCTCGGGGAATCGACGGACCAGTCCGGGCACATGCATTCATCGCGGTCGAACCGCTCGATGAAGGCGCTCGTTCACGGGTCACGTTCGCCCTCGATTTCGAAGGGCACGGGGTGGGTGTGCCGCTGATGCCGCTGGTCCGGAGGCAGTACCAGAACGTGAGCCCGAGGAGTTACCGCAACCTGACGACACTGCTCGAAGGACGGGCTGCTGATCGACGGTCAGGCTGACGACGTCGGCGTCGGCGAACGTGATGATGCCAGACCGCCGATCGATGCGACGGGCCAGCATTTTCTTGCCCCAGTCACGCGGGCGGGATGTTCAGGTTGCGGTGGAACACGTTGGTCGGGTCGTAGGCCGCCTTGACCTCACGCAGCCGCTGGTAGTCGGCGGCGGGGTAGGCAGTCTCGACCGCGGTCGGGTCGTGCAGGAAGTTCAGGAAGGACCCGCCGGTGGCGTGCCGCCACAGCGGCTCGGCGGATTCCGCCGGGCCGTCGACGGTGATGGAGAAGGGGATGTCGCGGTGGCCGGCGGGGCCGGCGCCGGGTGCGGGTCGGGCCATCGCGCCGCCCCAGTGCCGCACCTCGACCGCCCTGGCTTGGCCGGCCACCGCGAGCGCGGTGTCGATCAGCTCGTCGGGCAACGCGCGGAACAGGTCGAAGGCGCGCGGCGCGGTGCTCGGCACGATGCCAGACACGGCTGCCTGCGGGCAGCCGGGGCGGGCGAAGGTGTCGGCCAGGGGCCGGCCGGCCACCTGCCACAGCGGTCGAAGCGCCCGCCGGGCGGCGGCCGCGCTCGCGTGTGGCTGGCCGGCGTAGGTCGCCCGGATCGCCATCGTGTCACCGTGCAGCGCGACCGTGCAGGTCAGCTCGTCGGGCATGGTCGGCGCCCAGCCCCGGTAGCGGGCCAGCACGTCGGCCGCCCGCTCGATCGGGAACAGCGCCTGCCCGGCGTACACCTCGGCCACCGGGTGCAGCCGGATCTCCAGTGCGGTCGCCACCCCGAAGTTGCCGCCGCCGCCGCGCAACGCCCAGAACAGGTCGGGGTGCCGGTCCGGGCTCGCGTTGACCAGCTCACCGGCCGCGGTGACCACGTTGGCCCGCAGCAGGTTGTCCGCGCCGAAGCCGTACCGGCGCGACAGCGAGCCGAGCCCGCCGCCCAGGGTGAAGCCGGCCACCCCAACCGTCGGTGCGGATCCGGACACCGGGGCCAGGCCGAACGGCGCGGCCGCGGCCAGCACGTCGCGCCACACCGCGCCCGCGCCGACCTTGGCCATCCGCCGATCCGGGTCGACCAGCACGGTCGCCATCCGGGCGGTCCTCAGCAACAGCCCACCATCGGAGGGCACGTGCGTGCCATGCCCGGTGGCCTGCACCGCGATCGGCAGGTCCCGGACCCGCGCCCAGCTCACCGCGGCGCGCACATCGGCCGGCCCGGTCGCCTCGGCGATGACCACCGGCCGGGCCTCGAACGCCGGGTCCAGCGACGCCCGCTGGCCGTCATAGCCGTCATCGCCGGGCAGATGCACCGGACCGCGAAACACCCGGCGCAGATCACCGCCGGCCCCCGACTCGTAGCGGAACAGGTGCTGAGCCATCGGAGTTCCTCCCGCGTGAGCGCCCACACCCCTGCGTCGAAACACCCGACCCGAAATCGACAACCCAGCAGCAACCTCTTCTGCCGCGCTGTGCGCGCTTGGCGCGGGAATGCCCAGGGACCGGGCCGCTCGTACCTTCGTGCTCATGTCGCGGCTCGGCGTCTCCTTCGTCGTGGCGTTGGTGCAGGCGGCGTGTTCATCGTGCTGGCGGTGACGCCGGTGTTCGGGCTTCGATTGTCGGGGCAGTGGTGGTTGTCGGTACCGCTGCTGGCGGTGGGCACGGTTGCGTTCTTCGCCATCGGGATGCTGGCCGGGTCGTTTGCCAAGACGGAGGAGGCGGCGAGCGCGATTGCGAACCTGGTGGTGCTGCCGATGGCGTTCCTGTCGGGGACGTTCTTTCCGCTGGAAGCGGCGCCGCGGTGGATGCAATTATTGTCGCAGGCTTTTCCGTTGCGGCATTTGAACGATGGAATGTCAAATGTGATGGTGCGGGGGCAGGGCGTGGGTTCTTTAATTGTCCCGGGGCTAATATTGTTGGGGTTTGCGGTGGAGCGCGCCAGAGTTCCGGGAGCGCAAGTCCTCGTTTGGAGTATTCGGACATCCAGAGCGCGCTCGGAAGCTGGTTATCGGCTTGGGATCGATCGCGGTAGCCCGAACCATGGGAGCACGCTGTTGTCGAAGCGGGTCATGGCGCAGATCCGGTCGCCGGTGAGGGTGAGGACGTAGAGGCCGATCCCGTGGCGGATGCCGGTAGGGGCGCGCAGGTAGGCTCCGAACGCCGGCTGACCGTTGGCTCGCGTCCGCACGAGGTCGAACCTCCGGCCCGAGCGGAAGATGCTGGCGCAGAAGCGGGCCACGACGTCCAGGCCCTCGTACTCGAATGGCATCGGTGGCATCGAGACGAAGACGTCGTCCGTCAGAAGGGCCACCAGCGCGTCGAGATCGGCGGACTCCCACGCGCGGACGAACTTCGCCACGATCGCATCCTCGGAGGGTGAGTCGGAGGCGGGAGGCGGTTCGCGGTCGCCGGCCGTCGGCCGTTGGCGCTGCAGGCTGGCGCGCGCCCGTTTGAGGGCGCTGTTGACCGACTCGACGGTCGAGTCCAGCATGTCGGCCACCTCGTTCGCGTGGAATCCGAGGACGTCGCGCAAGATGAGGACTGCGAGCTGGCGAGGCGGCAGGACCTGAAGGGCGGTCATGAAGGCCAGAGAGATGGATTCGGTCTGCTCGTAGCGGGCCTCCGGGCCGGGTGGCACGTCGATCGCACCCTCGAGGAGGGCGTCCGGAAATGGCTCGAGCCATACGACTTCGCCGAGCCGGGTCGGCTCGGGCGGTTCGACCTCGGGCACGTTCCACTCCTTGGCCGGGCGTCGGCTGGCCGAGCGACGCGCGTTGAGGCACCGGTTGGTGGCGATCCGGTAGAGCCAGGTGCGCAGCGAGGCGCGTCCCTCGAACCCTCCGAGGCCTTGCCAGGCCGTCAGCAGCGTGTCTTGGAGGGCGTCCTCGGCATCATGGAAGGATCCGAGCATCCGGTAGCAGTGCACCTGTAGCTCTCGGCGATACGGCTCGGTCAGCTCTCGGAACGCGTCGCCGTCCCCGGCCCGCGCCCTCGAGATCAGGTCGGCTGCCACCACCCTCACCGTCGCGTCACCTTCTTCCCGCACCGTGTCGCACTTCCATCCTGTACAGACACCGGCCGAGGGGCGAACTGGGCGGTTGGTGGGCGCCCACTCTCCCGACGTGGCGGTGTCTGCATCATCGACGGCTCGGACGATCCCGACGTCGACGGATGGCGAAATGGCAGCCACGCGAAGACGAGTTTCAGCCGTCGGTCGTACCTCATGAGGTGGGCGGATGTGACCACCCGGGCACAGAACGGAACCAGAGATGATGCTGAAGGACAAGGTTGCGGTGATCTACGGAGCCGGAGGCGCGATCGGCGGCGCTGTCGCACGCGCCTTCGCGTCTGAGGGGGCCAAGCTTTTTCTCACCGGGCGCCTCCAGGCACCGGTCGAAGCGGTCGCCAAGGACATCGTTTCCGCCGGCGGATCCGCCGAGGCGGCGGAGGTCGACGCGCTCGATGAGCAGGCAGTGGACGAGCATCTGCAGTCCGTGATCGACAAGGCGGGCCGCGTCGACATCTCGTTCAACGCGGTCGGGATCCCGAACGCCGGGATTCTGGGCGTACCGCTGGTCGAGCTAGGTGCCGAGCAGTTCGCCCTGCCGATGACGACGTACGCGGCGTCGTACTTCCTGACCGCGCGCCTGGCCGGCAGGCACATGATCTCAAATGGATCGGGGGTGATCATGACCGTCACCGCACTCCACTCGCGGACGGGCCTCCCACTGGTGGGAGGCTACGGCCCGGCCATGGCCGCCAAGGAGGCGCTCACTCGAGATCTGTCCGCCGAGCTCGCACCTCACGGCATTCGCGTGGTCGGTCTGCGACCACAGGGCATGCCGGAGACAAACACGATCAAGGACGCCTTCGAGCCTCGCGCCAAGGCCACGGGGATGACCTGGGAACAGTGGCAAGAGCTGCTCGCAAGCAGGACCCATCCGCGACGGCTGATGACGCTCGCGGAGATGGCTGAGGTGGCGGTCTTCATGGCTTCCGACAAGGCGAGCGGGATGACGGGAACTACGGTCAACTTGACCATGGGCAGCCTGGACGACTAGCGGCCAAGCGACCTCAACTTCATGTCCGACGAACCGGCGCCGCATGTGCAGGTCGCCCACGGAGACCGCAAGTACGCGCGGCTGGCTGCACTCAAGAGGAAGTACGACCCGTCCAACGTCTTCCGCTTCAACCAGAACATCGCGCCAGCCGACTGAGCATTACCAGCCGCGGCGTACCCGCCGGACAGTGCCCGCAGTCACGCGCCAGCCAGCGTGGCGGCCAGGTTGCGCCGGGCGCGGCTGCGGGGTAGCAACACCCCGGCGGCAATCAGCCACGCTGCGCCGGCGAACCGGGTGACCGGCAGCGCCGGGTCGAGTGCGGCGGTGAGCAGGGTGACGGAGGCCAGCACCCCGATCCCGGCGATCACCAGCCCGGACCACGCCAGGGCGCGCGGCAGCAGCCGCAAGATCAGCGTCGGTACCGCGATGCCGGCGACAAGCAGGGCGAACGGCACGGCGAAGCCGACGCCGCCGGTGGCGAACAGGAGCTGGGCCAGCAGCTTGGCCACCGCCGGGTCGGCGGTGTCGGCGGTTCCCGCGCGGGTCCAGGCGATCAGGCCGCTGAGCGCCAGCGAGCCGGCGGCGAGCAGCCCGCCGGCCAGGCCGATGGCGGTGCCGGGTGCGGTGACCCCGAGCTGCCGCAGCCGGCGGTAGGCGGTTGCGCCGTAGATGGCCAGCGGCATGGCCGAGCCGAACAGCAGGAACGCGCCCAGTCGCTGCGTGCCGATGTGGCTCTGCTGGTAGGCCAACAGATCAGCTGCCGGCGCGGTGGGCTGCGGCATCGCTGCCATCGTGGCGACGCCGGCGATCATCAACGCGGTGTAGGCCACTCCGAGCGCCCAGAGCGGGGGTCCGCCCTGCGCCCGCGCGCCGATCGGCGCGGTCACAGCGCCATGTGTCGTCGTGGTCATGGGTTCTCCCGTGATCTCTGGTCAGCTGCCGCTGCCGTATGGGCGGGTGATGATCTCGAGGAAGTGGCCGCTGGGGTCCTCCCAGTACAGGCCGCGGCCGCCGTCGTTGGTGTTGAACTGGTTCGGGCGCGTCTTTGCGGGGTCGGCCCAGTAGGTCAGCCCGCGCTGGCGGATTCGGCCGAAGATCTCGTCGAACTCGGCCTCGGAGACCAGGAACGCGTAGTGCTGTGGGACGGGTGCGCCGTGGTCGTCGGCGAAGTCCAGGGAGACGTCGTTGCCGGCCTGCACCACCAGGAACGGTCCGTACCGAACCGGGTCGGGCAGGCCGAGGATCTCGGCCAGGAACCGTGCCGACTCGTGCTTGTCATCGACCTTGACGATGGTGTGGTTGAGCTGAACGGTCATCGGAAACTCCTTACCGCTGGAACTGCCGGGCGTGGCTGGTGGTCCATTCGGCGAAGGTGCGGGCCGGGCGGCCGAGGACCTGGGACACGGTGGGCAGGACCTCGGTGCCGCGTGTCTGGTCGGCGGCGAAGCCGGCGATGATCTCGTCGACCAAGGTGGCTGGCATCCCCGAGCGGATCATGCCCGCTCGGACGGCGTCGGTCGGCGGTTCGACCGGGCGCAGCGGGCGGTCGAGCACGTCGGCGAGGATGGCCAGTTCCTGGGCGGGGGTGAGCGCTTGCGGGCCGGACAGCTCGTAACGGGCACCGTGGTGACGGTCCGGCTCGGTCAGTGCCAGGGCGGCGATCGCGGCGATGTCGGCAGGGTCGATGCTCGCGGCCGGCCGGTGCAGAAAAGGGATCGACACCTCGTCGCCGCGGGCGACGCTCGGCGCCCAGGCCAGCGCGTTGGACATGAACCGCCCTGGCCGCAACAGCGTCCAGCCCATCCCGCTCTGCACGATCGATGCCTCGGCCTGGCCGTGCCACTCGCTGATGAGGCCGGGCGTGCCGCCGCCGAGCACCGACAGCAGCACCGCGTGTTCGACGCCGGCGCGGCGGGCGGCCTGCGCGAGCGCGGTCACGTGGCTCGGGGCCGGTGCGCTGCCCACCGGCTGGGCGGACATCAGGAACGCGCGGTCGGCTCCCGTGAACGCGACGTCCAGGCTGGCCGGGTCGGCGGCGTCGCCGTAGCCGGCCTCGACGCCGTCGGGGAACCGGGCGGCGTCCGGCCGGCGGGTGATCGCCCGGACCTTCTCGCCGCGATAGGCGAGGTAGGCGACGAGCTCGCCGCCGACGTGTCCGGTGGCTCCGGTGATGACGATCATGGTCAGTGCCTCCTGTCGATGGTTGGTGCGGTGATCAGCGCGGCGGCCAGGACCGCCGCCACGGCGAGAATGGCCGCGGCCCAGGCTGCGGCGACGGTGTAGCCGTGCACCAGGGCTCCGGCTCCAGTGGCTCCGGTGGCCAGCGAGCCCGCGGTGGCCGAGGTTGCGATGGTGTTCAGCAGCGCGGTGCCGACCGTCCCGCCGGTTTGCTGGGCGGTGGTGGCCACGGCCGAGGCGATGCCGGCATCGCGGTGGTCCACGCCGCTGGTGGCGATGCCGATCGCCGGCACGAACACGCAACCCATTCCGATGCCGAGCAGAATCTCCGCGGGCAACACGATGCCGGCGTACCCGCTGCCCGGTTCCAGCCGGGTGAGCAGCAGCAGCGCGGTGGCCGCGGTGAGCAGTCCGGGGACGATCAGGGTGCGCGGGCGGACCCGGGTGGCCAGCCGGGCGGCGATGCCGCCGGCGCCGATCTGCACGGCCGCGGACAGCGGCAGGAACGCGAGCCCCGCCTTGATCGGCGAGTAGTGCAGCACGACCTGCAGGTAGTAGGTGAGGAACAGCAGCAGTCCCAGCATGCCGGCCAGTGCGAGCGCCATCGCGGTGTATGCGCCGGCCCGGTTGCGGTCGCGCACGATGCGCAGCGGCAGCAGCGGCTGGTCAGCGCGGGCCTGCCGCGCGACGAAGAGGGCCAGCAGCGCGGCCGCGGCGGCCAGCAGCGTGACGACCCGGCTCGATGCCCACCCGTGGCCGACGGCCTCGGTGCAGGCAAACACCAGTGCGACCAGCCCGCCGGTGGCCAGTACCGCGCCTGGCACGTCGAGCCGTGGCCGCGCGGCGGGCCGGGCATCCGGCAGCACCAGCCAGCCGCCGGCCGCGGTCGCCACCGCGATGGGCACGTTGACGTACAGGCACCAGCGCCAGTCCAGGTACTCGGCCAGCGCGCCGCCGAGCACCAACCCGACCGCGGCGCCGCTACCGGCGATGGCGCCGAACACGGCGAACGCCCTGGCCCGCTCGCGCAGGTCGGGGAAGGTCACGGCGAGCAGGGACAGCGTTGTGGGCGCGAGCAGCGCGGCGAACGCGCCCTGCGCCGCGCGGGCGGCGACGAGCATGCCAAGACCGTTCGCCGCTCCGGCGATCGCGGAAGCGGCGGCAAACCCGGCCAGCCCGGCCAGAAACGCACGCTTGCGCCCGGCGAGATCAGCTATCCGGCCGCCGAGCAGCACCAGCCCGGCGAACGCCAGGGTGTATGCCGTGATCACCCATTGCCGGTTGGCATCCGTGAAACCCAGCGCGTGCTGGGCCGAGGGCAGCGCGACGTTCACGATGGTGGCATCCAGCGCGACCATCAGCTGCGCGGTGCCGATCAAGCCCAGCGCGGCCCACCGCTTGGTCGTGCGCGGCGGCGTGGTGGTCGTGGTGGTCATCAACACCACCTCCTTAGATTGACACTAAGTTTCTATTAACTCTAAATTTGGGGAAGCTCTATGTCAACCGGTACGCTGGGAGGCGTGACCATCGAGCTCGGGCTGCGGGAACGCAAGAAGCAGCAGACGCGCCGCCGGATCGCCGAGGCGGCGATGGCGTTGTTCGCCGAGCGCGGGTTCGACCAGGTACCGGTGGCCGAGATCGCCCGCAGCGCCGACGTCTCCGAGGCGACCGTGTTCAACTACTTCGCCAACAAGGAAGACCTGGTCTACCAGGGCATGGAGGAGTTCGAGACGGCGCTGATCGAGGCAATCCGGCAGCGGCCAGCCGGCACCTCCGTGCTGCAGGCATACCGCGACTTCGTGCTGCAACCCCGCGGCGCGCTGCTCGATGCCAGCCCCGAAGCCATCGCGCAGGTTGCCACCGTGGCCCGCATCATCGCCGGGAGCCCCACCCTGCAGTCCCGCGAACGGCAGACCTTCGACCGCTACACCGGCGTCCTCGCCCAGCTCATCTCCACCGAGACCGGTGCCGGCGCGGACGATGTCGAACCACACGTCGTCGCCACCGCACTCATGGGAGTCAACCGAGCCATGAAAGACCTCGTGCACCGCCTCGCCCAGAGCGGGCACCGCGGCGCACATATCACCGCCGAGGTCTTCGCCCAGGGCCACCGGGCACTGGACCTGCTGGAACGCGGCCTGGCCGGCTACCCCGACACATCAGCGACCGCTTGACGCAGGGTGGGCGCAATGCGCGCGAACTACACTCACGCCGTGGTCGCGAGAACCCGCAGTGCGCATGTTCGCCCGGCAGGTGCCGGCTGGCTGTCGGCCTGGTCCAAGCTGTCTGAGATCGCCTGGACGGCTCCTCAGGTGATCAGCTACCGGTTGTGGCAAATGGCGTGGGCCGGCTGGCCCCCCAGTGGTCGTGACCGCAGGGAGTACTCGCGGATGGGGCAGGAGAAGGTCGACGCCTTCGCAGAGAGCGCCGCAGCGCTTGCCATGGCCTGGCCGGCCACGGCTGCCGCAATGCTCAACAAGTCCGTAGCTCCGGTCCACCGTCGGGTGCGCGCCAACCACCGCCGGTTGTCGCGACGCTGATCGAGACGGGCGGCGTGGCAGTGGTTGGTGCACGGGCGCGACGCCGCCCATTGCGGGTCAACCGGAAGTTTCTGCAGGACCAGAGTGCCGCAACTGGGCACGATCGGCCTGTTCAAGATCGAGCTGGCCTTCTGCGCGGGACCGGGGAGCCGGCGCCGTGGGCGAACGATCCGGTTTTCGTGTCGTGCGCCGGTGTCGACTGCCGCTGGAGTCTGGGCAGGATGCGCCGCAGGTCCTCCATCAGGAGGTCAGCGAGGTCATGGCTGAAGCCGTTGCGCACCACGATGCGCAGCACCTGCAGGTCGGTGCGGTTCGCGGGGAAGGCGTAGGCGGGTACCTGCCAGCCGGTCTCCCGCAGCGCCGCCGACACGTCGAACACTGAGAACCCGGTGATCTCCTCGCGGACCGCGAAGGCGAACACGGGCAGTTGGTCGCCGCGGGTGAGCAACCGGAAAGGGCCGAGCTCGGCGATCCGCGCCGCCAGCCAGGTCGCCACCTCGCGGCAGTAGCCCTGCACCCGCCGGTATCCCTCCAGACCCAGCCGGATGAAGTTGTAGTACTGGGCGATGACCTGCGAGCCCGGCCGGGAGAAGTTCAGCGCGAAGGTCGGCATCTCTCCGCCGAGGTAGTTGACCCTGAAGATCAGGTCGTCGGGCAGCGCCGCGCTGTCCCGCCATATCGCCCAGCCGACGCCCGGGTAGACCAACCCGTACTTGTGGCCCGAGGTGTTGATGGATGCCACCCTGGGCAGCCGGAAATCCCACACGAGCGCCGGGTCGCAGAAGGGTGCGATCATTGCGCCGGACGCACCGTCCACGTGCACCGGGACGTCCACGCCGGTGCGCTCGGCCAGGTCGTCCAGCGCGGCACTGATCTCGGCGACCGGCTCGTAGCTGCCGTCGAAGGTCGAGCCGAGAATGCTGACCACACCGATGGTGTTCTCGTCGCACCGATCCACCGCCTCCCGCGCGGTGAGGTGGAACCGGTCGCCCTCCATCGGCACCAGGCGTGGCTCAACGTCCCAGTAGTTGGCGAACTTCTCCCAGCAGATCTGGACGTTGGCACCCATCACGATGTTCGGCCGGTCGGTCGGTCGGCCCGCGGCCCGCCGGGCATGCTGCCATCGCCTCTTCAGGGCCAGGCCGGCCAGCATGCATGCCTCGCTGGACCCGGTCGTCGAACAGCCGACCGCGTCGTCGGGCTCCGGGGCGTGCCAGAGGCGGGCGAGCATCCGTACGCACCGCGTCTCGAGGTCGGCGGTGCGCGGGTACTCGTCCTTATCGATCATGTTCTTGTCGTACGACTCGTTCATCAACTGGGTGGCCTGCGGCTCCATCCAGGTGGTCACGAAGGTGGCCAGGTTGAGCCGGGCGTTCCCGTCGAGCATCAGCTCGTCGTGGACGATCTGGTAGGCGATGTCCGGCTCGATCCCGCCGACCGGAAACTGCTCGCGGGGAACCTCGACGGGCTCCCGGGTGAACACCGGGTTCACCGCCACCTGCGGGCGGCCGCGCCGGCGCCCGTTCGAGGGATGCGACAAGGGCATATCTCCGACCCTAGGACGGCGCCGGTCGCCGGACGACGCTCGAAGGCGATCGCTACCCGCTGGCCGACGCACCCGACGAGGTCCGGATCATGGGAATCTGCGGCTGGCCCCGGCCCTGCCGGTCGTCCCCGACGGGCTGCACGGAAGACCCGTCCTGGCGCTCATCGTCTGCTACACAGGGCCTCTCCGGGATGGTGAGGAGGTGCTCCGCCTTAGCTGGCGCCCTCGCGGTGGCAGCGTTCTTTCGGCGAACGGCGGGCTTGTTGGTCGAGGGTGGTGTTGCGGCGGAGGTGGAGCGGACTGCCAGGGTGTTGGCGGCCACGATGATGCTGATCCCGGCCCATTCGTACGGCTGCAGGATCTGGCCGAGGAGCACGAGGCCGGCGAGTGCGGCGAGCACCGGTTGGATGCTCATGAACAGGCCGAAGAAGCGTGCGGGCACGCGGCGCAGGGCGATCAGGTCGGCGGCGTAGGGCACGACCGAGCTGAGCAGGCCCGCGGCCAAGGCGTAGCGGATGCCGGTGCCGCCCAGTCGTCCCTGTGCGGTCAGCGTGGCCGCGACGGGCAGGTAGAGCAACGCCGACACCAGGGTCGCCGTCGCCGGTGCCTGCAGGCCCGGCAGGCGTGTCCCAACGAGGCGGTTGAGCAGGATGTAGGCCGCCCAGCACCCGGCGGCCAGCAGGCCGAGGCACACCCCGAGGTAGTCACTGGCCGGCCCGGGTAGGACCAGGACGTACACGCCGGCGCAGGCGCCCACCGCGCAGATCAGGTCGAGCCTGGTTCGTGAGCCGGCCAGGGCGACGGCGAGGGGGCCGAGGAACTCCAGCGTGACGGCCAAGCCGAGCCCGATGCGGTCGATCGCGACATACAGGCTGAGGTTCATCGTGGCGAAGACGAGCCCGAGCAGCAGCGTCGGCCACCACTGTCCCCACCCGAAGCGGCGCAGGTTCGGGCGGGCTACCGGGAGCAGGACCGCGGCCGCGACGAACTGCCGGACCGCGACGACACCGGCGGGGCCGATCGTGGCGAAGGCCTGGGCCCCGATGGCGGCCCCGGCCTGGTTGCTCGCGCCGCTGCCGATCATCGTCACGAGGCCGCCGAGCAGTGACCAGCGACCGTCCCCGAGCGGCCGGTCGGCGGGGTGAACGGGGGCATCGCCGGCGGCGTTCGTGATCACCAGCTCAGTGTCGGCCACACCAACCGGTACAAGAAATGCACAAGCTATTACATCTATACGCTGACGGTATGGATGTGCAGCTACGCCAGCTGCGGACGTTCGTCGCCGTGGTCGATGCCGGAACGTTCACCGATGCCGCCGCGGCCCTGGGAATCTCCCAGGCGGCCGTTTCGCGCTCCGTCGCCGCCCTGGAGGCAGCGCTCGGCGCTCGCCTGCTGCAGCGCACGACCCGCCACCTTGGCCTCACGGCCGTTGGCACCCAGGTGCTCGCCGCCGCGCGCCGAGTGCTCGACGAGGTCGCCCACCTGCAACGGATCCTCGAGCAGTCCCGCACCGAGCTGCGCATCGGCTACGCCTGGGCAGCACTGGGCAAGCACACCAGGCGCCTGCAGAAAACCTGGGCCGCCGCCCATCCCCAGCTGCCGCTGGTGTTCGTGCAGTCCAACACGCCCACCGCAGGGCTGAGCGAAGGCGCGGCCGACGTCGCGGTGATCCGCCGACCCCTGGTCGACCCCCGCTTCGACACCGCGTTGGTCGGAACCGAAGCCCGCGTTGCCGCGGTGGCCACAGACAACCCGCTGGCCAGGCGCCGCCGCCCGGTACGCCTGACCGACCTCGCCGAATACATCATCGCAATCGACAGCCTCACCGGAACGACCACCCCGACCCTGTGGCAACCAGACGCCGCGCCCGCAGCGATCCGCACCACTCACGGCGTCGACGAATGGCTCACCCTCATCGCCGCGGGCCAAGCCGTCGGCATTACCTCCGAAGCCACCGCCAACCAAAACCCCCGACCAGGCGTGGCCTACCGCACCGTCCGCGACGCCCAACCCATACCGGTCTGGCTCGCCTGGTGGAAGGACGACCCACCCGCCCACCTACCCGAACTGCTCAATCTGACATGCGAGACCTACCACGCACACCAGCCCAGCAAGCGTTGACGATCGCGTCGACGGCCTGCTTGGTGATCACGTGGCGAGTCGCGCAGGGTCATGTCGGGTGGTCCGTCGCTGCTGCCCGGAGCGTCCTGAGCAGCGGGATTGCGGCGATCTTCGCCTCGGTCAGCTCGTCCCATCGGATCTCGCCTCGCGGCCGCGGGCCGCGTACCGCCCGACAGTCGATCACTCGTTCCGGAGTGACGATCAGGTCCACCGGGGCGTCGTGCGGCGCCGTCGGCACGATCCCGCGCGGCCGCACCTGCAGTTCGTGCACGGTCGTCACGACGACCGTCGCCGGCGTGATCAACCCCGCGGCGCTGGCCAGGGCGAACTCGAGGTCGGCGAACCCGCCGCCCTTGCCGAGCCGGGCACCGTCCGCGCCGACCGCCACGCACCCACTCACCACCAGGTCGACCGGCTCCAGCTCATCGACGCGGACCAGGCGCGCCGACCGAGCCGCGCCGGCGATCGAGGCGGCGGTGCGCGGTGGGTCGGCGAGCCGGTCGGGGTCGAGCAGGAAGAACGGCTGCTCCTGCGTCATCTTGGGCACCGCCATGTAGACCGTCTTGCCGTCGGCCAAGGCCCGCTGACGCACCGGAAGCTGGGCCGAGTCTGGATTTGCTTTCACGGTGGCCGCCCGCCGCCACTCCGGCAGGCCGCGCAACCGCTCCGCGGCGGCCTCCGCACCGGCGAAGTTCGAGATCCGGTTCGCGGCACCGGGAAACCGCGCCACCTTCCCCGCGGTCAGCGCCGCCCACACCTCGGCGCGCAGCGCGGCCTTCGCCGCCAAGATCTCGGGGTCGCCGCCGGCGTCCGCGTCGTGCCGTCGCACCCGGTTCATCGGTCCACCCTGCGCGGGGCATGCCCGCCCGTCTCGGCCAGCAGCGCCGGCGACGTCTCCTGGCCGAGCCTGTTGCGGTCGTCGACCGCCGTGAGCGTCACAAGCGGTGTCATTGCGCTCCCAAGCGGGTCGGAACGAGATATGGCACATGTCGCGTTCATCCTCGCCGATCTCTACGAAGACTCCGAGTTCACCGAGCCGTGGCAGCGGCTGCAGGAGGCCGGCCACCAGACCGCCGCCATCGGACTGCGGCGCGGCGCCGAGGTGAAGGGGAAGAAGGGCCACCGCACAGTTACCGACCTGGCGATCGCCGACGTGCGGACCGACGAGTTCGACGCGCTGGTCATT
>DASXTS010000448.1:0-13956 GCA_036505275.1 Pseudonocardiaceae bacterium
GGCATCCGCTACACCCGCCGCGCCGAACCCATCGCCGAGCCCATCCCTGAATACGCCCAATACGCCGAACCACCGCCACTCTGACGCCCTTCTAACGGTGACATGGGCGGTCAGCCTCCGGTCGAGGTGGCCAGCGCGAGCAGGCCGTCGATCATGCCGGTGTCGCTGACGGAGAGATTGAGCCGGGCGCGCAGCGATCCGCGGCTGAACGGGATGTCGGCCATCCATCCTGAGCACATGGTGGCCCTGGCACCATGCGTCGATGGGCGCACGAAATTAGCGCATACCCTCGGCGCTTGTCCTTACCGCCTGGCGACGAGGCCCAGGGCGGTCGCCTGGGTGGCGGCGTCGCGGCGGGTACGGGCGTTGAGCTTGTCCAGGATGGCGGCGACGTGGGTGTCGACGGTGCGGACGGAGAGCATGAGGCGGGCCGCGATCTCGGCGTTGCTCAGACCCTCGGCGATCAGGCGGACGACCTCGACCTGCCGCCCGGTGAGGCCGGCCGGGTTGCTGCGGGTAGCCGGCATCGGGCCGCGCGGGATGCGGGTGACGCCGAGTTCGCGCAGCCGAAGGCGCACCCGGCGGGCGAGGGGTTCGGCGCCGAGGGCGTCCAGGGTGATCAGAGCCTGCATGAGGTCGTCGGGGTCGGGGCTCTGGGCCAGCGCGGTGGCATGCTGGTAGGGGCAGCCGGCGCGCTGCCACCGGTCGGCGGCGGCTCGCCATTGGCCGGCGGCGAGCGTGGCGTAGGGATGATCGCACTCGGCGACGGGCACGGGCAGGCCGGCGAGGCGGGCCCAGTATCCGAGTTCGGCGGCGTTGGCCGGGCTGCCAAAACGGTGCACGCCGTCGTACCAGTCGGCCACCTCGGCTGCGGCGGAGGCAGCGGCCGGCGCGACTGTGCCGGCCGCGACCGGCGCGTCGCCGATCAGCCACGCCGCTTCGATGAGCGCGGCCGCCGCGGGGGCGATGCGCTGGGGCTCGCCGAGCTTCTTGGCGATCTCCCAGGCCTCCGCGATCAGCTCGGCGCCAGCCTGTTGGCCGCGCCGGATCTGCGCCCGGCCGAGGACGACGAGGGCCGGGCAGCGCATGATGGGCTGGGCGTCGACGGCCCAGCGGGCCGCGCGCTCGGCGTCGTCCCACTCGCTGCGGGCGAGGTGCAGCATGCCGCGGGTCACGTACAGGTAGCGCAGGAAGCCGAGGAACTCCGCGTTGTCGGCCAGTTCGATGCCGGCCTGGAGGAACCGGGCGGCGTCGTCGAGCTCGAGGTCGTCCAGCAGGTGCCACACGATGTTCACGTAGGCCCGGCAGGCGTGCTCGACCTCCCGCGCCCGCAGGGCGACAGCGAGGCTCTCCTCGAGCATGGCCCGCCCCTGCGGCTGCCCGTCGTCCCAGCGCGCGAAGCCGACGTTGTTCAGGGCGTGCGAGAGCAGGCCGGCGTCACCAGTGTCCCGCGCCATGGCCACGGCCCGCTCGCCGACGGCGATGGACTCGGCGCGGCGGCCGGCGAGGGTGTGCAGCTGGGACTGGTTGCTCAGCGCCATCGCGAGGGCGTGCCGGTCGCCGGCGCGCTCCAGGATCTCGATCGCCTCGGCGGCGCCGGCCTCGGCCGCCGGGCGGTTGCCGGCCCACCAGTGCATTCGGGAGAGCCAGCGCAGGCCAAGGCCGACCTCGCGGGGACTGCCGAGGTCGCGGCGCAGGCGCACAGCGTCCTGCTGTGCCCGCACAGCAAGATCCGCCAGACCGGTGGTGTAGCACTCGACGGCGTACCCCTGCAGCAACTCGGCCTGCTCGGCCAGCGGGTACGCCGCCCGGTGGTCCAGCGCGGCCCGGTAGTGCGCGACGGCCTCGCGGTGTGATCCGGCGGCGACCGCCTCCCGCGCGGCGGCCGGCCCGTACTCGATGATCGCCTGGTCGTCGCCGGCCTCGGTGGCATGGTGCATGATCCGCGAGAGGTCGGCACCGCCGGGCCGGGCCAGCAGGGCGGCCAGCACGGCCTGGTTGCACGCCACCCGCCGGGCCGCCGGCATCCAGTCCACGATGGCCCGGCGCAAGAGCTCGTGCCGGAAGGTGATCCGGTTCGGGGACACGGTGAGCACGCCGCGTTGCTCGGCCGCGGCGAGCGACGCCAGGCCGCCGGGCACGACGGCCTCGACCAGCCACCGTTGCACGGCGGACGGCACGACCGCGAGCCGCTCGATGGCGTCGCGGGTGGGTCCGTCGAGGTCGCGCAGCCTGGCCCGGACCGCCTCGGCGATGGTGGGCGGCACTGTCCGGAGGTCGCCGGACGCCAGCACCTCGGCGACGAAGAACGGGTTGCCGGAGGTGACCGCGAACACCTCGTCGGTGTCCAGCCCGGTTTGCTCGCCCAGCTTCCGTACCGCCTGCGCGGACAGCCGGGCCAGCCGCAGCCGCCGCAGCCGCGGGGCGGCCGCGGACAGTCCGAGGAGCTGTTGCAGCGGGTGGTCGACGGTGAGCTGCTCGTCGCGGTAGGTCAGTACCAGCGCCACCGGCATGGTGGCGAGCCGGCGGGCCAGGAACCGCAGCACGTCCAGGGTCGCCTCGTCGGCCCAGTGCACGTCCTCGATGACGAGCACGGTCGGATGCCCCGGCCAGTCCAGCTCGGCGCGCAGGGCGTCGATCACCCGGCCGCGGTCGCCGGACTCCAGCGCCTCGGTCAGCGCGGTGCCCACGCTGCCCACCAGGTCGCGCAACGGCCCGAGCACCCTCGGGGTGGCCAGGTCATCGCAGTAGCCGACCAGCAGCCGCCGCCCCTCGGCCGGCAGCACCGAGCGAACCGCGCCTACCAGGCTGGACTTGCCGATACCAGCCTCGCCGACGATGAGGACGATCGAGCCGTCGCCGCCCTTGGCCTGCCTGGCGGCGGCACCAAGCTCGGCGAGCTCCCGCTCGCGTTCCAGAATCGGCCGACCCATTGATCACGATTCTGTCACGCGCCGGCCCAGGTAACGACGGCCGTCGGTGGGAGCCAGGCAGGAGCCAGGTAGGTGACGCGGTCCGACATAGGTAATGCCGCGGCCCGACCTCGGTAGTGACGACCGATTCCCGCGCCGGTCACACCACGTAGAAATCACGGCGGACGAAATGCACGTGTCGGGTCGAGGAGTGGTCATGGCGGTCGACGAGGATCGTCTCACGGAGTTCCTCCGGCGGGTGGTCGGTGATCTCGGCGCCACGATGGCCGGCGGCTGCGTGGTGATCGGCGACCGGCTCGGTCTCTACCGGGCGCTCGCCGACCGGCCACTCGGGCCGCAGGAGCTGGCCGAGCGCACCGGCACCGCGCCGCGGTACGTCGAGGAGTGGCTGCGCGGGCAGGCCGCCGGCGGGTACGTCGAGTACAACCCCAAGACCGGCACGTACTCGCTGACCGAGGAGCAGGCGTACGCACTGGCCGACCCGGACGGGCCGGCGTTCGTGCCCGGCGCGTTCCAGCTCGTCCTCGGCGCGTTGAAGGCCGAACCGGAGATCACCGACGCGTTCCGCTCGGGTGCGGGGTTCGGCTGGTACCGGCACGACGAGGACGTGTTCGACGGCTGCGAGCGCTTCTTCCGCCCCGGCTACACCGCGAACCTGGTCGGCGGCTGGCTGGCCGCGCTGGACGGCGTGGTTGCGCGGCTGCGCGGCGGCATCCGGGTCGCCGACGTGGGCTGCGGGCACGGCGCGTCCACCATCCTGATGGCCAGAGCCTTCCCGAACTCGACCTTCACCGGCTCCGATTACCACGGCCCGTCGATCGAGACGGCCAGCCGGCGCGCCGTCGACGCGGGCCTGCATGCCCGGGTCCGTTTCGAGGTGGCCAGCGCGCAGGCTTTCGATGGCGGCCCATACGGCCTGGTCACCACGTTCGACTGCCTGCACGACCTCGGCGACCCGCTCGGCGCCGCCAGGCGGATCCGGCTGCAGCTCGCCGACGACGGCACGTGGATGATCGTGGAACCGGCCGCGGGCGAGACGGTGAGCGACAACCTCAACCCCGTCGGCCGGGTGTATTACTCGCTCTCCGCGTTCCTGTGCGTGCCGAACGCGCTGTCCCAGGACGGTGGCTACTCGCTCGGCGCGCAGGCCGGCGAGGAGCCGGTGCGGCGGCTGGCGACCGACGCCGGGTTCCGCCGGTTCCGCCGGGTCGCGCAGACCCCGTTCAACATCGTGTACGAGGCACGGCCGTGATGCGCCGCGGCCAGCAGCACCGCCACCGCCCCGACGTGGTCGTCGTCGGTGCCAGGGCCGCCGGCGCGGCCACCGCGCTGCTGCTCGGCCGGCTCGGGCACGACGTGCTGCTGCTCGACCGGGCGGTGTTCCCGGCCGACACGGTGTCCACCCACCAGATCGCCCGCCCCGGCGTGGTCCAGCTGCACCGCTGGGGGCTGCTGGACACCGTGCTGGCCAGTGGCGCGCCGGCCATCCGCCGCGTCACGTTCACCGCGGCCGGCGAGTCGATCGCCAAGCCGGTGAAGCACAAGGCAGGGGTCGACCTGCTCGTCGCGCCCCGCCGCCATGTGCTGGACACCCTCGTCGCCGACGCGGCCGCGCGAGCCGGCGTGCGCGTCCGGATGGGCGTCACGGTCGGCGGGGTCCGGCTGGATGACGCAGGCCGGGCCATCGGGGTGTACGGGCACGACCGCGCCGGCGCGCCGGTGGAGATCGACGCCAGGTTCGTGGTGGGCGCCGACGGCCTGGGCTCGCGGGTGGCCCGCTCGGTGGGTGCCGAGGTGATCGAGTATCGCGGCGACGGCGGCGCCGTTCAGTACGCCTACTTCGCCGGCCTGCCGTGGCACGGCATCGAGCTCTTCCTCGCCGACCGCGCGCTGGCCGGGGTGTTCCCCACCCACGACGGCGAGGCGTGCGTCTGGATCGGCAGCCCGGCGGCGGACGCCCGCGCGGCCCGCCGCCGGGCGGCGTCCCGAGCCGAGGCGTTCACCGCGCAACTGCGGCTGGCCGCGCCCGAGCTGGCGGCCCGGCTGGGCGCCGGGCGACGCACCTCGCCGGTCACCGGCATGCTGCGCTCCCCCAACCAGCTACGCCGAGCCCACGGCCCCGGCTGGGCGCTGGTCGGCGACGCCGGGTACCACCGCGACCCGGTCACCGGCCACGGCATCAGCGACGCCTACCGGGACGCCGAACTGCTCGCCGTCGCCCTGCACCGGGTGCTGCGCGGCGAGGCCGAAGAGCGCACCGCTGTGGCTCACTACCAACGCCAGCGCGACCGGGCCCTGCGCGAGGTCCTCGAGCTGACCTGCGCGCTGGCCGCCTACCCGCCGGTGGCACAGTTCGTCGCGCTGCAGAAGCGGCTGAGCCGAGCCTTTGACGTCCAGGCGGCCGAACTGGCCGCCCGACGGGTGCCTGACGAACACGAGTTCGCCTGCGCCTGACCACACCCGACACCCCAAGGAGAGCACCAGAATGACCGCTACCGTCGAATCCACCCGCAATGGCGTCGACACCGCCACCCTGTTCGCCACCCTGGACGCGGTGAAGGCCGCGCCGGAGGCGGCCAAGTTCCAGTTCCGTGCAGGCAGCGAGTGGGTCACCGGCACCCACAGCCGCGGCACCATCCACGGCTTCTACGGCGTCGGCGCGGAGCGCACCCACGAGCGCAGCTTCACCTTCGACGCCGACCACCCGGCCGTGCTGGTCGGCCGCGACAACGGCCCCACCCCGGTGGAGTTCGTGCTGCACGCGCTGGCCAGCTGCCTGACCGCCGGGCTGGCCAACATCGCCGCGGCCAGGGGCATCCGGCTCACCGAGGTCCGCTCGACGGTGTCCGGCGACATCGACCTCAACGGCATCCTCGGCCTGAACCCCGAGGTCCGCAACGGCTACCAGAACATCACCGTCCGGCTCACGGTCAAGGGCGACGCTCCGGCCGAGAAGCTGCGCGCGCTGGTCGAGCAGTCCAGGGCCCGGTCGGCGGTCTACGACGTGATCACCAACCGGGTGCCGGTCACCATCGAGATCGACGCGGGCTGATGTCGTACCTGGACACCCCCACCGAAGCGGCGGCCGGCGGCTTGGACTCGGACGCCGTCGGCCGGCTCTTCGACGCCGAACGCGCCCGCCTCGGCTACCTGCCGAACTTCGCCAGGGTGTTCGCGCTGCGGCCGCAGGTGTACCGCGCCTGGGCGGAGCTGAACACCACGATCAAGGCCGGCATGGATCTCCGCCGCTATGAGCTGGCCACCCTGGCCGCCGCGCTGCAGCTGCGATCCAGCTACTGCGCGCTCGCCCACGGCACGCTGCTGCGGGACCGGTTCCACGACGCCGAGACGGTGCGGCGGATTGCCGCGGACCACCACGACGCCGGGCTGGACGACACCGACGTGGCGATCATGGACTTCGCCGCCAAGGTCGCCGCCGACGCGAGCTCGGTCACCGCCGCGGACGTCGACATCCTGCGCCGGCACGGGCTGTCCGATCTGGATGTCTTTCAGGTGGTGCTGGCCGCGGCGGCGCGGTGCTTCTTCAGCACGGTGATCGACGCGGTGGGGGCCGAGCCGGATGCCGGCTACCGCACCAGCGTGGACCCGGAGCTGCGGCGGCTGCTCACCGTGGGCCGGCCGATCGCAGCAGCCAGCGGCGAGGGGCACCCGGAATGAGCGCGCCGGAGCGGTTCGACGTTGTGATCGTCGGCGCCCGGTGCGCCGGCGCGGCCACCGCCATGCTGCTCGCCCGCCAGGGCCACCGGGTTCTCGTGCTGGACCGGGCGGCCAGGGGCTCGGACACCCTCTCCACCCACGCGCTGATGCGCGGCGGTGTGCTCCAGCTGCAACGGTGGGGTCTGCTGGATCACATCGCCGCGGCGGGCACCCCGGCGATCCGGCAGGTGCGGTTCCACTACGGCGACGAGAGCACCACGGTGCCGATCAAGCCGTCGGCCGGGGTGGACGCGCTGTACGCGCCGCGCCGCACCCTGCTGGACCGGGTGCTGGTGGACGCCGCCGTAGCCGCCGGGGCGCAGGTGCGGTTCGGGGTCAACGTGACCGGCCTGGACCGCGACCCCGAGGGGCGGGTGGTGGGCGTGGTGGGCCGGGACCGCCGGGGCCGCCCGGTGCGGGCGCACGGCCGGCTCACCGTCGGGGCCGACGGCAAGCGGTCGATGGTGGCCCGCGAGGCCGGCGCCGCAACGCAGTGGACCGGTACCGGCTCGGCGGCCGCCGTGTACGGGTACTGGGCCGGCCTGGACGTCGCCGGCTACGAGTGGCTCTACCGCCCCGGCGCGGCCGCGGGGCTGATCCCTACCAACGACGGCAAGGTGTGCGTCTTCGCGGGCACGACGACGGCCCGGTTCGGCGACGAGATCGCCGGCGACCTGGCGGCCGGTTACCTGCGGCTGCTCAAGGAGGTCGTCGGCGACGTGATTCCGGGTCTGCAGGCCGGCCAGCCGCCGAGCCGGCTGCGGGCGTTCCCCGGCCTGCCCGGTTACGTCCGCCGGCCCAGCGGTCTCGGCTGGGCGCTGGTCGGCGATGCCGGCCAGTACCTGGACCCACTGGGCGCCCACGGCATCACCGACGCGCTGCGCGACGCCGAGCTGCTGGCCCGCGCGGCCGGCGCCCTGCTGGCCGGAGCGGACGAGACGGCCGCGCTGCGCGAGTACGAGGCCAACCGCGACCGGATGACCGGGCCGATGTTCGCTGTGCTGGACGAGATCGCCGGCTACCGGTGGACGCTGCCCGCCGTGCGGCAGCTGCTGCTGGCGCACAGCAACGCCATGGGCGACGAGGTGGACGCCCTGGCCGCGCTGCCGGTCAGTTCTTGCTGATGGTGGCCGTGGCGTTCGGGTAGGCCGGGCCCGCCGAGGTGCTGGCGGTCAGGGTGCTCGTGCTCTTGTTCGGCACCCGGAAGGTCAGCTGCTGGGTGGACTCGGCCGGCCCGGTGGCGCTGATGGTGAGCGTGACCGAGGTGCCGGACGCCGGTGCGATGAACGACGCGCTGTCCGCGCTGACGGTCACTGTGTGCCCGCTGCCGATCGCGTTCACGGTGTTGCCGTATGTGTCGGTGACACTGATGTTGGCGGTGAAAGTCTGGCCGGTGTCGAGCTTGGCGACCGCGCACGTGAACAGGCACGGCGAGCCGATGGTGGCCGACGAGCTGGAGACCGTCACGTGTGACCAGGCCAGCCGGGCCGCCGCGGCGGGGCTGACGGTGAATGTGCCGGAGCTGGCCGTGATGGTGCCGACGGCCACCCGCAGCACCGCGGCCTCGGCCTTGACCAAGGTGATCGGCACGGTGGCCGTGCCGGCCGCCGAGAAGGTGGCGGTGGCCGGGTAGCTCGGCTGGGCCTCGCTGGGCGAGCTGCCCGGGCTGCCGGCCCAGCTCAGGGTCTGGGTGCCGGCGGCCACCGGGTTCTGGTAGGCGTCGAGCGCGGTCAGGGTGGCGGTGAACGCCGTGCCCGCGGTCTGGCTGCCCGGCGTGGCGATGGCGAGCCGGGTGAAGGACGTTGCGAGCACGGTGAACGTGCCGGAGGTGCCGGTCACCGTTGCGGCCCCTGCGGTGAGCATGGTGCTCTCGGCGCGGTAGAGGGTCACCGGCAGGTTGGCGGCGACGCCCGAGCTGAAGGTGACGGGGTTGGCCGGGTAGCCGGGGGCGTGCCCATCCGGGGCGGTGCCAGGGCCGGACCAGGTGAGCGTCTTCTGGCCGGCGTAGCCGGTGGCTGTGTTGCTGTAGGCGTCCACCGCGGTCAGCGTGATGGGCAGCGCCGTGCCGGCGGTGGCGCTCGATGGGGTGGGCACCAGGAACTGGGTCGCGGCCCCGTGGTTGATGGTGACCGCGATGCTGCCGGTGACCGGGCCCGCGGTGACGGTCAGGGTGACCGTCTCGGCCTTCACCAGGGTGACCGGCACGGTCGCGACGCCCGCGGTGAAGGTCACCGAGGCGTTGCCGTTGTTGTAGGACGGCGCGGCGCCGTTCGGCGCGGTGCCTGGGCCGGCGAAGGTCAGGGTGTGTGCGCCGGTGTAGCCGGTGTCGGTCTGCTCGCCGGTCCTGGCGGTGATGGTCAGGGTGGTGCCGCTACCTGCGGTCAGCGCGGTGGTGCCGGCCGGCCAGGACAGCGTGAACGTCTGCACGCCGACCATGGCTCCGGTGCTGCGCGGGCTCTCGGTGCCGCGCCAGGCGCTGAGCACCGGGGTGACGGTGTAGTACCAGGTGCCAGCTGGCACGCCGGTTTCGGTGCAGGTCAGCGCGGTGACCGGGACCGCGGCGCAGCTTCCTTGGGCGGCGCCGGTCGCGGTGCCGCCGGATGCCGCCGGGTAGCGGTTGACCAGGTAGCCGCCGACGGCGCGACCGGCGGCGGTGGTGGTGCTCGCCGGCCAGCTCAGGCTCACCGAGGTGCCGGTCACGGTGGCGGCCGGCTGGTTGCCGGTGCCGACGGAGTCGGCGTTGGAGTAGGTGGCCACGCCTGCTGCCTGTGCGGTCCAGTAGGCCCACGCGACGCCGCCGACCGAGGCGACGAACGCGACGGCGGCCGCCATCGCGAGCGCGCCGCGCCTGCCAATCCGTAGCGAGATCACTTCTGCACCGTCACCGTGACTAGGAGGGAGAACGCCTGGCCCTGGCAGGCACTGGCCGAGGTGGTGTCCATCGCCATCGCGCCGGCGAGGTGCAGCACCCTGGACTGGTCGGCCGGCAGGGTGAACTGCGGGTCCGAGAACGCGGTTGGCGCGGTGAAGCTGACCCCCGTCGGGGAGCAGCCATTGCCGGCCTGTGGGGTGGTCGTCGCGGTGATCCCCACGACCTGCACCGGGAAGGCGTTCGGGTTGCGGATCTTGAGGATGGCGTCCGCGACACCGCCGGGGTACAGCGTGCTGCTCGGCGTCTCACCGGCCAGCGCCTCGCCGGAGATGGTCATCGTGCCGGTGCTCGCCGAGCCCGCGCCGGACGCCGTGGTGGACCAGGTGGCCTGGGCGACGCCGGCGCAGGCCAGCGACAGCGCGGCGGCGCCGAGCAGCACCCGGACGGTGATGGCTCGCATGGTCAGGCCCCCTGTCCGGCGCCGGAGTAACTGAGCGTGATGCTCACGCCCTTGCAGGCGTCCTGGTTGCGGGGCAGGTCGAGCATGCCGACCCGCGGCCAGTACGCGGACGGCACGCCGAGCTGCGACAGCGACGCGGTCTGCCCGGCCGCAACGGTCACCGGATACGGGCCGGTGAACTGCACGACGGTGAAGTTGCTCGAATCGCACGCGGCGCCCGCGCTGGTGCCGGCGACGGTCACGGTCAGGTTCGTGATCGCCAGGCTCTGGTTGTTCGGGTTCTGCAGGACGAGGTCGAGCGGCACCGGTGCGACGCCGGGGGCCAGCCTGGCCGGCAGGTCGCCGGTGATGGCGAACGGCTTCCTGCTTGCGCTGACCACGAGCTGAGCCTGCGCGTACGCGTACCGGGTGCTGGAGCCGATCGCGGCCGAGCCGACGACGTAGATCGTGGAGGTGCCGTCCGGGGTGGCCGTCGCGCTCGTGCTGATCTGCAGCGTGGTGGAGCCACCGGTCGTTGGGTTGGGGCTGAATGATGCCGCGGCGCCGGCCGGCAACCCGCCGGCGACGCCGAGGGTGACCGGGCCGGTGAAGTTTGTGCGGGTGATGGTGAGGGTGTAGACGGCGGTGGACCCGGCCGGCACGGTGACCGAGGCCGGTGTCACGGACAGCGAGAAGGACTGGGAGAGCGCGTAGTTGACCGTGAGGGAGACCGTGGTCGAGTGGCTGAGCTTGCCGCTGACCCCGGTGATCGTGATCTGGTAGGTCCCGACGGGCGTGCTGCTGGCCGTCGTCACCGTCAGCGTGGAGGTGCCGGAGCTGGCCGACGAGGACAGCGTGACGGTCGACGGGGAGAAGCCGACCGTTGACCCGCTCGGCTTGCCCGTGGCGGACAGCGCGACGGCGCCGGTGAACCCGCCCGTCGCGGTCACCGTCACCGAGTAGACGGCCTGCTGGCCCTGCTGCACCGACTGGCTGACCGGGTTCACGCCCAGGGTGAAGTCCGGCTTGCCCGCGGCCGCGTACACGACCGCGCCGCCGGCGAGCCCCAGGGTGAGCACCCCCAGCAGCGCCAGCACGAGGTTCCGTGCGCCCCTCGCCGTCCTCATCGCGTCCTCGATCCCGTTGATAGGTGAACCGGATCAGGGGTGGGGCGGCACATCCCGCCCCACCCCCCGGTCGGCGATCAGTTGGTGGAGAAGCTCAGCTGCGGCACGGCCCCCTTGCAGCCGTCCTGCACGTTGCCGGGGTCGTTCGCGAAGCCGATCTTGAACGCGGGGAAGTTCACGGTTTCGCCGCTGTTGAGCTCATCCGCGACGGGAAGCGCGAGCACCTGCACCGCGCTGGACTTGACGAGCGCCACGTCTCCGGTGGTCAGGCCGTAGTCGGCGGCGCTGCATCCGGCGGCGTGAGCTGCATCCACCCCGGTGATCTGGACCGTGAACTGGTTCACGTACGCGGAGTTGGGAGCGTTGTTGGTGATGGTGCCGGGCACGGACACGGGGGCGACGCTCGGCGCGAGGCCGGTCGGCGCGTCGCCCTGGGCGACGGTCAGGTTGGCGGCGCCGGCCGAGGAGTTCGCCGTGCCGGTGCCGGAGCCGGTGGTGGACCAGTAGCCGAACGCCACGCCACCGCCGAGGGCGGTGAGGGCAACGGAGCTGGCGACGACGATCTTGGCCTTCCTGCTGATCTTGCGCATGACGGAGTTCCTCCAGTGGAGTCGGGTGTGGTGACGAAGCCCCCCTTCCTGTGGTCGCCGACCCCGGAGGTTTCTTCGCCGTGCTGTGGCGGCCCATTCGATGACCGCACCTGAAGCATCGGGGCTGGTCCGGCCGCTGACTACGGGTTCGGCAGCGTTCTGGCCGATGGACGACACGGAACTAGCCGGCCACCCGACGGCGTCCTCCGACCGGCCGACACCAACCGTGGGGATCGAAGACCGAATGCCCTCGCTACGCTCGGGTGGTGAGTGGTAAATGGTGCTGAAGCACCATTTACCACTCACCACGCAGCAAGCCAGGCGCGTACCCGGGCGGTGAGGGAGTCGGCCCAGCGTTGCAGGATGCGCTCGCCCTCGGATGCGTCGGCGCCGGTCGGGTCGCCGAGCACGCCGTTCGGGCTGACGGCGGCGAGGCCACCATGGCGCAGCCGGTGCAGCAGCCGCGGCAGCGGCGTGCTGTCCCCCGGCTCGGCGTCGCCGAGCGCCACCCCGCCGGGGGCCAGCCGGAGCATCACCGAGGTCTCGGTACGGCCGGCGTGGCTGTCGGTGGGCGGCCCGTCCGGCAGCCAGGCAAGCACCCGGCGACCCTCGGAGCGCAGCAGGCCTACGGCCGCGCCGAGCGGTTCGAGGTTGCCGCCGTGCCCGCTGACCAGCACCACGCCGGCGAATGCGTCAGCGGAGCGCACCAGCTCGACGACCAGCAGTTCGACGGCCGCCCGGCCGATGGACAGGGTGCCCGGGAAGGCGGCGTGCTCGCCGCTTGACCCGTACGGCACAGCGGGCGCCACCAGCACCCGCGGAAGGCGCTCCGCGAGCCGGCGGCAGAGCTCGACGGCGATCGCGGTGTCGGTGCCCAGCGGCAGGTGCGGGCCGTGCTGCTCGGTGGCGCCGAGCGGCACCGCGAGCACCGGGGAAACCCCCGCGAGCTGCGGCGAGCGCAGTCCAGCCAGGTCCATGCAATGGCGTGCCTCCAAGTACCACCATCCCCGTCGAAATGGGCCTTTAACTACCGCCATTGCCGGCCGGGTTCATCCGGACCGGCCGGGCCACTCGGCGAACCGCGGCCGCAGCGGGCGCAGCGTACGGTGCCGCAGGCAGCCGGCCCACACCCCGGCGCCGTAGGCCAGGTCGTCGGCGATGCGCAGCGCGGCCCAGCGCAGCCGGTCCAGGTCGTGTGGCCGGCCGGCCGCCGCTATGAGGCACGGCAGCAGGCTGGCCAGCAGCACCCGCCGGCCGAACGGGCTGAGCAGCGCGATCGGCCACCACGTCCGCCGGACCGCGTCGGCGAGCAGCCGGCCGGCGCCGAGGTGGCCGCGGGCGGCCAGGCCCAGCGACGCGGCGGAGGGCAGCCCGCGGCCGCGCAGCTTGCGCGGCAGCAGGCCCGCGGTCACCGCGGCGACGGCCAGGCCGGCAAGCGGGTGCCCGGCCGCGGCAAGCGCCCAGGCCGCCGCGCTCCACCGGGACATCCGCACCGGGCAGAGCTTGTCCGGGTGCCTGGCGGACAGCGGCGCGGCGGATGTCCCGTAGTCGTAGCGCTGCCGGAGCCAGGCCCGCAGGCCGGGGCGGGCGGCGTGCCACACCACCGCGGCCGGCTGGTAGCGCACGGTCTGGCCGCGGGCCACCAGCCGCCACACCAGGTCGACGTCCTCGCCGAAGCGCAGCCGCTCGTCGAAGCCGCCCGCCGCGGCCAGCGCCGACCTGCGCACCACCAGCGCCGCGGTCGGCACGTAGCTGACCCGGCTCAGCGGGCGGACCGCGGCCGGCTCGGCGCCCATGTCGAGGCTGGACCGGTCGGTCTCGTAGCGGCCCAATGCGGTCGAGCCCAATGCGGTCGAGCCCAGCGCAGTCGAGCCCGGCCCGGTTCGGACCCGCGGCGCCACCGCGGCCACCTGCGGGTCGGCGAACAGCGGCAGCACGGTGTCCAGCCAGCCCGGTTCCGGCACGGTGTCCGAGTCCAGGAACGCGACCAACTCGCCAGCCGCCAGCCGCCAGCCGCTGTTGCGGGCCGCGGCCGGGCCGCGCGGCGCCGGGTTGCGCAGCGTGGCCTGCGGCAGCGGGGTCGCGGAGCCGTCGTCGACCACGATCCGGTCGGCCATCTCGGCGGTGTTGGCCAGCAGCGCGGCGAGGCCCGCTGCGTTGTCCTTGACCGGCACCACCAGTGTGACGTCGGCGGCCCGGTACGGGCCGGAGTCGAACAGCGGGTGCGCCAGGCCGGCGTCCACCAGCCGCCTGGCCAGCCGGCCGTCCCGCGGGTCGT